>PLBW01000091.1:0-47538 GCA_003135475.1 Acidobacteriaceae bacterium
GCCTTCCAGGATTCGCTGTCGTCGGAACCCATCTTGATTCTGGCGGCCCTGCTTGCCGTTTACATCGTGCTCGGGATGCTTTACGAGAGCTACATCCACCCCGTTACGATTCTTTCCACGCTGCCTTCGGCGGGGACGGGCGCGCTGCTGGCGCTATTGCTCTTCCACATGCAGCTCGATGTGATCGCCCTGATTGGCATCATCCTGCTCATTGGCATCGTGAAGAAGAACGCCATNNAACGCCATCATGATGATTGATTTTGCGTTGGAGGTGGAGCGCACCGGCAAGACCGCGGAGGAAGCGATCCATGAAGCGGCCCTGGTCCGCTTCCGTCCCATCATGATGACCACAGCCGCGGCCATGCTGGGCGCGGTCCCGCTGGCGTTTGGCAGAGGAGTTGGCTCTGAGATCCGCCGCCCGCTCGGCATCGCCATCGTCGGCGGGCTGATCGTCAGCCAGGCGCTGACCTTGTACACGACGCCCGTCGTCTATCTCTACATGGACCACTTCAAGGATTTGGTGGTACGCCATCTTCCCGGAAAGCGCACAAAAGCCAAGAAGGAAGAAGTCCCGATTTTCGCGGATTAGAGCAGTTCCGCAATAGATGTGTCCGGTTTGCACGGGTAGTGCGGGCGGATACACTAATCCCGGCACCGTTCCATACCTCAGCGCATTCCAGCACCGCTAACGCTATAACAATTTTATTTCCTCTCAAACGTGACCCAACTGCCGGTGTTGGCCATTTCAAGACGAAGACTGCACTGGTTGGGTGCGACATGGGCAAACGATGCGCTGAACTGCGGTTCGGGCATCAGAACTTCCCCTAATTCCATCGCCACGCGCACCAGGTCCTGGCGTTCGTCATACCTGCCCGTGAGGTCTGTACTCTTGGAGATAATCAGGGTCCACCGCTTCTGCGTGGGGAGCAAAAACATAGTGTAGGCGCCCATTGGGAGCATCTTTCCGCCGATTTCCACGTTCGAGTTCGTGAATAGAGTCAGCGGTTTTCCACCCGGAGCCCAAGCTTTGCCGTAGGGGATTTCGCCTCCGAACACCGGCTTTTTCAAGTTGAACGAAATCTTTTGATACGCCGCGGTTACTTCTCTGTCGGCGTCGAAGCTGCAGGTGACGGTTGCACTTAAAGGTGTGTCCTGGGCCAGAGCGGCGCAGGTGAAAAATGCGAAAATGAGAATAAGGACAAGCAAGACTGAGCTCAGGCGAGCCATTCATCCCTCCGGGACCACACGTAAGATTCTTAAAACTCTCATCATATCGCCCAATAGCCGATTCGCACCATTTATTTGGAACGCCGCTACTGATCGGAAAGCTAAATCAGATGAGTACCGGATCGCCGCGTTTCTAAGTGCCTGATAAAACTGTGCCTCCGTTTTTCGCATCTCTTCTAGGTAAGCCTTGGCTTGATGAGCACTTCTCTACCTGGAACACAAAACACAGGACAAAGGACAGCGGGCAGACCCAGGCAGCGCTGGACGAATGACTCAGGGGCAAAAGAACTTCGGAAAGGCGTGGCGGGAGCGCATGTCGGCCTTGCGCAATCTGCCGCAAGATCGGTGGCTGGTGAGAAACGGCATTGAGGGTCCTCACTTCGATGTGTAAATCCATTTTGGGTGGTTGGCCAGAATTGCAGAGATCACCTGAGCCTGATAGGCTGAAACAGCGTGTTGCCTGCGCTGGCATTCCGGTCGCCAACGTACAGCAGGCTTTCAACGGCGCGGACGGCACCCAGGACCCTGTCGCCCAGGGACTGATCCCGGTTGACGGTCTCCATCCCAATGATGCGGCCACAAGGTGATTGCCGACCAGCTTCGTGCGCTGGGATACGCACTCTTGCAGTAAGCCGGGTCAGAGGCAGGCAGGAACGTTTCGGCCGGGCAGAAACGAAGAGCAAGCACAGGAGCAAGCGAGTTTCTAATTCAAAATGCGGTGAAGTTTTGTTTTGGATTCGTAAGTTATTGAAAGAATGGCTCCTCAGACGCTTTCAACCACTACCAGGAGTTCATCGGGAGCCAGGACGTTCCAATTCGGGAAGCACCATCGCTTTGACATATTTCATGAATCCAGTGATCCAAGCGGAACTACACTGATCTTGTGCAGTGGGCATTATTTCAATGAATCCATCGCTCATAGAATTCGCGGCGTGCACCATTATTGCCAAGAACTATTTGCCCCATGCGCGCGTTCTCGCGGAATCGTGGCACAAATTCCATCCCAATTGCCCGCTTTTCGTTCTATTGCTGGATTCTCCAATGGGTTTTTTTACTCCAGCAGAAGAGGACTTCAAGACGATACTCATTTCAGAACTGGCAATCCCCAACCTGGAAGGATTTCTGTTTAAGTATTCGGTCTTGGAGGCCAGCACTGCCGCCAAGCCGTATTTCTTGCTGCATCTCTTCAAGTCTTACTCGATTAGAAAGCTGTTGTATCTCGACCCTGACATTCAAGTACTGAGCTCGCTTGATTCCCTCAGCGCTGCCCTCGATGATTCCAATGTTCTTTTGACGCCGCATCTGACAAGTCCCTTGCCGCTCGACGGCGGCAACCCGTCCGATCACACTATTCTGCAAGCGGGAACCTATAACCTGGGATTCTTGGGCTTGCGGAACAGTGAAGTCTCCGCAAAGCTGCTAGGCTGGTGGCACGAAAAGCTATACCACCAGTGCATTGTTTCCTTCGAGAGAAACCTTTTTGTTGATCAAAGATGGATGGATCTGGTCCCAGGATTGTTCGACGGAGTCCGGATCTGTCGCGATCCTGGTTACAACATTGCATATTGGAATCTGCACGAGCGTAAGGTGGCGGCGAAGGCTGGAGCGATCAGCGTTAACGGCAAACCAGTGTATTTTTTCCATTTCAGCGGATTCAACCCTGATGAGCCCCAGCAGATCTCGAAGCACCAGAACCGATTTAAAGAGATGTCGGACATTGGCGACACGCGGCATTTGTACGCCCAGTATCGGCAGTCGCTGCTCGACAAGGGTTGGAACAAAACCAAGAACTGGCAGTACGATCATGATCTCTTTGATAGCGGCGTCCCCATTCCGTCGGCAGCGCGGAGGTACTACTGGAATCTGGGACCGGACGTGCGACATCTCGGAGACCCCTTCACCTGGTTCGATGAAACCCCGGATGCACGACCAAGCAACGGCAATCAGCGGAAGAATATGTCCAGGCTGCCTTTCGGTGTCAATGTTTTGGGATATCTCAATTCCGAGAAGGGTGTAGGGGAAGGCGTAAGGAGCAATTTGCGAATCGTGCAAGCCGCGAAGATTCCTTGCGCGGCAAACAATACGTTGGATAGCGGTTCACACAATGTCGAATCGCTGCCTCAGTCCATCTCGACCGAAAACCCATATTCGGTCAATCTGATAACGGTAAACGCGGATCAATTCGTATCATTTGCAACGAGTCGCCCGGCGTACTTGAGAGGCCGGTACAATATTGGCTACTGGGCCTGGGAGCTACCTGAATTCCCTCCGGAGTGGGCTGCGTCCTTTGAATACGCAGACGAGATATGGACTCCCAGTAAGTTCAGCCGTGACTCTGTGGCCGCAGCCTCGCCGGTGCCAGTGCGGGTCCTCCCGCATTCCATCGACCCTCAATTGAAGCTAGCGCCAACTGCGAAACGAAGCCAATTTGGCATGGCTACCGATACTTTTGTTTTCTTGTTCATTTTTGACTTCCATAGCTTCATAGAGCGAAAGAATCCTGTCGGCCTGATTCAGGCTTACAAGAGGGCATTTGGTGCGAGAACCGACGTTCAGCTGCTCATCAAATCCTCGCATAGTTCTCAGCACAGAGAAGAGTTACGCATGCTTCAGGAGGCCGCGGACGGAGCTAATGTTCGGTTCCTTGACGAGGTACTTTCGAGGAGCGCGAAGCACGAACTGATGATGGCATCTGACTGCTACGTCTCGCTTCACCGCTCGGAAGGATTCGGACTGACGATGGCGGAAGCCATGCTATGCGGCAAACCTGTGATCGCCACAGGTTACTCGGGCAACGTTGACTACATGACTCCTGAGACGAGTTTCCTGGTTCCCTACAAGCTCATCACTCTGGATCAAACTCACGGACCATATCGGGCAGGCTATCACTGGGCACAACCTGACCTCGACTACGCAACGGATAGCATGCGTTATGTTGTCGAGCATCGCGACTCTGCCGCAGGCCTGGGACTGCGAGCCAGAGAACATGTTTGGAATGTTCTCCATCCAACGGCAATCGCCAAGTCCGTGCTGGAACGATTGCAGGAACTCGGACTGGGGAATCTGGGAGATTCCTTCAGTTGGCTCGATCGTAGATAGGAAGAGCGGCAAGCCTCGCCAAGCTGAAAACCCCGGGATTCGTGCGGTAAGCCCGACGGGCGTCGCCGATGCGCGAAACGATGATTCAGCACTTGGCGCTGGCTCTTGATGTATAGGAAAAACGCCTCCTCAGCACAATCTGTGGGCTGATTCCGGTTCCGGAAGGCGTCCTAATGTGGGGAAAGTCCCGCCTTTGGACTTTTCCATGGAGCGGTTTTTTCCACGGCCCTCTTACCCACTTGGAAATCCCGCAAAAGCGGCGGGATTTCCACTTTTCCCACCGCCCCGGCTACAAACGAGTTAACTTCCCGGTTTAACCCCGACAAGAGGAAATAGCTGAACTCCAGCAAGCTGGCTTAGTCTGCTGTTTATCAGGAAAGAAACCAAGCAGCCGGGAGATCAGCTATTCAACTGCAGGTTAAAACCATCTTGAATCGAATACAACGTTTTACCGGCTTCGTCTACGAAGAGGTACAGATGCATTGCCGCGAGGGGCGGCCGGACTTGCTAAAGAGCCGGAAAAACAAAAATCCGTTTAAGAACGAAAAAGGGACCGAAGGGCACATCTTGGGTTGATGGGCTTGGTCTCACCAGGGTGAAAGCAGCGGTTTGGGTCTAGAGTGGAAAACTGCGCTTTTACACTTTTACACAAGGTTAACGAATGTGGAGCGGAAATCTGCGGCAACGCCCACAGGCCACCGCGTTCAGCCGACCGATCCAGTGCAGGGGGCTGAGCATGTACTCAGTTTCCTAGGCGCGAATTGCACAATTGATAACGGGTTGGTAGGCTTTACTGTGCGTTCCCATTCTGCCAAAGCCCGCTGGAAATCCATGATCTGCGGCAGCCTGTTTCAGGCATTGAAGGTGCTATGAGTCAGACCCCATCCACGGAAGAGATCTTGCATCGCATGGGCGTCCATGTGAGCCAGCACCGCGCTGGCTCACAGTCGCCCCCAGCCGCTCAGGCAGGGTCCGCCAATGATCAGGCATCACACGTGCCAGCTTCGCCGGAGGGCGGCGCCTCGTCTAGCTTCCGCCTGGAGTCGCGGGATTTTTGGCCCTTGCGATTCGAGATCGAAACAGCCTTGGACGGAACGCGCCAAAGCGGGAAGATCAATCCGCGTAATTCCGGATTGCACAACGATGCAATTCAGTTCATGAAGAAGGTGATGCGCCGTTCGCTGGCATGGTACACGCGGCCGTTGCATTACTTCCAGGGCGGCGTGGTCCGCGCCCTTCAGCATATCGTCGCCCTTCTGCAGGGGCACGAGGACTCGCTGCAAACGGTGTCGCGCGAAGTTGCCAAGCTAGCTGGCGTGATAGAGCAGCGTTCGCAAGCCTTTGCCAGTGACATAACTGCGCTGAATGACAAGGCTGTTGTCCTCGATCGGACTGCTTCGGCACAGGTGGAGAAGACGCTGGCGCTGGAAGAAAAGGCGGCCACGCTGCTCGAGAACACTTCTCGCCTCAGAGTGATCGCTTCGGCACAGGTGGAGAAGACGCTGGCGCTGGAAGAAAAGGCGGCCGCGCTGCTCGAGATCGCTTCGGCCCTGGAGGAAACCACCGCTCAGCTCGATAGTAGAATCTCTGCGCTCATCCAACGGCTGAGCCAGGCTAATGCTGAGCTCGAGGGGAAGCTGTCCCAGACGCATAGTGAGTTCAACGCAAGACTAACCGGCACGGGCTTGGCACAGGACGAGAAGCTCAACCAGGCGCTGGTACCCTACAGCCAGCGGATCGCAAGCCTGACCGATGGAATCCATGCTTTGCGTTCCGAGTTCGGGTGTATTAGCAACGAATTGCGCGCGGTCAAGACACAGGGCCGGGGGCGAGATCGTGACCTGCGGCGCTTCTTCCATGACCTCCAGATGGGCGCGATTGCCCCATCCAAACAGACGGAGCTGGCTCCCATTCCAGCGATGTTCCCTTCCCGGATCACTAGCAATTCGAAATTCGACTATTTTCTATTCGAAGAACTGTACCGTGGAGATGAGGCTTTAATTACCACCCGTCAGAAGGAGTACCTGGAACTTTTCCGTGGACGGGACGACGTGCTTGACGTCGGATGCGGACGCGGCGAGTTCCTCGACCTGTTGCGCGACAGTGGCATTAGCGCAAAAGGGGTCGAGTCGGGAACCGATCAATATCTGTTGTGTCGGGAAAAGGGTCTGGATGTCGTCGAGCAAGACCTCTTCGAGTACCTGGAATCACTGCCTGACGAATCACTCGGCGGCTTGTTCAGCGCCCAGGTGATCGAACACCTTGCCGCGAGCGATCAGTTGCACTTCGTGTCACTGGCTTACCGGAAAACCCGGCCCGGATCTCCAGTGGTCTTTGAAACCATTAACCCACAGTGCGTGTTTGCGATGATGCGGAATTTCTTCCTTGATCCAACGCATGTTCGTCCTGTGCATCCCGAAACCCTGAAATTTGCAATGGAGTCAGTAGAATTCCGCAACGTCGGGCTCCGCTTTTCCAGTCCTATGTCCGAGCGGCGAATCCCCCCGCTGAAGCTAAATGGCGACACGCCGGAGTTGGAGGACTTCAATCGTGCCATCGCAGAGCTGAATGAGCTGATTTACGGTTATATGGACTACGCCGCCGTCGGTTGGCGATAAGAAGCAGCCCAAGCGGCCGACGGGAATATCAAGGTACCTGGATGAGCCCTACGAATGAGGAAAAGAGCCCACGTACACACGGCGCGGTTTGACCTCTAGGCCCCACTCGAACAAGAACCAGCGCCAAGTGATGGATCATCGTATCGCGCATCGGCGACGCCGTCGGGCTTATCGCACGAATCCGGGGTTTTTCAGCTTGGCGAGGCTTGCCGCTCTTCCTATCTACGATCGAGCCAACTCCCCGCCCGAGCAGCCGTCACCAGGTCGAGCCAGCAAGGGATCGGGAACGTGTTCCGCCAAGGTGGCCACGAACTTTTCCGGTGTAAATGAAAATGTTCACCCCTTCACCCGCCGGTTCTGAATCTTATCCTTGATCCAGAACCGGACTTCTCGATCTGTGATCTTTACGAAACCATACTGCGCGATTGCGGCCAGCGAACTTACCGACCTGCGTAGAGTAAGAAGTGCTTCTTCGACTCAAAGTGGTCGATATCAATGCTCCACCAACGTTTGTATTGGCTCGTCAAGACGGTTCTTAGCTCTTCATCGCTCAGATTCGACGTGAGCGCCTTCGCCACCGGTTCCGAAACGATGAGGGCCGGAATTCAACCCGCAACCGCAGAAAAGGCTGAGGTGTGTGCATAACTTAGGTTCCATCTTCCAGAGAGCCGATATTTACGATTGCCTTAACCCGAGTGCCATGTATTAGAATTATGCCTATGCTAATGTCAAAGGCCGTCGGGGTCCCACATAAGATGCTTGCCGTCATCGTTCTAACCGTCAGCCTTGTGCTTCTGATGCCAGCTTGCTCCTCGACAAAACCGTCAGAAGCTGGATCGCCGGCAAAACAGCGGAGTGAGGATAGCGGCCTTCACCCGTTGAAAGCAGAAACTGGTGTCGGTTGCTGGCCACGGGAGGAGAGCGGCTCGAGGAATTGGCACTGGTGCGGTACCCAAGGAGAGATTCTGATAACGAATCCCGGTGACTCGGAGCGCAAAATTGCGCTGGAGGCTACATTTATGAGTGGTTACAGCGATCCCTCCAACCTGTGGATCGAAGGTCCCGGATACAATAGCAAGATGGAAGTTGATAACAGAGGCACGGCGTGGAAATCCGAGATTGCAATCAAGCCGGGAGTCACTGAGCTCCACCTGCGGTGCGACTGCAAACGAGTCATTGCTCCAAGTGACCCTCGCGCCATGTTTTTTGAGATCGACAACTTTCAGTACCGAGAGGTTGGTAGCCAGTAGGCAGAATTACCGTTTTCCAAGTCAAAGCGATTGTCCGAACCAAGAACTCCTGCGGCCCCGGTGCGGCCAGATCACCCTAACCAGTTTGCGACATTACTGTAGTGCACCCTCCTAAACTAGAGGGTGTTTCAAAAATATCTCCTGAGTGTGATCCTCTTCTGCCGCTGCGAGCCTTCGATCAGCCGATCAGCGCCATCATCTGACCCACGAACCGGCCGCTCGGCTCAGGCCGCCCGGCTCAGCGATCCGCGGCAGGAGGACCATCTGCGCCATGATCGCTGGCGCTGTTGCGGCAAGGCATCTATCAGAGTGTGGCCGGCTACGAGGACGCCAACAATGCCGGCCGTCTGCGCCACGATCCGCAGCAGATTGTCGCCGATCGGAAGCTGGGATACGCGCTCGGCTCCCAGCCCACCCTCAGCCGTTTCGGGTGAGCTTCTGCTATGAAAATTACTAGCTTCTATGCCGCTTGTTCTTGAAGTGTCACGTCACCGTATCGCCAAGACGTTCCAAACGATGGACCAGATTTCGCGTGAGATGGTGTTTGTTGAGCTGGTCGAGGCTCGCCCAAGTCGTTGTAGGAGACTTACTGGGAAAACATGTGATAGATGGCCACCAAGATTTTGTGGACGATGGCCACTGCGGCCCGCTTGTACCCGCGCCGGGCCTTGAGACGATAAGACTTGTCCCGCAGGTAAGTGCCCTTGGCTTTGGCCGCGGCGTGGGCCGCCTCTACTAAGGCGGCCTTGAGATACACATTGCCCTTGGGAGTGCGGCTGCTCTTGCGTTTGCCCGCCGATTCGTTGTTCCCTGGACACACGCCTGCCCAAGAAGGCAGATGGGGAATACTCTCGAACACGCTCATGTCCACGCCTAGTTCTGCGACGATCACTGCGACCAGCGTCCAAATCCACGCCGGGGATTTCATCTAATGAGGCGAGCTGGCGCATGAGTCCTGTCATGAGGAAACGGCAGAAGCCGTTGACGGACGAGCTATGGGAGCTGATTGAGCCGCTACTTCCCCCGCTGGCGCAGCGGCGAGACAAACGCGGCCCGAAAGCCAGCCCCGAACCGGGCTTGTTTCGAGGGCATTTTGTGGATTCTGCAAACGGGTGTGGCATGGCGTTTTCTGCCGGACGAGTTTCCCGCGCCCTCAACCTGCTGGAGGCGACAGCATCAATGGGAGGACGAAGGCGCCAAGTTCGCCGGCTGGGGCCGGCCCCAACGAAACCTTGCGCCGATTATGCGCAATTACTTAAGACGGTACGTACAGGACACGACCATCGTGTTGTATCATTATGGACTGTGAACTTGCAGGAAATGGTGGACTCAGTCCCGGTTTGGTATCACGAGTTCGAGTTTGCCCCCGGTCTCGTTACCCCAGGGTCTGGAAATTCTCGCGCTTTACTCACCCGGATCAATCTCCCGCGTGATATGTCCGGTCTGCGAGTCCTGGACATTGGCGCCCGTGACGGGTTCTTCTCGTTTGAATGTGAACGGCGCGGGGCGGCGGAGGTCGTTCCTATTGATTATGTCCCGGCGGAGCGCACAGGATTTCCTGTAGCCAAGAAGATTCTCGGATCAAAACTAAATCTGCTCCACGAGAACATCTACAACCTGACGCCGGGAAAATACGGTCAATTCGACATCGTTCTTTTTCTGGGCGTCCTCTATCACTTGCCTGACCCGATGCACGCGTTGGACATCATTTTCAGTATGATGAAATCGCCGGGGTGGCTCTTTCTGGAAACTATTGTTATTGACGACGAACTTCCGCCCAACATGGCCCGGCATCCCTGGATGCGGTTCTATCCAGGGGACACCAAGAACTCAGACCACACAAACTACTGGGGAATGACGGAAGCCTGCGTAGCTGCTCTCCTGGAAGAATACGATCTAAGCTTAATCAGCAAGAACCGCGAAGGAGAGCGGGGCGTTTTTGTTGCGACGAAGAAGGTCGCCAGCAAGAACTACTATACGGAAATCGCTCGCGATCTGGTCAGATAACGCAATACTGTCGCCGCCACAGCAGGGTCGCTTCACACGACCTTTCAGCGGTCCCCATCCAACGGCGGCACTTCAGATCTCAGGAATCTGGTTCCATGCCGATCGAGGCAGAATCGGGGCGTGACCCCATCGGTGGTCTGGCCCAACCCCTAGGAGCCGTGTCGGGCGGAAATTCGGCCTCTTCCACATCCTCTCGACGTGTCATAATGACGGCCCACTGGTGTCCTCTTATGAAAGGGGGCACAACCTTGCAAACCCTCAAGCCCATCTCGCGGGCCTTGGCTACCACCCAGTTCCGATCGAATATGACCGCAGCTCCCGGATCAACATATGAGACATACAGCGCGGCGTCGTGTTCCTGCATCATCGGGTATTCCCGCTTGTCGAAAAAGAACCACGAAGCGTGCAGAACTCCGTCAGGATGCAGAACTCGAGCGCACTCTCGCAGATAAAACACCGCGTGCTCCTGGGTGAGATGGGTGAACACGGAGAGCGCATTCACCAAGGTGAACTGCCCATCTTCTACCGGGAACGTTGCCGTCAATGGCTTGCCGGGAACCGGGTTGAATCGCACATGGTAAACGTCGTGGTGAAAGAACGTGAAATTAGGAGCAACCGGTTGAAGGTTTCTTTGACACCAACGAATCATTCCCGGATGGAGATCGATGCCGACGTACATCTTTGGACTGGGGTTCTGTAGCATCATTTGTCGCGCCACCCGGCCGCACCCACACCCGAAATCAAACACCTTCTCATAAACCGCAGGGTCGAGATAATCGTAAGCGAGCTTCCTGCTGGGGTTGTCAAAGGCTGACAGGTCAGTAGGGCCCACCAGTTCCCGCATCTCGAACGGGGGGAAAGGCAGCGAGTCGAGAGAGATTTCCTGCCGAGGCGGCACCCCCCCGGCACCATTTCTTGTCAATTCCTCTAAGTTGGGTATCAACATACTTGCCTGACCAGGGGCCGGAGCAGCACAATTCCGCCTGTCGACTCGCTCACCGTGCCAACGCCCATTGCTTAGTCTTGACACCATTCTTTCTCCCGCAAGGCGACAAAAAGCGGACTTCAAGGCACTGCGGAATCTGGGGAACGTCTTTAAGCGTTCGCTGAACAAGCCTATCAGCCGGTAACGCGGTTCGGCCGGCCCGGTCTTTCTTTCCGGCTGCATATCTGGATTGTGCGCTTCGCTGTTCAACGGAGAAGTCCCTGCGGTGTTCGGGTTCACAGTCGAACTATAAGGGAATATCCGCTTGAGTGTCCACCGACATTGAGCACCATGAGTTCCGGCACGGCGTGTCGGAGGATCAAGCTTAGGACGGGTCTCCTAGGGCCGAGCCTCAGGCTGGACTTGGGCACCGACGCAGGTCCCTGGGAGTATTCGCAGCGTGGTCAGTTCCAGCCCGAGGCGGCGCGTGTCCGCGCTCCCGAGGTCAACTTCGTTTTCACGCGGCATCTTTCCCGGAAGCAGAAAACTCGGCCTATCGCCTCCTCCTGCTTCCGTAAATTGGACTTGATATTCTGCAAGACCTTGTGGAATGACCTGAAGGGTCTTCGTTTGGTTCCCCATTTGAACGCCAAACGTCTTTCCGATTAGCACGTGCGCGGGAGTCGCCGTGAATTGCAGGCAAAGCGGCCCATTGAGCTTCCGGGTGAATGCGAGACCCGGGACTCTGGATACGTCACTATCGGTCCAGCGTCCCCCTTCTTCACGAAGGCTGAGGCCATAGGTGGACTCCACCCAGTCAGGCAGGCCTCTACGGGCAAAGCTCATACCCTCTTCTGGTGTGCTCGGGTAGTGCTCTGGATTCCAGTCGGATGCGGCGTGCTCGATATAGTAGGCCCGGTAAGCCGGGCTGACCTTGGGATGGAGCACAGCAACAAATGTCGTGAGATAGACACATGGTGGCAGCCGCCTTTCTTGTACGCCATCTATTTCTTGCTCAAGCGTCACGCTGCGTGGTGGGTGATATACGCGCCGTTTGCAGGGGGTATGGCGTCAGTCTTTGAAAATGTCGGGGCTCGGATTAGGGCACACGGGACCCTTGTCTCAAGCCCTGCGCCCGGCCAAAGAAAATAATTATGCGCTGAAATCCCTCGATGGGTATATAGTCTGGGCCTGTTGGGAGCTAAAAGGGAAATTCCGGGTAAAATGTTCATGATGCCTAGTTCCGAAATCTCACCAGCCCACAGCTTCTCCGGTCGTAACAAGGTAGGGCTCTACCTTCTGGGTCTGGGCGCACTGCTAATCTACCTAGCCTTCCTCCCCCCTGTGATCTTCGACGTCGACGGCAATGCTATGCTTGCCGTCTCTGTCTCCCTCCTCCATGGGAGCGTCCAAGTCCCCACGAGCGATTTGGGCATACACGGACGCAACGGCGCCCTGTACAGTGTTTGGTACCCATTACAATCATTCGCTGCTTTGCCGTTTGTCGCATTGGGTTCCGCGCTAGCGCACCTTCTGCATCTCCCTGTCCATAATCTGGAAGCCGTCTGCGCCCTGCTCCTCGTGGCATTATGCACCGCTGGAACAGTTCCGCTGGTGTCGTTTCTGGCGCTGCAGCTTGGTGCCGACCAACCGAGTGCTTATTTGGCTGGAGTGGTCTACGGATTCGGCACCATTGCGCTGGTCTACGCTCGGGGGTTTTTCGCGGATCCTCTGCTGGCCCTGCTCACCACATCCGCACTCTGCTTTGCTTTCCAACAGCGTGCGACACCCGCTGCCGCGCTATGCCTGTTTTCTGTCCTGGCAAAGCCTGTGGGGGTCGTCGTCGGGCCGGTGCTTTCCGCATATCTCTTCGCCAGGACGCGCAAGCTTTGCTTCTCCGCTATACCTGCTATTGGCTCTGCCTTGGGACTCGGGCTCTATGCTATTTACAACGCCTACCGTTTCGGGCATCCGCTTACATTCGGACAGCCAATGTCGTTCGCTGTGCGTTACATACCCGAAGGTTTAACCGGACTTCTCGTCAGTCCTGGCTTTGGGCTTTTGTGGTTCTCGCCGTGTGCCGTCTGCGGCTTGGTGGGCATCTTTCGAGCCCACAAGCGGTGGGAGGCCTTTACCATTTTGGGCATCTTTGGGTCGTTTCTCGGGGTCCACTCGCTTTGGGTCATGTGGTGGGGAGGTTGGTCGTGGGGGCCACGCTTGATTCTGCCAGCACTGCCGGGCGTCGTTGCCTCGATAGCGCTTCTGCCAAACTGGGCCAAAAAGGTGACGGCCGCTCTTGCTCTTGTTACGTTTCTGCTCACCGCCCCAACGATGTTTTCGTATTGGGAACGCTGCTATAACGAGGCCGATTGGCGTGGCACGACGCTCTCCGAAACAATGTGGAACCCCGTCGCTTCGCCGCTCATCCATGCGTGGCCCGTCGCATTTCGTGAAACGCGCGACGCAATTGCTCGCGCCGAGGTACCGCTGATGGCGGACAGTCCGAGCATACCTTGGAGGGATCAGTCTTTCCGCGCCTTGCAAATGGTTGCCATTTGGTGGTGGCTGTTACCATTGGCCCACGTGCCACGTGCATTTGGCGCTGCCTTGTCGCTCTTGCTGGTGATTGCTGGAGCCACGGCATTGAAAAAGGCGTCTGACTGGCATTTGCACGGTACACCTTAACGTGTAGCGGCGCTATGAGCTGAAGTTGGAAGCCGAAGATCCAAATTGCTTTGAGAAATGAGAAACTAGATTGACAGATTGACATGACATTCTCGCCTGATTCCCCGCGTGAGCCAAGGCCGGTCCTGTCCGTTGTGATACCTGCGTATAACGAACAAGCAACGTTGCGCCAGGTCGTGGAAACGGTATTGCAGCTGCCCTGTGTGCTGGAAGTAATCGTCGTTGACGATTGCTCGCAGGACGCCACACCTGCCATAGTCGCCGACCTCAGCCGCATTCATCCTCAGGTTCGTGGCATTCGGCACGAACGAAACCAGGGAAAGACTGCAGCGGTAAAAAGTGGAATCACCGCCTCCGTCGGCGACATCGTCATAGTTCAGGATGCCGACCTGGAGTATGATCCTGCGGAAATCCCTGATGTGATTGGACCCATCTTGCAGGACAAGGCTGATGTCGTTTACGGGTCGCGGTTTCTCGTCAGAAAAGCAACCCGAGTGTTGTATTTCTACCATTTTCTAGCCAACCGGATCCTGACATTCTGTTGCAATCTCTTCTCGAATATGAACATGACGGACGTGGAGACCGGCTATAAGGCTTTCCGCGGCAGCATCATACGTGACATGGTCATCACCTCTTCCCGATTTGGGTTCGAGATTGAAGTTACGGCGAAGGTGGCCAAATTGGGTACGCGCATCTACGAGGTCCCGATCAGTTATTACGGTCGTACCTATGAAGAGGGAAAGAAAATCGGCATGATCGACGCCCTCCACGCTTTCTGGTACATCTTCAAATACAACGTCCTCGTAAGCCGCGCCCGGTCTTTTCGCACCGCCTGTGCTCCGCATCAAGGAAGATTAGGATGAATCGAGAATCGAGATTGACTGGACGGGAATCCACCGTCCATTTCTGGGCATCGCAAACTTGAATGAACCTGAAAGTCTCAGACTCGGAACTCATTGATGCCCTTGAGTAAACAGGCGGCATGATCCCGATCGCTGCGGCTAAGCTCGGCGTTACCTATCAGACGATTGCCGCGCGTATTAAGTCTCAACCGGTACTAGTCGAGCGACGCTTTCAAAACTGCCTATCGTGACGAATTGCGAGAGGTTATCACGGATGATCTTCTCGGACGATGGGACATGACAATCGAAGAGTGCCTGAAAAAGTGGTTGAGCTGCCGAGACAAGAGCGTTCTGAAGCGCGAAATCACGAAGGACGAGGCACGGCAATTCACCCACATGGTCCGCCGCCTTGCCGCTCTCATCCTCTTGGAACAACGCCTTGACGCGAACTACGCGAGCATGACTAATCACATCTACGCCTGGCCCAAGCCTGCAGCCATAGACGAAACGCCCGTTTTGTCGGGAGCGTAAAGCGGACGGGTAACTGTGGCTGAAGGCGTCATTTTCGTTTACTTCCCGAGCGAATACGGGCATGTTCAAGTGGCACGGCTAGGCTGATCCCCGAAGATCGAATACCGCATCCGACCGCTGCTGCGGATGGCAGACCGTCGGGAGTGCTCCGATAGAAAAATCGTTTCACGGTGTGGCGAAGGGCGAAACGGGTGTATTCTGGTGCCCTTTCCGAGATCAAAAAGGAAATTCCGGCTTATGATCAATGTCATCACTGTGGCTGATCAGCGATTCCTTCGCCAGGTTCATCATCTAAAACAGTCGCTGGTCTCCTCGAATAATAACTTTTACTTAACGGTTTACTGCGATCACAAAGAGTCTTTTGCAGACCTCGTGTCCGATTGCTGCGCGGTTGTTGAGATCTCGGATATGACTGCACTCGGAGCAAAACGGGCAAAAATCACTGCGTTTCGACAAGCAATCGACGTTGGGAGTTTTCTTTACCTGGATGCCGATGCCATTGTTCTTGAACCGTTGGATGAGTTGTGCGTGGGTGAACAGCTCACAGGCTGCCCTGACGACCTTTCTCACTGCCCTTTTATCGAAGATAAGCGGCATCCATGGCCTAATGCAAAGGAGCTGTGCAATGACACCTATATCAATTCGGGTGTATTCTTTGCGCCCGCTGCCAGACGATCTTTTTTCGAAGAACTCTACCAGCAAAGCCGTATAGATTCAGTTTGGAATCAGTACATCTTTCCCGATATATTGTTCGACAATCATTTCCTCTGCGCGTTCCTCAACCTTAAGAAAGAGACAGTCCGCCTCGTGGATGAACAACTTTACGACTGGCAGGGATTTATGTATGAGTCGAGGCTTCAGGTTGAGAGGCGCGGCAACCATTTGGTTAACAAGATCAACGGCAAGACCTTACGAATAGTTCTCTTTGCCGGGATCCAGCAGTCATGGGACTTCCTCTTCTCGCTGCCAGCCGATGTTGCCAGCCTTTTGTTTCAACGGATCGTTCCCACCGTTGGAGACTCTGACGAGGCTCTCGCGGATTGGCTGGCATCAGGTAGCCCTCACCTGGCGTCGGTAGAGGATGCACACACGCTGGTTGTATTGCAGCGCACGATCGCAGAGTTGCGCCATCTTATGCGACATACTAAAACTGGGCAATGGCGAGGCAGGCATAGCTACTTTGAGGATCCCGAGTCCATGCGCGCGCTTTCGTTTGCCCAACCAGCACCACAGTATGAATGGAACGGACTCAAATGCGGGGGTGCTTATCTGGATGGAGACGAATATTCCTCGATTCGGGATATGGTACGAACGTTGGGAATTCAAACTGTTGTAGAAACTGGAGCAGGGGAAACTTCGCTTCTGTTCTCGCAGTTGGGTATTCGGGCAGTATCGGTCGAGTCCCAGCCTGGCCCGTGGCTCGAACGGGCACGTGCTCGTGGCTGTGCCGTCCTCGAAGTGCCTTTTAGTGAAGCGGAAGGAAGATTCGCAGACGAGCAGTTGCGGGCTGGAATTCGGGCACAAGGTTTGAGCAAGGTCGACTTGTTATTCATCGACTCACCAGTCGGAACAATAGGACGCCAACAGCTGCTCTCGCAGTTCATGAGCATCCTGTCAATTCGATATGTTTTATACCACGATGCTTTGCGAGATGCGGTTAATATATTTCTCGATCAACAGAAATTTCGGCTTAGGCCAGTCACTTTTATGAGCAGCGGAAGGGGGCTGATTCTCCTAGAGAACCAAGCCATTGAGAAATATTCTTCGCACCTTGATACAGATGCCGTCATAAATCCAATGAATGTGCGTATCAGCGTCGGCCGAAGTGAACCGCTAGTGGTGGCACCGAGTGGCGAGATAAATGTCAGGATAGAGCTGGAAAACCTTGGGGCAAACCGAATTTCCAGCCGCTTGCACTACCCGGTGGTTGCCTCTTATCACTGGTTAGATAGTGGTGGCGATACTGTGGTATTTGATGGCCATCGAACGGTGCTGCCGTGTGACATCTTTTCTGGCGATTGTTGTAGTTTTCTAGTGAATGCATTGGCCCCGGCAGAGCCCGGACAATATGAATTGCAGATTACCATGGTTCAGGAACAGGTATGTTGGTTCCACGAAAAGAACCCAGCGTGTCTTGCCAGTGTGCCGGTGGAGGTGCGACGGGGTGCAGGTGGCGAAGATGAATGAGTTACTCGGCATGGCATTCTCACGCCGGGCGAGCAGGGGCCTCATACATCCATCGCAGCGTTTCGGAAAATGATCGTGGTTCCGGCAATTGAACCAGGCTCCGTAATTTTGCGTTGCTGCCGATTAGTCGCGGCACTTCATTGGCACGAACAAACTCCGGGTTAACGCGCACCTCAATCTCGTATCCGGCCAACTGGTTCATGGTGCGAATCACATATTAGATGATACCAATGCCACTCGTCTGATCGCGATGTTACAGCCCGCACTAGCGGTCCTCCAGACCATATCAATCCCTGATCAAGAGACCAACCCCCAACGGTCCCGAAGTGGTAACCGCAAACAGCACAAGGTATGAAGCGGTCTGCACCCAAGCCTTTTCCCCTTCACCACTTGGCCCGATGAAATGCCAAGAGTACGCAAATGCCGCATACCAGGAGAACATAGGGATAGAGGAAGTACGCCACTAGGCCAGCCACGGTCGCAGCAAACCACAAGAAAAGCGGCTGCTCGATGAAGTCCAGTAAGCGCATCCAGATAATACTTTTAACTGGCGTCTCTGCTGGAACGACCTTGAAAATGGCCACCGTACACACCTCCACATCATCGGGAAGCCCCCGACAACCGGATTGTGCGCCGTTGACTTAGGTGGCGTCGAGAAGGCAAGGCGTTTCATAAGCCTAGCCTCTCCCAGTTCGCCAGGATGCTTCTCGTAATGCTCTCGGCTTTCCGTGGAGGTGTGGTCCCCCAATCCGTGACATACGCCCGTCTGTCTTCCTCGTAGTATTCCCGAAACAGCCTCCACCGATAGACCTGTCGGAGTTGTTTCTCGGGTATGCTAATTCCCAAGAAAACCCCAGAGTTGATAAATTGACGGTTCTCCAAATCCGGATCGCCCAGCCAGGGATATTTCGTGTCGGGAATACCGCACACCGAGCTCAGATCGTCATGGCAACCAGTGATGTGGATGTGCGTAGTCAGTTCCTCAATCGGCTGCAAGACGATCACGTCAGAATCCAAGTACAGGAAATCGCCCTCGTCGAAGGCTGTTGCGTACGCCGTGAACTTGGCACGATGCACTCCAAGCGTCTTGATCTCACGTAATTCGCGAACGGCACACCGCCCCGCTCGGGCAATCGGACCGAATACCTCAGCTTCATCACAGAAAACGGTGAGACGACAATCGTTGCCTGAGTTGAGCAAAGAGGCGGCAAGGCGGGAACCTGCGAGAAATCGCCGCTGGTCGAAAACGGATCGAAGTACCGTGAGATTAAGCCGTATTGGACTCGACGGCTTCGACAGTGAAAGCCCCTCTTCTTGCTCCGGCTAATCAATGGGATGCAGCCCAAGGCTCCGGAAGTAACAGTCTTAGTGCGATGAGTTCGACATTTCCAGTACATGGAAATGGCCAAGTTTTCTAAGGGATTGAAAAAAGGTTAGATGGAGTTGGTTGCGGGGGGTGGATTTGAACCACCGACCTTTGGGTTATGAGCCCAACGAGCTACCAGACTGCTCCACCCCGCATTTCGATCATAGCGTCTGCCGCATCTGCGGTCAAACAGCGAGCGGACTGAATTCAGCATACGGTCCAATTTCGAGGCGGGCGGGGGATGGCTCCTACTGTTCGAGTTTATTGAGGTCGCGAGCATGTTCTGGCAGAGATTCAATGCAGCAGGCAAATTCAATGCAGCGGGTAATCTTGTCGATATGGCGCACGTTCTGGCCGCTGGTGCGATCTGGCCGGTGAATGCTTCCCGCGCTTGACCGCAAATGGTAGCCTCTGTTCATGGCTGATGAGCACCGGGACGACAAGATACAGAACGCGGCGATCCTGTGGGCGCGCTATTCGGAGATCGCCTTCATCATTCCCGCCGCGGTGGTGGTTGGATTACTGATCGGCAAGCTGCTGGACCATTGGCTGCACACCCACTGGCTGTATATCGCCGGGGTCATCGTAGGAGCCGTTTTAGGGTTCGTGCAGATGATTCGAATGGTGAGTGCGCAGAAGGAATAGCGACGGCTGGGTCCACGGTCGCGAGAACTGCGGGTCAGTTGCAATCCTGGGTGTCACCCCCGGCGAAAATCAGTCACCACGGAGACACGGAGGGCACGGAGTTTTCGTTTTCATCGAGGTTCTCCGTGATCTCCGTGCCTCCGTGGTTGATTTTCATTCCTGTGAATGGCTCGCGAGCGGTCTGCGCGGTACATTGATGATGTGTGCCCAACACGATGCTTGAACCCACCTCCTCGGCAGCGGATGAATTTTTTGCTGGAGCGCTGAAGCGTATCCGCAGATACATGGTCGCGACGTCGGCGGTGGGATTGGTGGTGTGCCTGGTGTTCTTCCGCTGGCCGGTGGCTGCGGGATTCCTGGCGGGAGCGATCATCTCCTACGTGAACCATCGCTGGCTGGAGCGCGCAGTGAACGCCTTGGGAGAGCGCATTACCACAGGCGAGAGCAAGGAGCGGGGCGGTGGAATCGTCTTGCGCGCTGCCTTGCGATATGCCTTCATCGCCATCGGGGCCTATGTTATATTTAATGTTTCTCTCGCAGGTCTTTATGGCTTCCTTGGGGGTGTGTGCCTTCCGGTTGTAGCTGTGGCCTGCGAAGTCGCGGTGGAAATATTTGTTACCTTGCGGCACGGATTCTGATTTTCTAGAGAACAACTTTGACACGCGTACCGGCTGACGCTGGGTGTGTGTCAAGCCGCAGTAATCGCAGTACTAGATCCGTCCTTCTACGAGTAAGCCTTCATGCCTGAGCAACTTTGGATAACGGCCCTGCTGAATAAATACTTTGCCGGCGTGGCGAATGCGATTCTGGGCGTCTTTCATTTGCGCGCCGCCTATCCCCGCGCGCCCATCCCCAATTATGTGGCCATGCAGTTAGTGGTATTTGTGCTGATCATTCTGTTTTTCGTGGTCGTCCGTGCGCGCCTGTCGGTGGACGATCCCGGAAAGATGCAGCACCTGATGGAGGAGCTCGATTCGTTCGTCGCCAAGCAGAGCCACGAAGTGATTGGTCACGGCTACGAGCGCTACGTAGGCTACTTGACGGTCCTGGGTATGTTCATTCTGTTGAGTTGTCTGCTAGGTGTCGTACCCGGGTTTGAATCGCCAACCGCGATTCCATCGGTGCCGCTGGGTTGCGCGCTGGTCACCTGGTTCTATTATCACTTCCAGGGCGTGCGCTCGAACGGTTTCCGCTACGTAAAGAATTTCATGGGCCCAGAACCCTGGCTGGCGATCCTGTTGTTTCCCATTGAGATCTTCAGTCATCTGGCGCGAATTCTTTCGCTCACCATACGTCTTTACGCCAATATGTTCGCCAGCGATCTGGTGACCCTGGTGTTCTTCTCGTTGGTTCCCCTGGCTCTCCCGGTCGTGTTCATCCTGCTGCACATTGGCGTATCGGTGATTCAGACTTATATTTTTGTGCTGCTGGCGACGGTGTACATCGGAGAAGCGGTGGCGCACGAGCATTGAAGAGCCGCCGCTAGCACTTAGCATTTAGCAATTAGCCTTCGGCAATCGGTATTTGACTAATTGCTAAGTGCCAACTGCTAAGTGCTGTTTTCAAGTTTGCTATCAGCGTGAGGGCGTCAGCTCGGTGAACGTCAACCACCCACTGGCAGCGATTCATAAGGAGAGAGAAATGAAGAAACTGATGACGGTATTGTTTTCGCTGGGAGCCATGATGCTGATGGCCATGCCAGCGTACGCGCAGGGCGGAAGCGCCGCTGCTCCGGCGACCAATTGGGTCCCCATAGCCTCCGGGTTCGGCATGGCCATTGCCGCCGGGCTGGCCGCTCTTGGCCAGGGCCGAGTCGGCGGGGCCGCGTGCGAAGCCATGGCGCGCAATCCTGCTGCCCGGCCTGCGGTCCAACTCGCCCTCATTCTGGGCCTTGCCTTCATCGAGTCGCTGGTGCTGTTCACCCTGGTGATCATCTTCGTCAAGGTTGTCTAGTTTTCGCTGGCAACCGCATCGCCGCGCCCCGTCTTCGGACGGGGCGTTTTCTCTGTAGGAAGTTGTTTTTGGGAAGTGACGTTTCGTCCGCGGAATTGTCATTACGAGCGCAGCGAGGAATCGGCTGTTGTTTGCGTCATGGAACGGTGGCTGTGTAGAAACAGCAGATCTCTCACGGCCAAAGGCCGTTCGGGATGACAACTCAGAGATGGCGAATGCTGGCCTGTGGCGTGTGCTCAGGGCGCGACTGCCTGCCTACTTCAACAAGTCCTGCGCACCTTGAATTGCATATTCGAGCACGCGTCCGGGCAGCACGCCGAGGTAAATGGTCATGATCAGGCTGATCGCCAATCCAATCCTTAGCCCCACCGGGATGCGAGCCACTGGAGCTTCGCTGCGCTCGTCCCGCATGTACATAACGATGATGATGCGCAGGTAATAATAAGCGGCAATCGCGCTGTTGATGACGCCGATGATGGTGAGCCAAACCAGACCCGATTGCAGCGCGGCCGAGAAGACATAGAACTTGGCGAAGAAGCCGCCGGTGACGGGAATGCCAATCAGCGAAAGCAGAAAGATGGTGAGGATGCCGGCAAGCAAGGGCGAGCGGCGCCCCAGCCCGGCGTAGTCGTCGAGGGTGACGTACTTTTCGCCGGCGGAAGCGAAATGGCTGACCACGGCAAATGCGCCGACGTTCATCGCCGCATAGGACGCGGCGTAGAACATCGCGGCAGAGATGCCGACCTGCTGACCGGCCGCGAAAGCGACCAGCAGATATCCGGCGTGGGCGATCGAGGAGTAAGCCAGCAGCCGCTTGACGTTCTGTTGCACCAGCGCGCCGATGTTGCCCAGCGTCATGGAGAGCGCCGCCGACACCCAGACCATCCAGAACCAGCCGGGCGCTCCGGTGGCGAAGAGCACGCGCAGCAGCACCGCAAACGCCGCCGCCTTTGGGCCGGTGGACATCAGCGCAACCACCGGCGCAGGTGAGCCTTCATAGACGTCGGGAGTCCATACATGAAATGGAGCCGAAGCCACCTTGAAGCCCAGTCCGACGAACATCAGGCCCACCGCAAGATAGGCCAATGTCGATTGCTGGGTATGCAGGACGTTCGCGATGTTGTAGATGTTGGTGGTCCCGGTGGCGCCGTAAATCATGGCCACGCCGTAGAGGAAGAACGCGGTGGCGAAGGAGCCGAGCAGGAAATACTTCAGCGAGGCCTCGGCGCTTTCCGCGGCGCGGCGGCGCATGCCGGCCAGGATGTAGGTCGAGATCGAGGAAATTTCCAGCGCGATGAAGATCAGCACCAGTTCGATGGCGGACGACATCAGCATCATGCCGACGGTGCCGAAAAGAATCAGAGCGTAATACTCGCCGCCCGCACGGATACTCTGCACATCGAGGTAGTCATACGAGGCGAGGATAACCACCAGCGAGATCATCAGCACGACCACATGGAAGAACACGCTGAAGGTGTCAACCCTGACCATGTGGTAAAAGCCTTCGCCGTAGAAGCCCGTCTGGTAGGCGGTCGCGGCGAGAGCTGCGAGAGTGCCTACCATCGCCACGATGCCCAGCCGCTTTTTCGATCCCTGCTCGGGAAGGACCGGGTCCACCATCATGACGATGATGCCGAAGATGCTCAGCACCAGCTCAGGAAGGATCCGAATATAGTCAACGGCCGGAATCATCGTCCGATCACCTGCAGTACAGCTTGCACTCCATTGCGCACAAAGTCGGCGTGCAATAGGGACCCGGGAGCATGAGCTGCATGCGCCTGGACAACGCTGGAGAACTGCCGCAGCGTCGCGGCGACAGCGGGATCAATCGAGTGCAGCCACAGCATGGGGGCAACTCCCATGACCAGCGCCGCAATCGCCAGCGGCCACAAGGAGACGCGCTCGCGAGCGTCCAGGTCGCGCAACGAAGTGTTGGCCGGGTTGGTGATGGTTCCGTAGAACACGCGTTGATACATCCACAGCAGATAACACGCGCTCCAGATCACACCGGTGGCCGCCAGAATGCCGTAGAGCTGCTTCGCCTGAAAAGCGCCGCTCAGCACCATGAACTCGCCGATAAAGCCATTCAGCAGCGGCAATCCCACCGACGACAGCATGATGAACGCGAAGAAAGTTGCGTACACCGGCATGGGTGTAGCGATGCCACCGTATTCGCCGATGTCGTAAGTGTGGCGCCGCTCGTAGATCATGCCCAGCAACATGAACAGCGCGCCGGTGGAGATGCCGTGGCTCAGCATCTGGTACACCGCGCCATCCATTCCAATCTGCGTGAAGCTGAAAATGCCCAACACCACAAAGCCAAGATGGCTGACCGAGGTGTAGGCGACCAGCCGCTTGATGTTGGGCTGAATCATCGCTACTAACGCGCCATAGATGATGCCGATGATGGCGAGCGCGATAATCCAAGGAGCGTTGCGCCGTGATTGGTCGGGAAAGAGCCCCAGGTTGAAGCGCAGCAATCCGTAGGTTCCCATCTTCAGCAGCACGGCCGCCAGCAGCACCGAACCCGCGGTGGGAGCTTCCACGTGCGCGTCGGGCAGCCAGGTGTGCAACGGAAACAGAGGCACCTTCACCGCGAAGGCCACGAAGAAGCCGAGGAAAAGCCAAAACGCCGCATGCTCGAATCCTGCCACCTGGCCCGACTGAATCTTGCTTTGGATGTCGACAAAATCAAATGTTCCGGTCCTGGCGTACAGCCAGATCACCGCCGCCAGCATGAACACCGACGCGATCATGGTGTACAGAAAGAATTTCACGGAGGCGTAAATTTTCCGCCCGTGCCCGTACATGCCGATGATCAGCGCCATGGGAATAAGGGTGGCTTCCCAGAAGAAGTAGAAGAGGAACAGGTCGAGCGCGACGAAGACGCCGATCATCGCGGTCTCGAGCACCAGCATCAGGATGAAAAATTCCTTTACCCGGTCGCCGATGGAGTTCCACGAGATGAGCACGCACATCGGCATCAGGAAGGTGGTCAGGATTACCAGCCACATGGAGATGCCATCGATCCCAAGGTGGTAATGAATGTTGGGATGGGCAATCCATGGGATGTTCTCCTCGAACTGGAAGCCGCTCTGCCCGCGAACCAGGTACCACGGCAGGTGCAGCGAGGCGAGCAAGGTGACTAGCGAAACCGCCAGCGCGAAATAACGGATATCGCGATGGCGGCGCGGGAAGAACAGCAGCAGGATGGCTCCCGCCAGCGGCAGAAAAATAACGATGGTGAGGATGTTGCTGTTGATGAGATTCATCGCACACCCCTCCACACCATGAAGGCGATCACGGCCGCCGCGCCGATGGCGACCCAGCCCGCGTAAGAACGGATGTTGCCGGATTGCATGTGGCGCATCTCGTCGGAAACTTCGCGTGCGCCGGCGGCGCTGCCGTCCACTGCGCCGTCAATCAGCCCGCGATCGATGCCTTTCCAGAACACGGTCGAAGACAGCGCAATCAGCGGCTGTATGAATACTGCCCCGTAGAGTTCGTCCACCTTGTATTTATCGAGCACGAAGGTATAGAGCCCGCCTGCCGCCTTGGCCATCTTCGCGGGCAACTCGGGGCGCTTGTAATACAGGAACCAAGCGCCCAAAAAACCAAGTACGGCGACCGCGACGGAAATTCCGGTGAACAGCAATTCGGCAATTTCCTCTCTATGAGCGGCGGCTTCTGCGGCTGCCACTTGCGCGCTTGTTGGCACCGCGAGCCTGCTCACCCCGGGGAAGTCCGCCGCTAATACCGGACCGAGGAAGTGTTCGATCTCATTGTGGCCGCCGAGTGCCTGGGGAACGCCGATCCATCCGCCAACCAACGACAGCAGCGCGAGGATCATCAGCGGCACCACCATCACCCACGGGCTCTCGTGGGGAGCACCGTGTCCGTGGCCGCCGCCAGCGTGTGCATCCTGCGCATCATGGATCGCGCCCGTATGCCCGGCAGGCTGCGCATCGGCGTCGTGTCCATGACGGGCCGTCTCAGGATTCTGCCCGCGGTACTCGCCAAAGAAGGTGAGGAACCACAGCCGGAACATGTAGAAAGATGTCATGCCGGCGGTGATGATGCCGATCAGCCACAGGACGCGATAGCCACCGCTCCACGCCGCCCACAGAATTTGGTCTTTCGAGAAGAAGCCGGCGAAGGGCGGTATTCCGGCAATGGCGAAGGTCGCGAACGTCATGCACCAGAAGGTGTAGGGCAGATACTTTCGCAGGCCGCCCATGTTGCGCATGTCCTGCTCGCCACCCAGGCCGTGAATCACCGAGCCCGCCGCCAGGAACAGCAGTCCTTTGAAGAAGGCGTGGGTGACGAGGTGAAAAATTCCACCAACGTAGTCCGCCACGCCGCAGGCCATGAACATGTAACCAAGCTGCGAAATGGTGGAGTACGCCAGCACCTTCTTGATGTCGGTCTGCACGATGCCGATCGACGCGGCGAAGATCGCGGTCAGAGTGCCGATGATCGCCACCGCCATTGCGGCGTCGGGCGCGCGATTAAACACCAGGTGCGAGCGAGCGACCATGTACACGCCGGCGGTCACCATGGTTGCGGCGTGGATCAACGCCGATACCGGAGTGGGGCCTTCCATCGCGTCGGGCAGCCAGACGTACAGCGGAATCTGCGCAGACTTACCGGTGGCGCCCACCAGCATCAGCAGACCAATCGCCGTCAATAAGCCAGCGCCCGCAGTCTCGGCCGGGTACTTGCCGATGAGCGGCCACAGACTGTCATACTGCAGCGTGCCGAAGTGCTTGATCAGCAGAAACAGCGCGATTAGAAATCCGAAGTCGCCGACGCGATTGGTGATGAAGGCTTTCTTGCCCGCATCCGCAGCCGACTTTTTCAGGAACCAGAATCCAATCAGCAAGTACGACGCCAGGCCCACGCCTTCCCAGCCCACGAACATCAGCAGATAGTTGTTCGCCAGCACCAGCGTGAGCATGAAGAACATGAAGAGGTTGAGGTAGGAAAAATAGCGGTAGTAGCCGCCTTCATGCTCCATGTAGCCGACGGAATAAACGTGGATGAGGAAGCCGACGCCGGTGACCACCAACATCATCACCAGCGAGAGTTGGTCGAGATAAATGCCGAACTCCGCCGAGAACAGGCCCGCACTCAGCCATGTGCCATAACGTTCGATGTGCGGAATCTGGTCCGGCGGCAAGCCGATGAACTGCGCAGCCACCCACAAGGCCATGGCAAAGGCGGCTGCCGTGGAGCCCAGCGCGATGGCGCTCACCAGCCCCCTGGAAAAGCGCTTGCCCAAGAGCCCGTTGATGGCGGCCCCGGCCAGCGGCAGTAACGGAATAATCCACAAGTGCATAGCTTGTCTCGCAGCTACCGGCGCGCTCCAGTATCGACGCGCAGAGCGCCCTTACAGCTTTAGCAGGTTCACGCGATCCACATTCAGGGTCTCGCGGGTACGGAACACCGAAATGATGATGGCCAGTCCCACGGCCGCTTCGGCGGCAGCCACCACCATCACGAAAAACACAAAAATGTGGCCGTCGAGCGACTTCAACTGCGCGGCGAAAGCGACGAAGGAAAGATTGACACCGTTCAGCATCAGCTCAATCGACAGAAAAATCGTGATGATGTTGCGCTTGATCAAAAAGCCCGCCACTCCACAGGCAAACAGGATTGCGCTCAACACCAGGTAGTAGGAAAGAGGGACCATTTATTCCTCCCTCCGCGCGAGCACGACGGCGCCCATGATGGCGATCAGGATCAGCACCGACGTCACCTCGAAGGGCAGCAGGAAGTTGCGAAACAACAGATGCCCGATGGCCTGAGGATTTCCGAACACGTCGCTGCCATTCATCACCATGGGCCCGCCTATGGCGATGCGGTCCAACCCGGCAAGATGGCTGACCACCCACACCGCGAGGCCCAATCCAATAATGAGCCCCGGGACACCCAGCACCATCGCGACACGGCTGGCATGTTCGGTGCGCTCTTCCACTCCGGCGTTAAGCAGCATGATGACAAAGACGAACAGCACCATCACCGCGCCGGCATAGACAATGACCTGCACGGCAGCAACGAACTCCGCGCCCAGCAGCAAGTAAATCAGCGCCAGCGAGCCCATTACCACAATCAGCGACAGGGCGCTGTTGATGGGGTGCTTCTGCACCAGCAGGTTGATGGCCCCACCCACACACAGCGCCGCGAAGATGAAGAAGAGAATCAGGGGCAACATGGTGATCCGTTTACCGGCATGACTTCTTTACCGGAATCAAGCACTCCGCATTTAGCATTTGGCACTTAGCATTTGGCACTTAGCAAGAACGACCTAACCGCGGAACTTACGGGAACCTTTCAATCCTGAAACTAAGTGCTAATTGCTAATTGCTGCTTTACTTCAGCGCCACGACCAGACTGGTAACGACGATGTTGGCGATGGCCAGCGGCAGAAGAAACTTCCAGCCAAAGGCCATGAGCTGGTCATAGCGGAAACGCGGCAACGTGCCGCGGACCCAGATGTAAATAAACATGAAGGCGAACACACGCAAAGCAAACCAGAATACCGGCAGCAGCGACTGCACAATCGGCGGCCCGAAGACCGGCCCCGACCATCCGCCCAGGAACAAAATGGAAGCCAGGCAGGCGACCGTCACCATGTTGGCGTACTCGGCCATGAAGAACATGGCGAACTTCATCGAGCTGTACTCAGTGTGGTATCCGGCGACCAGCTCCGTCTCCGCCTCCGGCAAATCGAAGGGGATGCGGTTGGTCTCCGCGTAGGCCGCCATGATGTAAATAAAGAAGGCGACAAACTGTCCCCTGAACAAATTCCATTTAGGAATGAAGCCCAGCCATGTGCCCGCTTGCGAGTCGACGATATCTCGCAGGCTGAAGCTGCCGGTATAGATGAGCACGCCGATCAGCGACAGGCCGAGAGCGATTTCGTAGCTCACCATCTGGGCCGAAGCGCGCAGGCCGCCGAGCATGGAATACTTGCTGTTCGACGACCATCCCGCCAGCGCTACTCCGTACACGCCGACCGAGGTGACGCCCAAAATGATCAGCAGCCCAATGTTGACATCGGCGATCTGCAGCGGCGTGTTGATGCTGCCCAGCTTGATCCATGGGCCAATCGGGATGACCGCGATCGAGGTCAGCGCCGTGGTCAAGGCGATGATTGGCGCCAGCATGTACAAAGGCTTGTTGGCAAAAGGAGGTGTGATGTCTTCCTTAAAGATAAACTTTAAGCCGTCGGCGAGCGGCTGCCAGATGCCGAACGGCCCCACCCGCGACGGTCCCCAGCGGTTCTGGATGTGGCCAACCACTTTGCGTTCCAGCAGCGTGGTGTAGGCCACGGCCGTCAGCAGGATCGCGAGCGCGACCGCGATCTTGACCAGCGAAACCAGGATGTATGTTCCAATGCCCATGTACAGTTCTCAGTAGTCAGTAGCCAGTATTCGTCGTGGGGCTCTCAGCTTAGCTCCCAGCTCATAGCTCATAGCTCTTAGCCGTTAGCTCTTAGCAAAACAAACCGTCATCCCGAGCGATCCCGCCGCGGCGGGCGAGTCGAGGGACCTGCTTTTCAAACTTGAAACTCGAAACTCGAAACTTTGAAACTAACCACTAATCACTAGCCACTTGTTCCGTCGTCGTACTATAGCGCTCCATCACCGAATTCAAGACCGTCGAATAGCGGCCCAGCGTGCCCGACGTGAACAGCGTGTCGTTAGACGGCAGCACGAGTTCGGGATGTCCCGAACCGGTGGCGCCGGTAATCTGCACCAATTGGGTGTGCTCGTCGTGACCGCTGAGCAGGCCGAGCCGCGAGATGTCATATCCCGGAACCAGCCGCTGAATTTCGTCCAGCATTGCGGTCGGATCGTAGGGGCTCATCTTGGGCTCGAGGTTGCGCTCGGCGAGCCACACCGCATGGCGGTCGGCTTCGCCCGATTGCGCGCCCCGGCTCTGGCCCATGTCGGCGCGCGTGCCTCCACCGCCAAACGGCACCAGTTTGTGCACGTCATATCCCATGCGATCGGCAATGCGGACGATGCACTCGAAATCGTTGCGCACGCCCGCAAACTCGCCGGCCTTCTTCAGCATTTGCACATCGCCGCACGTGTTGGTGAAGGTCCCGCCTTTTTCGTAGGCATTCGCGATGGGCAGCACCACATCAGCGATGCTGGCGGTTTCGGTGAGGAACATNNATGGGATTGGAGCCGACAACATACAGCGCCTTCAGCTTGCCTTCCTTGGCTGCGTCCACCATTTGCAGCAGGTCCAAGCCGGGCGACTTGGGAATTTCGTCAACCCAATCTTCGTGAAAGCTGGTCGCGCTGGCGACGGGAGCGTAGCCCGGCAGCATGTCGGGATAAAGACCCATATCAGCTGCGCCGCGCGAGTTGGCGTAATCGCCCAGGCAGATGAACCTTGCGCCCTGCGCCAGGCCGAAGTTGACCAGCGCCGTCACGTCGTTGCCGCGCAACTCCGAGCCGAAGATAACAACCAGGTCTTTCTCGTTCTTCAGCTCGTCTCGCAACTGCGACAAAGCTTCACGCGAGAACTGGGGAGTGACCGCGGCGTCGCCAGCTGCGTCGTTTCCGCCGAGGAACTGCACCAGGCTGCCTTCGGATCCGGATGCGATGTGCGCGAACGCAGCGGCTTGGCGGCGTAACTTGATGGGATACGAATTCACCACATAGAGCTTGGCGCGATGCAAGCGGACGTTGGTGCGGATCTGCCACGCCAGCAGCGGATGCTGGTCGGTCGGATTGTTGCCGATCAGCAGGATGGCGGGAGCGTCGAAAACGTCGCGCATCGAGGCCGTGGCATGGGCCTTGCCGGCCAGCGCCGAAGCCAAAGCCGGGAAATCGGCGGTGCGATGATGGTCAATGTTATTGGTGCCAAGCGCGAGGCGCGCGAACTTTTGCAGCAGGTAATTCTCTTCATTGCTGGTGCGGTTGGAGCCGATGACGCCGACGGCGGTTGGGCCGTCGCTGGCCAACACTTGCTTGAACCGGGAAGCGATCCGGTCGAGCGCTTGTTCCCAGGTCGCAGCAACGAATTTGCCTTCGTGCTTGATGAGCGGCTGCTGGATGCGGTCGCCGCTGTTGGCGAAGTCGAACGCGTACCGCCCCTTGATGCAGAGGAAGTCGCCGTTGATGCCGCTCTTGTCGCGGTTGTCNNCCGCGCACAATCTCCATGCCGGTGTCGGCGCGGCGCACGCCCAGCGTGGTTTTGCAGCCGTCGCCGCAATGAGTGCAGACGGTGCCCACATGCTTCATCTCCCAGGGACGCGTCTTGTAACGATAAGCGCCCGAGGTGAGCGCGCCGACCGGGCAGATGTCGATGCACATGCCGCACTCTTCGCACTCCAGATGATCTTCCTTGTTGGGCGCGATGATCGAGCTGGTGCCGCGGTTCTGAACGCCCAGCGCCCAGACATCCATGCCTTCGCCGCAGACCCGAATGCAGCGATAGCACAGGATGCAACGCGGACGATCGAAGTACACCACCGGCGACCATTGCTGCTCGTCGCGGTGGTTCTTCATGTCCATGAACTTCGACTCGGCCGCACCGTACTTGAAGGTCATGTCCTGCAATTCGCATTCGCCGCCGGCATCGCACACCGGACAGTCGAGCGGATGGTTGGCAAGCACCAGCTCGAGCATGGCCTTGCGCGCCTGTTTGATCTTGTCGCTCTCGGTGGTGACCACCATGCCTTCAGCGACCGGTGTGGTACACGCGGTCTGCAGCTTGGGCATCTTCTCGACTTCCACCAGGCACATGCGGCAAGCGCCTTGCAGCGACAGTCCGGGGTAATAGCAGAAAGACGGCACCTCGATGCCCGTGCTCTTGCAGGCTTCAATGAGGAGGGTTCCCGCGGGAACCGTGAGTTTCTTGCCGTCGACAGTAAGAGTTACGTCAGCCACAATGATCCTTAGCTATCAGCTATCAGCCGTCAGTTATGAGCTGGGTGCCCCATCCTTTCGCCCGCCTTTGGCGAAAGGGTGGGAGACGGCCTACACCAATGCCGGCTCTGCTGCCTTCTCGTACGGGCAGGGTCTGCCATCGAGGTGGTCCTCGAATTCCTTGCGAAACTTCTGAACGTACGAAATGATGGGCATCGCCGCCGCGTCGCCCAGCGGACAGAACGTGCGCCCGAGCATGTTCTCCGCCAGGTACTTCAGGTTGTCGATGTCCTTGGCCACACCACCGCCCGAATGAAAGCGCGTCAGCGTCTTCTTCATCCAGTCAGTGCCTTCACGGCAGGGGATGCACCATCCGCAACTCTCGTGCTGGTAAAACTTGGTGACGCGCAGCGCGAACCTCACAATGCACATCTGGTCGTCGAGCACGATCACGCCGCCGGAACCAAGCATCGAGCCCGCCTTCATCATCGAATCGAAATCCATGGCGACGTCGATTTCGTCAGGCGTGAGAATCTGCACCGACGATCCGCCGGGCACCACGCCCTTCAAATTCCTTCCCTTGGTCATGCCGCCCGAGACGTCGTAGATCATTTTCTTCAGGTTGTAGCCCATGGGCAGCTCGTAGACGCCGGGCTTCTCGAGTTCCCCGCTCAGGCAGAACAGGCGTGTGCCGCCGTTTCTGGGCGTGCCTAAGTTCGCGAACCATTCGCCGCCGCCGAGGATGATGTGCGGCACGCTGGCTAGGGTTTCGGCATTGTTGATCACGGTTGGCCCGCCCCACAAACCGACCACCGCCGGGAACGGGGGACGGATGCGCGGTACCCCGCGTTTGCCTTCGAGCGACTCCATCAGCGCCGATTCTTCGCCGACTTCGTAAGCGCCCGCGCCGGAATGGGTGAAGATGTCGAGGTCAATGCCGGAGCCGAAGATGTTCTTGCCGATAAAGCCGCGCGCGTATGCGTCGGCCACGGCCTTCTCCATGATCTCCAGCAGGTAGCGGTACTCGCCGCGCAGATAGATGTAGCCCGACTTGGCGCCGACGGCGAGCGCCGCAATCATCACGCCTTCGATGACCGCGTGCGGATCGTGCTCGAAGATGAGGCGGTCTTTGCAGGTGCCGGGTTCGCTCTCGTCGCCATTGCACAAAACGTACTTCGGCTTGGCCGACTGCTTGGGCACGAACGACCACTTCAATCCGGTGGGGAAGCCGGCGCCGCCGCGGCCACGCAGATTTGACGCCTTCACTTCGTTGATGATGGCGTCCGCGCCCATCGAGATGGCTTTCTGCACGGCCTTGTAGCCGTCGAGTTCGAGATAGCGGTCGAGATTGGTCGCACCCATGCCGAAGTGCTTGGAGACGACCTTGACCTCATCGGGATGGGAAACGAGATACGCCATTCAGTTGTGTGCGCGATGTTCGCTTTTTACTAGTGGCTTTTAGCTATTAGCTCCTAGCTTTTAGCAGGCAACTTCAAAACCGGTTTTGCTAAGAGCTAAAGGCTAATGGCTAAAAGCCAGGGCCCTACTGCTCTTCCTTCTTCTTCAGCCCGTCAATCAGTTCGTCGATCTTCGCGGGCGTCAGGTTCTCGTGAAACTCGTAATTCATCATCAGCGCCGGCGCCCAGCAACATGCGCCGATACACTCGACCTCCTCCACGTGGAACAGCCCGTCAGGAGTCGACTCCTTATTGCCGATGCCCAGCTTCTTCTTGCAATGTTCGAAGATGTCGTCGGCCCCGCGCAGAAGGCAGCTCACGTTGGTGCAGACCTGAAGGTTGTATTTGCCGACCGGACGCGTGCGCAGCATGGAGTAGTAGCTGATGACGTTGCGCACTTCCAGGTCTGACAGGTCCGTGCGCTGCGCGATCTCGTGGATAGTCTCATCCGTCAGCGCGCCGACTTCGTCCTGGATGTAGAGCAGCATGGGAACCAGGACGGAGCGCTTGGTCGGGTAGTGCGTGACCATGGTGGAGAAGCGTTGTTCGAGTTGGTCGGAGAATTTCATGAAGCTGTTAGCTGTTAGCTCTTAGCTTTTAGCTTTTAGCTTTTAGCTTTTAGCTTTTAGCTTTTAGCTTTTAGCTTTTAGCTCTTAGCAAGAACGCTTTACCCCAAACCGCAGATCCCTCGGCTCGGACGGAAGTCCTCGCTCGGGATGACAAACAACAACCTTAAGACTCTGCCACTAGCCCCTGCTTATCTATCGCAATCGCCCAGCACGATGTCGATGCTGCCGATGGCGGCAACTACGTCGGCGATCAATCGGCCTTCGCACATCTTGCGCAGCGTTTGCAGATTGGCGAACGACGGCGAACGCATGTGGACGCGGTACGGCTTGGCCGTGCCATCGCTCACCACGTAGTAGCCCATTTCGCCACGTGGCGACTCGATCGGCATGTACACTTCGCCTTCCGGCACGGTGAAACCCTCGGTCACGATCTTGAAGTGATAAATGAGCGCTTCCATCTGCGTCTTCATCTTCTCGCGGTCGGGCAACACCACATGGGGCGCGTCCGCCTTGACCGGGCCCTCCGGAATGCCTTCCAGCGCCTGCCTTACAATCTTCTGTGACTCGCGAAGCTCCTGCACCCGCACCACGTAACGCGCAAAGACATCGCCATCGTTCGACACCGGAACGTTGAACTGGAATTTTTCGTAGCCGCTGTACGGCTTATCGCGGCGCAGATCAACATCAACGCCGCTGGCCCGCAGGGTCGGGCCGGTTGCGCAAAGGGCGATGGCATCTTCCCCCGACAAATAAGCGATGCCCTTGGTGCGCCCCGTCCAGATGGGATTGCTGGTCAATAGGCTCTCGTACTCATCGATGTTCGGAGGAAAGCGGTCGTTAAAACTCTTGACTCGGTCGAAGAAGCCGAGCGGCGGCTCCAGCGCCAGTCCGCCAATGCGAAAGTACGACGTCATCATGCGCTGCCCGGAAACCGCCTCAAACAGGCGCAGCACGTCTTCGCGTTCGCGNNCATGACGCGAATCCACTGCGCCTTGGGCGGAATCTCCAGCCCCAGCAACTTCTCCACCGCCAGGCAGTAGGCCAGGTTATTGGTCATGGGGCAGAGATAGTCGATGCGGTCGGTCAGGGGCACGACCTGCTGGTAAAACTTGGCTTCGCAGGTCTTCTCGATACCAGTGTGCAGATACCCGATGTCGGGCATGATGCGCACGATGGTCTCACCGTCAATCTCCAGCAGCAACCGCAGCACACCATGGGTCGAGGGGTGCTGCGGACCCATGTTCAGGACCATCGTCTTGTCGTCCGACGGATCCAGCACCGGGGTTGGAGTCATGTGGGCCATGGTTAGCGGTAGCCCTCGACGGGATAATCTTTGCGCAGCGGATGGCCTTCCCAATCCTCCGGCATCATGATGCGCTTTAGATTGGGGTGCTCGTCGAAGCGAACGCCGAACAGGTCGAAGACTTCGCGCTCGAAGAAATTCGCGCCCGGCCAGATGGGAACCAGCGAGTCTAGGCTGGCATCCTCGCCGGAGATCTTTACTTTCAGGCGAAGATAGGATTTGTTCGGAATGGAGAACAGTTGGTACACCACCTCGAAGCGCGGGTCTTTGGGATACCAGTCCACGCAGGTGATGTCGGCCAAGGCGTTGTACTGCAACTGCGGATCGTTCTTCAGCGTGAGACAGGCTTCGCGCAGCGAAGTGCGGTCCACCCAGATGGTGAACTCGTTGCGGTCGAACTTCGCGCCCGTAATCGCGACCGCATTCCACGCCAGCAGGCGCGCCAGTTCAGGACGATCTTTCAGTTGCTCGAGGTCGGTGATCGCCGGCTCCAGTGCCATCCCTCAGATCCTCTCGGCCTTAGCTTGTTTGTTCCAGTCGAGCACGCCCTTCTTCCAGCAATACCAGTAACCAGCGAGCACGATGCCGATGTACACCAGCATCTCCCAGAACCAGAACATGCCCAAACCGGTGGATTTCAGGTCGCGCTGCACGACCGCCCAGGGATAGAGGAAGACAGCTTCCACGTCGAAGAGGATGAACAGCATCGCCACCAGGTAGAACTTTACGGTGAAGCGTTGGCGGGCATTGCCGACCGGCTCCATGCCGCACTCGTAGGGCGACATCTTGGACTTGTTGTACTTGTGCTGGCCGATGAAATAGGAGAGCAGCACAATCGCCGAGGCCACGCCTCCGGCGACCAGAACATGAATCAACAACGGCAAATATCGGGCGAAGTAGAAGTCCGGCATGATTGCGCAAGCACTCAGAAACTTTCGAGCAAGTGCAGGTAAACATTTGAGTTTAGTGATCGTTAACGCTGATTGTCAACCGCGCGAAAGGAGTGTTCATCGGCAATTCACAAAGAAAAGTTTCAAGTTGCGAGTTTCAAGTTTCGAGGGGGGCAGCATTTGGCACTTGGCATTTAGCAGTTGGTATTTAGCAAGCGGCATTTAGCGCGCGGCGGTTGCCAAAGCGATGCGGCAGCCTCGCGATCCTCCGGGGCCTATGCAGCGAAGAAGACAGCTCGGTTTGCCGGCTTGAAACTGGAAACTCGAAACTGGAAACTGCTTCTAGCCCCCGCCGACGAAGTGCACGATCTCCAGATGATCGCCGTCCTTGAGCGGAGTGTCGCTCCATTGCGTGCGCGAGACAATCTCGCGGTTGAGTTCGACTGCGACGCGGTCGCCCTTCATCCCGAGTTGTTCGATCAGTTCTGCCAGCGACAGGGAGTCGGCACAGCTTTTCTTGTCACCATTGATGAATAAGTGCATAGAGACAGTTTCAAGTTTCGGGTTACAAGTTTCAAGTCAAGGGTGGGGATGGATTATTGCAACGTCGTTTCTGCTTCGCCACGAACGGCCTTTGGAGGGTGTGTGAAAACTCTGCCGTCCCTACGGGACTCGGTCTTTTTCCCAACTTTACCCAGCGCTGAAGCGCTGGGCTAAGCTCTTCCGCCCCTGCGGGGCTGGATTTTGCGTGATCGTTCCCCAGCTAGTCGGCGGCGGAGACGACGGCTTCGGCCGGCCAATCGGCCACCGCCGCCTCGTCGAGGGTAACTTCTTCCGCGTAGGTGGGATCGCGCAGAATGCGGGAGACAATGGCGGTGTGCATGGCGTGTCCGGCGCGATCGGCTTTGACATAGCCCAGAATGTGCTTGCCGAACAAGGCGAGATCACCGATGAGGTCCAACACCTTGTGCCGCACGAACTCGTCGCTGTAGCGCAGCGGTGGATTGTCAATCCCTTCGGGGGTAAGCACGATGCAGTTCTCGCGCGAGGCACCGCGAATGAGACCCATGTTCAGCATCGCGTGCTGCTGCTCGAGGAAACCGAACGTCCGCGCCGACGCGATCTGCTTCACATAGCTGCCATTGGAAAGCTCGACTTGAAATCTTTCGCTGCCAATCAGCGGATGCGGGAAATTGATGGCATAGCTGACGGAGTACCGCTCCGCCGGATAGACGCCGATGAACTTGTCACCTTCGCGCATTTCGTAGGGACGCAGAATCTTGAGATACACGCGTTTGCGCCGTTGCTGGCGCAAGCCCGCCTGAGTGAGCATCTCCACGAACGGTAGCGCGCTGCCATCCAGGATGGGGAGTTCGAGGTTGTCGAGTTCCACGATCGCATTGTCCACACCCATCCCGATGAACGCCGACAGCAGGTGCTCGGTAGTGGAGATGAGCACGCCTTTCTTCATTAAGCTGGTGGCGTAACTGACTTTCGCAACGTTGCGACTGATGGCTTCCACCTCATAGCCATCGAGGTCGGTGCGACGAAAGACGATGCCGGTGCCGGTGGGGGCAGGCAGGATGCGCAGATGAACCGGTGCTCCGCTATGGAGACCGACGCCGCTGCATTCGGCGGGATTCCGAGTTGTTCTTTCGTAGACCAAAGAGAAAGACTGACCGCAGCGCAGAGGATAAGATTACAAGTTCCAGCAAGCCTTCGGTTGTTGTATTTCTACCACAGAAGGTGTCGGGATAAGCACTCCATTGCCAAAGCGGAACCTGCTCGTTAATCCAATAACTACCGTGCATTAAATGACTTAGACAACATTTCACGAGGATGAACGCTCGCGGATAGCCAGAGCCAGCACGACGTTTACCGAAAGAATTCTACTGGCACTAGATCGCTCGGTCGGGATTGGCACCCCTGATTCTTGCAGCGGGAACCTCCATCCGGCAAGTCCATTTGTTTAGCAGCATAAAAGATCTTCGCGAGATGGCGGCTAGTGGATACCGGAATGACGACGGCAGGCCATCATGGGATTCGGTTTCGATCAGGTTGAGGTGAACTTTCGCAGGAGTGTAGATAGAATGCTTCCTTCCAGTCGATTTCAAGGACCTGGCACATCGACTGGTCTTGACGCCAAAAAAGAAGGCGCAGAAGAGGGAGGAGACTCCATGATTGTTGGTGTTCCCCGAGAGAGTTTTCCGGGGGAGCGGCGCGTAGCACTTATACCTGCAGTGATCCCGAGTTATGCCAAGGTTGGGGTGGAAGTTTTGGTCGAAGCCGGAGCTGGCATGGAAGCCGGCTACCCCGACGCCCAGTACATCGATAAGGGCGCGAAGATTGTCGCCACGCGCGCGGAAGTATTCCGCGCCGATGTGGTGGTACAAGTCCTGTGCTACGGATCGAATGACAAAACTGGCGCTGCGGATTTGCCCCTTCTCCATCGCGGTCAAGCTTTGATTGGATTTCTCCGGCCACTGGGCGACATCCATAGCGTCCAGGCGACCGCGGAGACTGGCGTCTCGGCTTTCTCGATTGAACTGATGCCCCGGATCACGCGTGCTCAAAGTATGGACGCGCTCTCCTCGATGTCCACCATCGCCGGTTACAAGGCGGTGGTGATTGCCGCCGACACGCTGCCCCGGCTCTTTCCCATGCTGACCACCGCGGCCGGCACCATTACCCCATCGCGAGTGCTGGTGATTGGCGCCGGCGTTGCCGGTTTGCAGGCCATAGCCACCGCCCGCAGATTGGGCGCGGTGGTGTCGGCTTACGACTTGCGCCCGGCCGTCAAGGAGCAGGTCCACAGCCTGGGTGGACGGTTTGTGGAACTTCCCATCGAGGCGGCCGATGCCCAGGATGCCGGTGGCTATGCGAAGGCGCAGGACGAATCGTTTTATCAGCGCCAGCGCGAATTGCTGGGAAAGGTAGTCGCCGAGAGCGACGTGGTGATCACGACGGCAGTGGTTCCTGGAAAGAAATCGCCGGTGCTGGTGACCAAGGAGATGGTGGCCGGCATGGCGCTCGGCTCCGTCATCATAGACCTGGCGGCGGAACGGGGAGGCAACTGCGAGCTGACACAGACGGGCGAGCAGGTGGTCGAGCACGGTGTCACCATCATTGGAACCATCAACCTGGCCAGCACGGTCCCGTATCATGCCAGCCAGATGTACAGCAAAAACCTTACAAATTTCCTATTGCACATGGTGAAGGATGGAAAACTTGTGCTGGATTTGGAAGATGAGATCACTCGCAGCACCCTGGTCACTCAGGGGGGTGAAGTGGTGAACCCACGAGTGCGGGAGTTCTACTCGCTGCCCGCCCTGGTCCCTCAAACGAAGGAGGCAAGCTAATGGTCAAGGCTGACCTGATCAACAGCCTGTACGTTTTTATACTCGCGGCATTTATCGGATTTGAAGTGATTCGCCGGGTATCGCCGCTGTTGCACACACCGTTGATGTCGCTGACTAACGCGTTGGACGCGATCGCGGTTGTCGGCGCCATCATTCTCGCGGGTGAGCACAAGAGCACGCTCGCGACCGTGCTGGGTACGGTTGCAATTGTCGCTGCCACCAGTAACGCCGTGGGCGGATTCATCATTACCGACCGTATGCTCAAGATGTTCAAATCCAGCCGGACACAGAAGCCATGACTCCAGCGTCCGAATACGTCATAGAGATCACCTACATCGTCGCTGCCGTCCTCTTCATCCTCGCGTTGAAGTGGCTGAGTTCACCAGTCACCGCGCGGCGCGGAGTTTGGGCAGGTGAAGTGGGAATGGTGTTGGCCGTTGCCGGCACGCTTCTGTATCACGGCATCGTGGACTACAAGTGGCTCGCCATCGGGCTGGTCCTGGGCGCGATCATTGGCGTCCCACTCGGCAACGTGGGGATGACTGCCGTCCCGCAGCGAACTGCATTGAGCCATGCCTTCGGCGCGCTTTGCGTGACCTTGGTGGGAACCGCGGAGTTCTACCTGCGGGCCCCTAATGTTCCGCCGTTCATGATGTCGGTGCTTTCGCTGGAAGTCATCCTCGGCGGTCTCACCGTTACCGGCAGCTTGATGGCCGCGGGCAAGCTGCAGGAAATCTTGCCGCAGCGGCCAATCACCTATAAGGGACAGAACTTCGTCAACCTGGCGATGCTGGCGATAGCCGTCGCCATCGCCGTTCGTCTCGTGCTGCATCCCGAGGCCATGGTCTTGTACCCGTTCATGGTGGGAATCGCGCTAGTCTTCGGCGTGATGATGATCGTCCCCATTGGCGGCGCCGACATGCCGACCGTGATCTCGCTGTTGAATTCCTACGCCGGCCTTTCCGCCGCGGCCATGGGCTTCGTTCTCAATAGCAAGCTTCTGATCGTGGCGGGCTCGCTCGATGGAGCGTCGGGCTTCATTCTTTCCGTCAACATGTCAAAGGCGATGAACCGCTCGTTCACCAATGTGCTGTTCGGAGCATTCGGACAGGTACAGACGTCAGGAACTGCCCCGGCCGAGGCCCGGCCCGTACACAGTGCAACTCCGGAAGAAGCTGCCGCGATCCTCTCGGCCGCGAACAAAGTCGTAATCGTTCCCGGTTATGGCATGGCGGTGGCGCAGGCGCAGCACAAGGTCCGCGAACTGTATGACTTGTTGACTAAGAAGGGCGTGGACGTGAAATTCGGCATTCACCCGGTCGCCGGCCGCATGCCCGGTCACATGAACGTTTTGCTGGCCGAGGCCGACATCCCCTACGACAAGTTGATGGACATGGATGAGGCCAATCCGGATTTCCCGCAGACGGATGTCGCGCTGGTGATTGGAGCCAACGACGTCACCAATCCTGCCGCGCGCAGCGACGCTGGCAGTCCGATCTACGGTATGCCGATTCTGGATGTCGACAAGGCCCGTACGGTCATGGTGATCAAGCGCAGCATGAATCCGGGATTTGCCGGCATCGACAATCCGCTCTACTACCTCGACAACACACTCATGCTGTTCGGCGACGCGAAAGCGTTTGTCGGCTCGATCGTACGCGAGCTTAGCGGCGGAGGCGGGCATGGTTAGCGGCGCGGAACTTCGCGGCCAGGTGTAACGTATTTAGAGAGAGGAGGAGTTATGTTGACCTTCCTTCTGTGGTGCATCTTATTGTTGTTTTGCTGGCCCTTGGCGCTGCTGGTGCTGGTACTGTACCCGTTGGTGTGGTTGTTTCTATTGCCGTTCCGGCTGCTGGGATTTGCCGTCGAGGGAGTGCTGGAATTGTTGAAGGCCATCATTCTGTTTCCAGCGCGCGTATTGCGCGGACCGCGCCGCGCTTGGTAAGAATCGATCCTCCCTACGACGTCCATTAAACGAAGAAACCCGGGCCGGTCATCGCATTTGGCGAGCCGGCAGTATCCGAATGGATAGGTGCGACGATCCATTGCGTTAGTCGGTCATGCGATTTTCACTCCGTGGATTCGCCCGGACTGGGCTAAACTAACAGCGCGGAGGCAGTCCGTGGACTCCAGGGTCGTGGTGGTATCGGGCTCGGCAAAAGGCACGGTGGTACGGCTGACTGGTAGCCAGTTCTCCGTGGGGCGCGATTCCGGCAACCAGTTATGCCTGCACGACCTCGCGGTATCGCGGAAGCATTTCTCCATCAGCGAAACCGACGCGGCCTTCCATCTGGTTGACCTGGATAGCCACAACGGGACCTTCGTGAACGGCATTCCGGTGCGGCGAAAGCTGTTGGGTCATGGAGACGCGATTCGGGTTGGCCATTGTGAGCTGGTGTTTCTAATCGGGGAAGACGACAGTCCGATTGCGCGGATGGTGCAGTTTCGGGATGAGTCGCCGGGCGATCGTCTAATCACCACGAGCACAAATATTTTGCCCGCTGACGCGAACCTCGGCATCGACGTGGGCCGGATGGCGCGCGATCTGAATGCCCTGTTCAAGGTCGCCAGCACCATCAATTCCATTCGCGATCTGGAGGCGCTGCAGCAGCGGCTTCTGGAACTGATTTGCGAGGTGGTTCCGGCCGATTCCGCCGCGGTCGTGATCACCCGCCAGGCTGACGACGATCCCGGCTCGAGTTGTACTTGGAACCGTAAAGCCGGCGATTCCCCTGCCCTGCAGATTCGGCGGGAAATTGTGCAGCGTGCGCTGTGGGAGCGCTCGGCCACTATCAGCAGGCCCTCCGCTCAATCGCGCAACGCGGAGAGCGTTCTCTGCGTGCCGCTGACCGCAGTGGAAAGCACGATAGGGGTCCTGTACCTGATTGCGCGCGGCGCGGGAAAAAGATTTGAAGAGGACCACGTAAATTTTCTCACCTCCGTCGCCGGAATCGCTGCCGTCACTTTGGAGAACGTTCTTGCCTTGGAGAGCCTGCGCAACGAAAATCGCCGGCTGCAAACTGAGTTGGACCTGGACGGCGTCATCGTGGGCGAAAGCGATTCCATGCGAAAGGTGCAGGAGTTTATTGCCCGGGTGGCCGGCGGCGATTCCGCCATTCTTATTCGCGGGGAAAGCGGTACGGGCAAGGAACTGGTGGCGCACGCCATCCATCACAACAGTCCGCGCGCCGGCAAACCGTTCATCGCCATCAACTGCGCCGCCATTCCCGAGGCCCTGCTGGAAAGCGAATTATTCGGCCACGAGAAGGGCGCCTTCACGGGCGCGATTGCCACTAAGAAAGGCAAGCTGGAAGTGGCCGAAGGCGGCACCGTTTTTCTCGACGAAATCGGCGAACTTCCCCCTCCGCTGCAAGCCAAGCTGCTGCGGGTCTTGCAACAGCGCGAATTCGAGCGCGTAGGAAGCACCCGCAGCCTGAAGTTCGATGCTCGGGTGCTGACGGCCACCAATAAGGACCTGGAACAGGCCATCAAGGACCGCGAGTTCCGCCCGGACCTCTATTACCGCCTGAACGTGGTCTCGATGGTGATCCCCCCTTTGCGGGAACGTTCGGATGACATTCCGCTGCTGGCCATTTACTTCGCCGCCAAATATGCGGAGAAATGCAAACGGCCGCTCAAAGGCATTTCCCCGGAGGCGCGAGCGTCGCTAATGGCCTATAGCTGGCCGGGGAATGTGCGCGAGCTGGAGAATGCCATGGAACACGCCATGGTGTTGGGTCTGACGGATGAAATTCTTCCCGATGATTTGCCCGCGGCCTTGCTGGAAGTGCAGCCGGTGGAACAAAGCGGCGTCAAGTATCACGATCGGATCAATCACCTCAAGAAGCAGTTGATTGTCGATGCGGTCGCGCAAACGAAGGGAAATTACACCGAGGCCGCCAAGCTGCTGGGGCTTCATCCCAACTACCTGCACAGGCTCATCCGGAACCTGGATATCAAAGGGGAGGTGCAGGGCGAGTGAACGCGGCCGGCAGTAGGCTATCGGCTAATTGAATGAAAGCATGCGCCCCTGAACAAGACCATTCCGCTGGTGCCTAGGTGTGAAGGTTTGCTGTCCCAAAAGTGGCACCGGCGCCGCTGGTAGAATGCTTGCAAACAGTTTCACTTGACAGCAACTCCCAGCGTGGTAGTGTTGCACACGCAAGAGAAAGGAACCTGCCATGACTTCACGCCGCATGCAGTTTGGAGTATTGCTGGCTGTTTGCGCTTGTCTGTTTCTGCCAGCCTGCCGCAAGGGAGGTGGAGAAGGAGGAGGACAGTTGGCTCACCTTACCGTAACTCTTTCCGTGGACGGCAATGGAAATTGCGTCCAGAAGCTCAATGGAGCCCCCGCGGGAGTGGTTTCACTCAGTGGGGGTGATACCGTCACTTTCCAAACTGATAACAACGCTGCTTTCGCTTTACAGTTTCCTCCCCCGAGCGCGGGTAGCTGCAGTTCGCCTTTCCGCGACGCCAGCGGAAATTGTCAGTGGAGTTTCAACAATTCGAACCCGACTTCAGGTCCCGCTGTTGGGCAGCCAGGCACACCGTTTCCTTATGGCACCCTTAGCATCAACGGTGCAACATGTAACCTCAACAGCGGCCCGCAGCCTCTCGGCATGAGGATAAAACCCTAGCGCTGTCGTTGTTGGCTTACCCCTGTCAGGGTTCGAAATTGCGCGTTCTGTTGCAGACCTTGAAAGTCAGGCGTATCGCGGATGATGGCCCGAGAGTACCCGACATCGACCGCTTTCTTAAGATAGGCGAGGACCTGGTCCGTTTGGCCGAAGTGATTGTAAACGATGGCCGCGCGGAACAATACCTCGCCTTTGGCAGGTGCCAACTCTAGCGCCCTTTGCATATAACCGAAAGCGGCCTGGCGGTCATCCAGCATCGCGGAATAGTTCGCAAGGTATGCCAGAGTCTCCGCATCCCGCGGATTGATTTGAAGTCTCGACGTCCCGATTTTTACGGCCTGCCGGTACTTGGCCGACGCCTGCGGGCGTCGGTCTGGACTCCAGTAGAGCGCATCCCCTAGATTCCCCCAGTTCATCCAGTCACTGTCATCAATCTTAAGCGCCTGCTCCAGGGCAGCGATGGCTTCCGGAAAACGATGCAAGAGAGTATAGACGTACCCCAGGTTGTTGTAGGCATCCGGACTGGGTCGCAGTTCGATGGAGCGCTTCAATGCGTCGATCGCGTCGGAATAGTGCCCTTGCAAGCCGTAGGTGCCGCCTAAGGCCAGGTATCCACGATAGTTGTCCGGCGCCAATTGCGTAGCCTTGAGAAACATCTGCGCCGCTTCGGGATAGCGCGCCTGATTGTAGTAGAAGAAGCCTAGCCAACTGTATACACCCCAATAGTTCGGACGCAGCGCGATTACCTTCTTATAGATGGACTCCGCCGCGGCGAAATTTCCCAGAGATGTGTAGGCATCCGCCAATCCCCGCAGCGCGTCTTCGCTGCTCGGCTCCGATCGTAGAGCTCCCTGGAACTCCTCCACTGCATTGTCGTACTTGCCGGTCCCGTTGAAGACATTTCCAAGGCAAATATGCGCTTCCAAAAGATCGGGATTTAAGGATAGCGCCCTCTCGCAGTTGGCAGAGGCATCGTCCACCCGTTGCTTGCCTTTATAGAATTGCTGAAAGCCCGTTAGGTAGGCGTTACCCAGGCCTGCGTACGCCAGCGCATAATTGGGATCAATCTTCAGCGCCTGCTTGAATGCCGCGATGGCGCTGTCGATGTTCTCCGGCTTCTCATATTCCTGCAGATATCCGCGGCCCTGTATGTACGCCTCGTAAGCCGCAGGTTGGGTGTCCTGACGGACGTTCAATTTGCGGCGTTGCTCTGGTTTGATCTGCGCCGGCAGCATGTCCAGCGTCTCGCTCACCACCCGGTCTTGTAGTCCGAACGTGTCGCCGGCATCCACGGTCATACTGCGGGCCGCGATCTGCCGGTGGGTCTTGGAGTCAACCAGATAGCAGTTGACGCGAATGGTCTGGCCGGAGCGCTGCAGGCTGCTCTCCAGGACCAAATCGGTGCCGAACTCGCGGCGAGCGTCTTCGGCGGTCTTGACTCCCTGGTCACGCAAATCGCGCGGCGAGACTACCTGGATGGCATCCGTGTCGCTGGCCTGGACAAGCTTTGCGGTAAGGGTTTCGGTCAGGCCCAGACCGAGAGCGCCGGTCGCCGGATCTTGACCTACGGTGTCGAAGGGCAATACGGCCATGATCCGCTGCTTGGCCGAGGCCGGTTGCGGCCACCATCGCTTGAAGCCATATCCAGCCGCGATTCCTGCCAGCAATACCGCTGCCAGGATTAATGCAGCCTTTCGATTGCGGGCCCTACGCTGGACTTCGAAAACCTTGGTGCGACGAACTGTTTCCGTCGCCAGCTCATCGCCGGAGAGGATCCGGGTAAGGTCTGCCCGCAACTCCCGCGCCGTCTGATAGCGCAGAGCGGGGTCCCTATCCAATGTTTTCAGGATCACCATTTCTAATGCGGCCGAGACCTCAGGATTGATCAGGCAAGGCCGCACCGGATCGTAATGCAGAATGGCATCGATCAGCAGCGACGGCTGCCGGTCCGGAAAGGCACGCTTACCCGTCGCCATTTCATAAAGCACGGTGCCGGCTGCCCAAATGTCGGAGCGGGCATCGGCAGTCTCAGCCCGCAACAGCTCGGGCGCCATGTAGGGCAGCGTTCCGGTGACCGAGAGACTGGTGTTGAGGTTGGCCGTCTCAGCTAGTTCTATGGGTTCAACCAGCTTGGCCAGGCCAAAGTCGAGAATTTTCAACTGGCCATCGGGGTTGACCCGAAGATTTCCCGGCTTGAGGTCGCGATGGATGACGTTCTCGCGGTGCGCGGCTTCCAATCCGCGCGCGAGTTGTATGCCCAACTCCAGGACGGTCTTTTGCGGAAGCGGCTGCTGGCCGAGCATCTCGTCCAGATTGACACCGGGAATGTATTCCGTGACCAGATAATCAATGCCACGTTCCTCCCCGAAGTCGAAGGCCATGGCAATGTTGGAATGAGTCAGCTTGCCAACCGCTAGCGCCTCAGTGCGAAACTGTTTGCGGGTAGCATCGTCGGCAAACAATCCCGCGGGCAGGATCTTGACCGCGACGTCGCGCTGCAGTTGTTCATCATGGGCGCGAAAAACCACGCCCATGCCCCCGGCGCCGATCTGCTCGATTAGGCGATAGTGGCCCAACACTTGGCCGCTGCTGGGAGCTTGAATTGCCATTGCTCCGGATATTAGGTCAGCAGGCAAAGGCCGTCAATGGCGCACACCTGTGGCGAAGCGAGGTCTTGTTGGCCCTTAGCGGCAGGCGCGGGAATCGCGGAAGGATTGCAGCCGTCAAACTTTGAGGAAAATTTTTCTGCGATACATCCACCAGATGGGCAAAAAACACAGCCCGACGATGGTGAGCGAATATAGCAGCGATGCCATGGCCGGAGAAAACCCACGCGCGAAGCAATGTTGGAAAATGTAGTCCTGCCAACGGAACGGCATTCCCACCAGCTCCGACAATACGTATGCGGCAATGGCATTTGTGCCGAAGATGACGAGAGGTTTGGTCCACCAGCCTCGATGCTGCTGTATGTCCGTTATCCAGTAACAGATCGCCAGGCAAAGCAGCGCGCATCCCGCCGTAAACAGCACATACGAGCTGGTCCACAGGTTTTTGTTGATGGGAAACCAGATGCTCCAAACCTCCCCGGCAACCAGCGCAGTCGCACCCACGGCGAACATTCTCGCCATCTTTTGCAATCGACTGTGATTCGAGGCCAGCCACTCCCCAGTCCGAACGCCGCACAGCGTTGTAGCAATCGCCGGCAAAGTGCCGAGCAGGCCCTCGGGATCGCGCGTTGCTTCGTACAGATGGCCCATCATGAGCTTCCGGTCGAGGTATGCCGCGAGGTTGGCGTTGGGGTCAAGAAAGGGCATGTCGCGGCCAGGCACTCCGTATCCCGGCACCGGCACGTATCGCGTCAGCAACCAATAGCCCGCCAGCAGGACGGCAATCCATAGCGTGCGGGCATAGGTCTTGCAGCAAAGCGTAATCATCGCGGCGCCGAAGTAGGCGAGCGCAATGCGTTGCAAAATGCCGGGTATCCTCCATGTCGCGAGATGGAGGGAGGGAAGCCCATTCAACAGTAGTCCGAGAGCGAAGATCGTCAGGCTACGCTTGAACGCGTGCCAGACCAGCGATCGCGTGGAATCTCCGCGTCTCAGTCTTGATCGAAAGGAAAGCACAAGAGAGACGCCGACAATAAAGAGGAAGAAGGGGAAAATCAGATCGGTTGGGGTCCACCCGTTCCATTTCGCGTGCCGAAGCGGCCAATAGGAAGCAGTATTTCCAGGATTGTTGACCAGGATCATGGCCGCGATGGTGGCGCCGCGAAAGACGTCCAGCGACACCAGCCGCGCCGACGTTTCTGGCGCCTTCCCGATCTCAGGCGAAATCGCAATACTAGTTGCAGTCATAAGCAGACGCGACCGAGCTTAGGAACTTGAAACTGAGATTATGACAATGGACTGGCTTGCGTCGAGATCAATTGACGTTCTAGTGCGTCTGTGTGCGCCGATTCGTTCAAGGTTGCATAGTCGCCCTGTTCGCTGGCGAAAATGGCGTTTATGTTGTACTGTCCGAAATTGGACATTACAATCCGTGTGGGGACACAGCCTCTCGCCCCAGAGAACGCAGTACTCACTTAACTGTCTGAGAACG
>PLBW01000091.1:47641-48919 GCA_003135475.1 Acidobacteriaceae bacterium
ATCCGAATCGTCAAACTTCCCGGCTCGCTAGTGGAGCCCGACACCGTCTTGGTGGAGATGAGCAATCCTCAACTCGAACAGGAGGCGCTGGACGCACAGTTACAGGTAAAGGCGGCCGAAGCCGAGTACCAGAGCCTGAAGGTCAAGCTCGATAGCGACCTGATGACACAGAAAGCCGGAGCCGCCACGGTCAACGCCGACTACGCCGAGGCGCAGCGTCAGGCGCAAACCGATAAAGCGCTCTATGACCTTGGCGTAATTTCCGGCTTGGCCGCCAAGGCTTCCGCCGGCAAAGCCCAGGAACTGGTCACACGCAATGACATCGAAGATCAGCGCTTACAGATTAATCAGAAAGCAATCGCCTCCCAGTTGGCCGTGCAACAAGCCAAGGTGGACCAAATGCGCGCTCTGGCCGATCTCAAGCGGAAACAGTTGCAGCGCCTGAAAGTACAAGCCGGGGTTGCGGGCGTCCTGGTGGATTTGCCCTTGCAGGTCGGCCAGCACGTGCTCCCTGGAGCCGAGCTGGCAAGGATTGTGCAACCGAACCACCTCATGGCGGAGCTGAAGATTCCGGAGACGCAAGCGCGTGATGTCCAGATCGGCGAGCCCGCATCGGTGGACACCCACAACGGCGTGATCCCCGGTGAAGTAAGCCGCGTCGATCCCGGGGTACAGAACGGAACAGTAACGGTCGATGTGAAGTTGACTGGCGAATTACCCAAAGGTGCGCGCCCCGATCTGAGCGTGGATGGCACCATCGACTTGGAGCGGCTGGAGAACGTGCTCTACGTGGGACGTCCGGCTTTCGGTCAGGAAACCAGCACGGTTTCCATGTTCAAGCTTGATCCCGACGGCAAGGCAGCGACGCGGGTGCAGGTGAAGACCGGGCGCGCCTCGGTAAACCTCATTCAAATCGAATCCGGACTCCACCAGGGCGATACTGTCATTCTTTCTGACATGTCGCGATGGGACAACACCGATCGCGTGCGGCTGGAGTAGGGAATGCCGCTATTCGCCATTCGCATTTCGCCTTTTGCTTTTCGGATTGAAGTGAGGGGCTCGCGTGGCGGCGGACGAGTGATAAAGAAAACAAGCAGGGACGATGCGAGACTCCAGCAGCGAAGAGCTAACTGCGAAGAGCGAATAGCGATCAAAGGAAAACAGCATGAGCGATGCAGCAACCCCGCTAATTGAGATTGAAAATCTCACCAAGGTTTTTTACACCGATGAAGTCGAGACGCACGCCCTGGCTGGCGTTCATCTCATGGTGCGCAAAGG
>PLBW01000087.1 GCA_003135475.1 Acidobacteriaceae bacterium
TGCACGCAGACGCGTCGGGCGTTATACGGCCAGATGAAAAGCATTTCGTAAACACTGGCCGACTCCCAAGGACAATCAGTCAGCATCTGCCGGAATGATTCGAAATCCGAGGTGAGCAGCTTGTTTACGCAGGCGCATCTCAGCACGCCTCAGTGCCACCTCTTCGCATTTGTGAGGCAAATGCCGATGCATTGCGGAAGCGGGAGACATCTGTGCCCACCTCGCAGAGGATAGTCTGAGCCGTCCTCCGTGCCAGCCGAGTGCCCAGGGTACGAATGCAGAGCAAACTCCCAATCGAGATCGCCGCTCGATGAGCGGACGTCATCACATATCTGTACGCAACCCCGGACCCACGCTTCTCGACGGGCTATAAAGCACCAATGTCGGCGCGGGCTGTAGCTGTCACTCGACCGGCATCTACAATGATGCGCGCTACTCGCGTTCCTTCGCATCCTGTCTGGCCGTAGGCCAGTTGCACGCTTGTCGGTACCTATTGGCTAAATCACTCCTCAAAACTGCATCCGGTTTGGCCGCCGAGTGACCTATGTTCTGATCGAATCCCGTCTCTTGACAACTTCTACTTTGCTGACACTTTCGGCCACAACGTTCTGAGTCATAGACGCCACTTGGACGCCCAACGAGTGCCAATTTTATGGGCCGGATTCACTACAGTCGGCCCGCGGAGTGCAGCGAGAGCAGGAACACGCTTGGGACGTTCGTTGCGATGCCCTCTCGTTCACCGCGCTTCTCGCGATCTCAGAAACTGCCATCCGCTACCCATCACGGAAGGAGCCACGAGGACGGTCGAGGTATGGTGTCCGGCAATGCCGTAGTGGCGTTACCGAATGTGTCCCTCAAATCACCCAAAGCCATCCCAGATGTCGTGTCCAGACCGTCTGTATCATAAAGCTCAGCTCCCGACCAATTGCAGGCTGTTACAGAAGCATGGTCGAAGTGTGCGCTGGCCAAGTTAGCCTTTCTAAGGTCTGCTGCCGTTAAGTGAGCGTGATCCAGCCACGCCCCCACCAGATTCGACGATGCTAGGCTCACAAAGTCCATTTTCGCATTGGAGAACTCCGCGTTCTCGAGTACGGCTCCGCGGAGGTCGGTTCTGACCAGTTGCGCTCCAGCGAGGTGAGCTCCGGTCAAATCCGATCCACTTACCTGTGCCTCATCCAATTTTGCTCTCTCAAAATGTGCCTCCTTCAGATCGAGGCCGGTAAGCTTGGCACCCCGAAGGTCACCGTCGGCGAGAAAGATGCCACGAACATTCGGCCGGGACTTGTAGTGCTGCATCCGGTTGGAAGCGTCCTGCTCGCTGAGCGCACTCAGGTCGCTTAACACCGAAAGACCGGCGCGAACTCCGTCTGGAGGCCAGAGTTGGTGCCGACGTACATAGAGGTCATGGTAAGCTAAACTGCATCTGTTACGCACGAATACAGACAGTACTTCATCGACCGTGTCGAGGTACTCTCTTGGGTGGGCCCTAGCGATGGCCTTAAGCGCATAAATAGCTCCTGCCTGAACAGTGGTGTCCTCGCTCGAAAGTCCACTGAGCGCATTCCTATACGCCTCAGACGCTTGGCCGGCGTCCGCCAACCTCATCTGGTCGCCAGCTGTTTTGAGCGTGGTTTGTACTTGGAACCATGTAACAGCAATTCCGAGGAGAAAGAATATCGTTGTCAGCGGTTGAAAGACCGTGCGCAATAGCCTATTTCGCGCGTGCAACCTGGCTTGAAGGGACTGTACGGCAGCGATTGCTCGCCGTTCAGTCAGCCAAAAAACAAACAACGGAACGCAGAGAAGTGCTGCAAGTGAAATTAAAATCAGCGGTGTGTACTCAACCCACTGCGTCATATCGATCAGCCAACGCGCCTTGCTTTGTAAATAAAACATCCGGGTCTTACAGATATAGTGCCGTCTTGACACATATGCGTGCGAAGGTCCCCCGTCAGTTCTGAGAGGACGTCACGCACTTGCCCGGACCAATTTAGTACTGCCTCCATATGAAAATTCATAATGGTTTCGAGCGCCTCGTCAAGGTTGTTGTAAATGATTGGAGAGCCAGCATAATGTTTGCACGACCACGTCATCACGCCGTCGCGACGAAGTCCCTCTAGCACTTCGTCAATCAACTGCTTGGACGGGCTCTGACCCGGGGCTGCCAGAAACGGAAACACCTTTTGTCGTTGACGAATTATCATTCTTTGCTCGTCCGACAGCGGGTCGAAATGCATGAGGTAGAACAAACCGCCGACGCTAAGGCTGCCTTGGAACATGTTAGCCAGAGCATTCAATGTCAGGTCACGACCTTTCTTCGTGCCATATTGCATGAAATTTTGGTGAATGGCATGAGACAGGCTCCACATGGAGAAGATCAAGTCGTATGCCACATGCGGCCTCTGGAAATAGTCGACTACATCCGATTCAATGAACCGTAAAAACGAAAGGTCTGAGTATTTGTTGCGCAAAAAAGATATCATTCGTGGACTTTGGTCGAGGAGATCAAGCCGTCTCGGTCGCAGGCGTTCCAAAAGCACATCAGTTGCGCGTCCAGTGCCGGGCCCCAGTTCGAGTATCACTTGGTTCCCGGGGATCGTAACCTCTCCCAAGAACTGGCGGAAATGGCCCAGGTCTGAGATGCCATCGAAGATATATGGCTTGAGCAAACGATGATAAGCTTCGGGTGGGAGGTACAGGTCGCCTTCGTGTCTGTGTCTTAGCCAGGGGTAGGCAACACGCAGGCTGCGGTTCGATGATGGCCCCGCTTCATCTGGAGGAATAGGCTCTAAGCACATGTCAGCACTGTACCCTCAGAAAATACCTTCAATCAGCGACTCTCGCGGCTGTGTCGATCTTCATGGCGCGTTTCTCCGTTCCATGTAGAGGCGGTTGCCCCACGTTATCAACGGCCGGTTCGCAGGATCGACCTTCCGGTCCTCGGCGATTGCAGAGATCAGGAACATGCTCCTGAATAAAGAGTACGCAGCACCGGCGATGCCCTCGTACTCGGATTCAATGTTGACACGGGCAATGCCGCGGGGAATCAAACCAAGTACTCTCTTGATTTCGGCCTGTTCTGGCGTGGTACCGAAGGCCACCAGGACCTTCTCTCTCGTCTCGTTGGCGAGCAAGAAGTAACGGCCATGCCCAAGGTGCCACGGATCTGTGATATTACCAAACCCGAGGCCCGACTCCGCAAGCCTCGTTTCAAAATCCGCCGCTGCCGCTCGGCCAAGCATAGAAGAAACAATCACAAAATCATGCGCCGAGTCGAACGATGGCAGGGTACGCCGGGTCAAATTGTGGTCAGTACGAGCGCGATCAAACAGAGCTAGGCCGTCTATAGGAGCGCTTAGCGTCGTAAGGGCGAGTCCGAGCGTCACAAGGGTGCTTCCGACGGGAATGAAACCTCCCTTCGGCACCTGAGCGTCGAGTGTGACTACGCGGGTACGCCCTGAATGGGCGGCAGCCTCGGTCGCCAGACAAGAATCGATCTGGGCAGTAATAATCAGTGTGCGGAATTGCCTTTGAGCCAGTCTACAATAGGCTTCGACAGTGTCGGGGTGATTCCCTTCCGCAGACACAAGGACGGCCAGATCGCACTGGAACGACGAGTGAACCACCTCGTAGGGCGTCATGCACTTCGCGAGCTTGGCACCAGAAGCCTCGGCGGCTATCGCGGCAAAGACCGCCACTGGGTAAGAGCAGCCTGAACCGACACAGATGACGATCTTGTTTTTTACAACCATCTGTTCGGGTCTTTGCCTCCTCTCGCGAAAAATCTCTGCCCAGATTCCCGACGAATCAAGAAGCTCCTGCGAGTAATGTGGCCTATGCATGCGTCGGAGCACCTCTCAAGCCTCGCTGCTTCAATATTCCGCTGGAGCGAAAATCATACAACACTGTCTCGGCTCTTCTCCGGAGCGCACTCTCTCCGAACCGCGCTAATAGATAGAACGTGACCGAGATCGCACTCGCGAGGGCAGCGATTAACCAAAGTCCCAGGAAGTCTTGCTTTCCCCTAAAGTCGTAAAGGAGGCCCCCAAGTCCGGTGTGAGTCACAAGATACTCCGCGAGTATGACGCCGAGGAGGACGCGTGGAAACGAGAGCTTCACGGCTTGAAAGAAGTAGGGTACCGCGTTGGGGATCCTTAATCGCCAAAACTGGGTCAGGCGAGAATCCGAATATATCCGCACAAGATCGACGAGCTGCTGATCCGTGTTTTGCAGGCCATAGAGTATGGCCTCAAAACTTGGAAAGAATGTGACGGAAACCGTAATCGTCGTTATTGCAGCTGCGCCGCGACCAAAAACGACGCAAATGAGGGCGGTGAGAGCGACCAAAGGAACTGTTTGCGGAATCAAGACTAGTGGCATCAGCACTGATAGGGCGGGACGAAAAAGCGAAATGCAGGAGGCAGCTAAAAATGCGACGGCTAAGCCCGCCACGAATCCCGCTGAGGCTGGCCACGCCGTTTGAAAAAGAGCATGTCGGAATTGACCGATCTCCTCCGGAGACAATCGCGTAGCGAATTTTAACACCTGCAGTGGCGTTTTAAATACATAAAGGTTCGCTGCACAGGTAACATACCAAAGACACAACGCAATAACTAGCCCGGCCACAGCCTTAAGAACTGCTACCATTACCGTGGGAAAGGTGCGGCTTCTCTGCGGCGCTTCATCAGTACGCTTCGCTCCCGGCAGGTTCACTTTAAAGTGAGATTCCAATATCGCGAAGGCGAAATAGGAGAGGCCAGAAAGAGTGGCCGAAATAATGCAGATCCCCCATACACGCATGTGCGTGCCTCCCAGGGACGAGTACAACAGTCTTCCCAACCCGTGCGACGACCCAGTGCTCTCGCCTAGCATGGCACCGAGAAGCGCCACCGGACCCGCGACTTTCAATCCCGTCGCTAGGCCAGGGAGGCCAAACCGAAGCCGGACAATTCGAAACACCGTCCATCTGGTGCCGCCGAAGACTTCAACGATATTGACTAATTCCCGCCTGCTGCTGTGCATTTCTTCTAGCGTTCGGTCAAGAGTCGGGTAGAAAAGGGCGACCGCAGCAAGAGCTACGCTTGCGCCGTGTCCTCCTAGAGCAACACCCAAAATGGGTGTAAGCACAATCAGCGGCGCACTGAACAAGATCAACCCAGATGCCCGCAGCAAGGTCTCCGTAACCGGCAAAAGTAGGAAAAGGATCGCAAGAAATACAGCCACGGCGTTGCCAATCAAGAACCCTTCCAATGCGCTTATTGAAGTTGTCATCACGTCGTACGGATAGATTTGACGATCTTTCCAAATCTGGGCGATCACGTCGGTGAAGGGTGGCAGCGTGTTCGGGCCGCCAACTGTCCTCCCGAGGAACTCCCAGACCACGACCACGAACAAGATTCCGCCGACATTGAACAAAACCCGTCGCATTCACAACTCTGGGGTGGGCTTGAAACTTTCTATCACTGCACTGAGGGTATGAAATAGCCCTTCGCAATATTCGAGGAAGCTCCCCGATGTGAAGAGTTCCTCGGTCCTTGGCTCCGCAAAAACCACTGGGGCCCTCTTCCGGATAGAGGTTGGCTTTTCTCCGAGCACAAGAATTTGATCTGCAAGAAACGTGGCTTCCTGCGGATCGTGTGTCACCATAATCGTCGCGACCGGTGGAAATTCCTTCGATTGAAGTAGCGCCCGAAGCATCAAGATCAGGATCCGTCGCGTTGGGCTGTCGAGGCTCCCAAATGGCTCGTCAAGCAGAAGAAAGCGAGGTTTATTTACCAAAGCCCGGGCGAGAGCCACGCGCGCCTTTTCGCCGCCAGAGAGGCAATCGCCCAAGGCTATACCCGCTGCTCGAGCGGCGTCGGTCTCGGCACCTACCGGACAAGGTCGAAAGCGATCAATGTGCACCTTCTCTATGAGCTCGTCAATTTGCGCATCTTGCACAGGCCGGTGCAAAATGCGCAATGGCAATTCAACGTTCTCCCTCACCGTCTTCCAAGGTAAGAGCGCGGGATCTTGAAATGCGACTCCGAGAAGCCCTTTTTTTCGACAAGCGTCAGGACTCAAGGTGCCTAGCCAAATCTCGCCGGCAGTAGGCTTTCTTAGTCCGGCAATCAGCTCCAGAAGTGTAGACTTACCGCAACCTGAAGGTCCTAGAATCACGGTGATGGATCCTGTCCGAGCCTCGAACGTTATGTTATCCAAGATGCGCTGACCATCCTGATTGTCGAAGCAAAGGCCCTTCACTTCTATCTTTTCGACGCTTGCCGAAGCTGACGCTGACCTTGACATAAACTGTATCGCTAATAGATTCCAGGAAGTCAGATGGTTCCAGAGGCGCTACTCCCCAAAAGATCCGTAACAAAATATTCTCGCTTCGCGTCGAGACCGACCTCTTTGAGGGCGTTAATATTTTTGCGGATGCCTTCATCGGTCAAAGCGAAGATTCCAGCTGGGCACTCGATAAGGGCTCGCTGAGCGTTGTTAAAGAAGATCTCATTGTCAAGCTTTCGCCCGTTTCCTTTGAAGTGCTGTTGGATTCGTGCGGGGTAATCGGGATATCTGAACGCTTCTTCCCAACCTCTGCGACTGGCACGCAACCACTGAACCAATGCTCGGCGACGATTCTTAAGCGTTTCCTCCGTCACTACGACGGTATCGTTATAAATGGTGAAACCAAAGTCATAGAAAAGAAATGAAGAAGGATCTCCACCCCTCGACTGGATCGTGAATGGGACATTTGTTGTGAAATCGACCGTAGCGTCAACATTTCCATTGAGAAGCGGAGTCGGATCGTACTGATACGGCACGATCTTCACATCGGACTCTCTAACCTTGTTGACTTTGAGTAGTGCATTGAGGCTCGTGACGTTCACAGGAGGAACGGCCACAGTCTTACCGCGCAGATCCTGCGGTGTGCGGATGTTGTTCTTCTTAAGACTGACGATGCCCAGAGGGCTTTTCTGATATTGCGTGCCAATAATCCTCAACGGAACGTTCTCTTTGTTGATGAGATTGATCGTTGTATCAGGCGTGGTAAGCGCGATGTCTGAGTGATTGGAGAGAAGAGTACCTTCGGGGATTACCTCGGGCCCACCTTCCATGTAGTCGAGTAGTATTCCCTCGTCCCGATAGAAACCGTTAGCGATTGCTGCAAAATATCCTGTAAACTCTGCGTCGTTATACCATGCCGCCTGAAAGCGGATTCGTTCACCTGTTGTCCGGTACAGATCCTCGTTCTTCTCTCTGCGGCAGGACAGACACGCTGCAGCTAGGAGAGAGCCGGCAAAGGTGAAACACGCCTTGCAGAAGTGCCTTCGTGATTCCATAACGCCCTCCGAGACCAAGGGAACGGCATATCTGTTTTGTCCGCGATCATGCTGCACCAGGTCCTGCGATCAGCAGACCTGCGATCATACTGCAGCAGACCCCGTCTTCGCCATAAGATTTGGGCGCGCTCGCGCTGGTGCGTAGGCAGGATAGCGTAGAACAAGGAAAAGCGAACCACCCCGCCGCACAAGATACGTTCCTTAGGGAATTGGAACTTGCAACGGGGGCGGTTTATGGCCCGATTTTGGACCACCGATCTTCCTTCAAAGTCCCATATTGCAAACTGACCGGCCCGATTCCGGTTGATTGACGGACGACTCGGCCCCCAGAATAGGTACCGAGAAACACCCATGTGTATACGGATCTGGCGTAGAGTCAGTCCTGTCGGGGGCAAAATCACTTGGACGAGAAGTCGCCATCTCGGAGAAATCCTTCCAGCCCAGGCTCGCCCGAAACCGGCTTCCGGGAGATCGCGCGCGAAAGCAGCGCTCGGTAACACCACATGTCCTCCAAGCCGACTTCGGGGCCGCTTCGTTGCTATCCTGCCGCGAAGCGCTAATGCCAAGGCGAACGAGTGCCAAGCGAGATGTAGACACGAATCCCTTCCGGGTTGCCGACTACTTCGGATCGATCGCTTGGGAGCTCGAAGCGAAATGACAAGTTCGGATATCCGATTCGTCTTTACGAGGGAATCCGTCTCTAATCGTCAAGCTCGGCGGAAGAAACGAGTGTTCAATAGAGATGCGGCGTCTCTGGCTTCCACTTGTTGAACTGGAGAGGCGCCCGAAAACTCATAGCTCATGCCGCTGACGAGTCCGCGCACTCGGATCGGCGATGTCTCCACATAGCGGATGCTGATCGAAGAGTGTGGCATGGAAGCCGGCATCGGGAGCCCAGGTTGGACACTTATAGTTGGCGCGTTGCTGGGCGGGTGTGGCGAGACGGTCCCCGCCATCGGTGGTTCGCGATACAGTTGCCAGTGCGCTGCCACCGGAGCGGCAGGTATAGGTCTGCGGGCGGGGGAACGAGGGCTCTGCTTGCGTATACGAGAACCAGGCTCTAGCTCTGGACAAAATCATGGAACTGCAGATCGAACGCGTCGGTAAACGGTATAGCGGCGACAAGTGGGCCCTGCGCGACTTTTCTCTGAAGATGGGACCGGGCATCCTCGGCCTGCTTGGCCCTAACGGCGCCGGCAAGACCACACTGATGAGCATCATCGCGACCATCACGCGACCGACCGAGGGGACCCTCCACTGGAACGGGTCCGAACTCGCGAAGGACCCGAATGCGATCCGCACTGTGCTGGGATACCTGCCGCAGGATTTCGGGGTTTATCCCAACCTGAACGCGGTGGAGTTTCTCGAATATCTGGCGGCAGTGAAGGGACTCGCTGCTACTGCGGCGCGCCGCCGAATCGAAGAACTGCTTGACCTTGTCAATTTGTCTGATGTTCGCAAGCGGCCGCTGGGCAGCTACTCCGGAGGCATGAAGCAGCGCATCGGGATCGCCCAGGCGCTGCTGAACGATCCGCAACTACTGATCGTGGACGAACCCACGGCCGGCCTCGATCCGGAAGAGCGGGTGCGCTTCCGCAACCTGCTGTCTGAGCTCTCGGGCGAGCGGATCGTGATTCTGTCGACGCACATTGTCTCCGACGTGGAGGCGACCGCCACCGACATCGCGTTGATCTCGCAGGGAAGCCTGGTGGCACACGCCTCCCCCGAGGAGCTGTTAAGGATGGTCGAGGGTAAGGTTTGGGAATGGGTGCTGCCCAGCGCTGAGCTACCCGCGGCGCGGCAAAGCTATCTGATCAGCAACACCATGCACCGCGCCGACGGCATTCACGCCCGGGTGGTGGCGCAGTCGCCTCCGCCGCAGGCAGCGCCGGTTCCGCCAACGCTGGAGGATGCGTACTTATTCTGCATGTCACGCCACCGCGCCGGGGCGACGATATGAACTCACTGCATATTCTGTATCAGATGGCCCGCGCCGACTTCTTGGAGCGCGTGCGTCGCTACAGTTTCCTGGTCACGCTGGCCTTTGCGGTGTATCTCGGATATTCGGCTTATAGCGGCCAGGTGGTCCTGCGGCTCGGTGACTATCGCGGGGTGTACAACACCGCCTGGCTGAGTGCGCTCATGACGCTGGTGACCACGACCTTCCTGTCGCTAGTCGGGTTCTACGTGGTGCGCAATTCGGTGGATCGCGATCAGCAGACAGGCGTCGGCCGCATTCTGGCTGCCACCCCCATGACGCGTCTTTTCTATACCGCGGCCAAAGTGGCCAGCAATTTCGCTGTGCTCTCGGCCATGGTACTGGTGCTGATGGGAGCGGCGATCATCATGCAGCTTACCAAGGGAGAAGGCGCTGTGCGCATTGGAGCGCTCATCGCACCATTCCTTTTCGTGGTGCTGCCGGCTATGGCGGTTGTGGCCGCAATGGCAATCCTGTTCGAAACAGCGCCCATACTGCGCAGCGGCGCCGGGAATGTCATTTACTTCTTCGTGTGGACGGCGCTCCTGGTCGCGCCTGTTCAAGCCAGCCTGCCCGACATGGCCGGTATTGGCGCCTTCATGAACAGTATGGAGCAGACAGTGAAGGCCATCGATCCAGCGTGGAAGCGCAGTTTTTCTCTCAGCCTAGGCGGCGGTGATTTTGGTGCTGCCCCCAGCAGGACAGTGCTGTGGCAGGGATTGCATTGGGATGCCCAGATGCTTCTCGGACGAATACTCTGGCTGGGAATTGCTGTCGGTCTGACTGCGCTGGCTGCCGTGTTTTTTCATCGCTTCGATCCAGCATATGAACGTGGCCGGAAGCGACAAGAAGCCCGCGAGAATACACCCGTGGCGGAAACAACCCAGCTCTCATCGGCTGCCGCGCCCGTCCACCTAACGCCATTGCCCGCGCAGGCGCGCCGCTCCCGCTTCGGCCGTCTCGTGATCTGCGAACTGCGGCTCATGCTGAAAGGGAGGCGCTGGTGGTGGTACGCGGTGATGGCCGGCTTGATAGTGGCGTCGGCGGCGGTTGCCGATGCCAACGGACGTGCCGGCGTGCTAGCGGCAGCGCTGCTGTGGCCGGTGCTGGTGTGGTCGCAACTGGGGACCCGAGAGAACCGCTTCGATACCGGTGCGCTGATGTTCTCCAGTCCGGATCCATTACGGAAGCAACTGCCCGCGATGTTGACGGCAGGCATCCTGTTCACGGCAGCCGTTGCCGCCGGTCCCGCCATGCGAGATCTGATGGCGGGCGACGGGGGTGCAATCGCCGCTTGGACGGTCGGCGTACTCTTTATTCCAACCCTGGCGCTGGCTCTGGGCGTGTGGAGCGGAACCAGCAAGACCTTTGAAGCGATCTATACGGTCTGGTGGTATGTCGGAGTGGTGAATCACATCCGCGGCCTGGATTTCATTGGCACCCTACCGCCGTCAAGGGCGCCGCTGCTCTTTATTGTCCTCACTCTGGCGCTCGCCGCGGCGGCTTTTGCGGGCAGGCGCGCCCGCCTCGCCTACGCCTGAGAGCCCCACCCCGAAAGAGCGCATCCCTTTCTCTTTCTCGGTGACCGCTCGGCCCTAACAGCGAGCTGGAGCCGGCTCCTCCTCTGACGGTCGGCAGTCACTTGTCCGGATAGTCGCCAAACCGCCGACTGAGAGCGGGCGACACGCCATAAGTCACAAGAAAGGGTAGGGCGTTTTACGTCAAGTTGGCGTGCCGTGCCGTCACCGGACGCTGGCCGACTTCGCGGGAGTTATCTCCCACATGCCGGTTTCGGGACAATGTGACAAGCGAATGCGGCTCGGAACATCATGTCCGCATTATGCAAAAGAAAAGCCGCCCAAAAATCGGGCGGCTTCCCCCTGTACTCCCGAAATTTCAGTGGAACTGTATCGCGCCTCCGCATGAGATGTAGCTATCCGCTGAGCATTTGTCGCCGCCACCGTATGTGACTACGGCAATTCTGTTGTTGTTTACCCTGAAAGACCAACTCCAGTCTCCCGGGAAGCCGAGGAGCTGCGAGAAAGTTGGGTTCTTCGTGGTCCAGCGCACGGCTTGGTCCACATCATCACCCCAACATTCGCCTGTCAGGTCGCCGAGTTCGTTGATGCCATCGGTGTAGCAGTTCGTGTACCCACCCTGTGGCATGGGCAGCACAATCGGATCGCTATAGGTATTTCTGGGAAGATCGATCGGCTTCCAAAAGGCCGGGAACCAGACACTGAAATCCGCTGGCTCGATGTCGCCCGAAATTTCCCCGCGGTCATTAATGTTGAAGGGTTCCGAGTTCGGGTACGCTGCAACCGCAGGAAGCATGGTGATTTTCCACGTCCCATTCTTGAGAGGGGTCCAGATCACGCCGACGAACTCACCGTTATCGCCGTTGCCTTCGCCGACAACCTGGCCAAAATCGTTCACCGCCCACGCATACCATTTGGTTATGGCATCAAAACCGGTCGTATCGAGCTTGTGGATGGTCCACATGGCGACGGTGCGCCCGTTCTTCCACACCCCCGACGGCGTCCAAACCACGGGGAGCGCCGGAGCACAGCCGAGGCAACTGTCCTCGATCCCACTCCAGCCGACGATCAGCGTTCCCATCCGGTTCACTCCTGACGCATAACTGGAGTTGTAAGCCGGGTAGCCGACATCGGCGAGGGTGCCCAGATCGACCATGCGGGACTTGTCTGTCCACACGAAACCGTGCGGACGGTTCTGGTCCGTGCTGGCAGAATGCCCGACGATCACGCCGGTGTCCGAAACCGTGATGAGACCCTCTTCCCAGCCGCTCTCCGTCCCACCGAGCGTGCCGAGATCAATCCACTCTCCCGCACGCGGGCCAAGCAGGGGAACGGCAAAGTTGTGGGTCGAGCCGTCGGGCAGATCGCCTTGGCCTACGGCTACGCCAAAATCATTCACGTCCCCCATGGTGGCCCAGGTTCCGCCCGGGTAAGTTCCGAGTTCCCATACCTTGCCCTGGTGCGCATCCGCCTCAGCGGCGACACTTAAGTTGCTTGACAGTGCCTTAGTGCTCGGGAATGAGTTCACTGCTCGATGATGAATGGCGAATTTGCGCATGCGCGGTCCGACCGCCTGCGGCTGCGCCCATGCCGCCGATACGAAACACCCACATAGAACCAAAGCAAAAATACGAATGCGTTTCATGATTTCCCTCCACAAATTAGATTTTGCGAATGGGCGGAGGCTTATCTGGGGACTAACCGGTTAGACCATCCGCCCCGTCTTCCAGTTGGTTGATCACCGAGCGTGCAGCGGTGACATCGCCCTCCTCACCGGTGCGCGACGATCCAGTCCAGGATCGGCTTCCAGACCAACTTGTCGGCATGCTTCGCCAGAAAAAGGTCGCCGTGTCCGAAGTCCAGCATCCGCTGGTCGTCGGGCTGGAATTGCACCGTGAACTTCGTGATATCGGTACTCGCCGTCAATGTGGTCGTGTAGTAGCCGTAGGTACCGAAACCTCCCGCGGCACCTACATAAAGAATGGGAACGGCGATTTTCTGAAGATTGGCGGCGAATGGCACGTCAACCCCGCAAAACAAAGCATCGGTGTCCCAATCTGCCTGCATGGGGAAATGAGGTGGGACGTTCCCAACCAAGTCTCGCCACACCCTCGAATCGGTGTAGCGCAAGTCGGTCGGGATGCCGTTCTCGTCCAGATATCCGGCGACGAAATGCCAGAATATTGGGCTGGCGTTCAGTGACCACGTACTCGCCCCCACGAACTCAATGGCTAGATAGTTGGTCAGGCCCGGAAAGAACGGCGATGGGTCGTCGGGTGCCGATATTGCAAGGTCGTAAAGCTGCGTGTCGAATACGCCACTGTCGTCGCTGTAGATGCCCGCATCCAGATTCGCCTGGTCGGCATCCCGCCAAGTGCAGGACCAGTCCCGCAGGAATTGCTCCTGGAACCTCATTGGCATGTCAGCGGAAATGAGTCCCCGGATGCTCCTCAGCGCTCGCGGCTTCTGCGTTTCATCACCGGCAGCCGAGTAGGCAACCGCTCCGCCATAGCTGAATCCAAGCACATCAAGCAGGTCGGAACTCTGACCGGTCGCGCCGCGAATCGCACGGGCCAACGCCAGGGCGATCTCAGCGTGCTGAGCATCCCTCGCAACACCCCAGCTCTTCATGAAGTTGAAATCGCTTTGCGCAGCCGGCACCAGGGCCCACGAATAGTCCATGCCCCAAACATCAACTTTGTTCTTCGCCAGGAATACTGTGATCGACTGGTCCCAAGCGGGTACCTTCGAAATCAGGGGCGCCATGAAGATGGCTTCGAAGTAATTGGGGCCTCCTGGAAGCAAGAGCACTCCGCCCACGGTGTCAATCGGTTGATACGGATGTTTTTCCCGAACGATCCGGTGCAGTCGGATCACATCGAACTTGCCCGGGCCAACTTTCACATCGAAACGGTAGTGAACAATGTCGCCGCCCAGCACGATCCGATCCACATGCCGGATCGAAACGTTGGGGAGTGCCTTGTCCAATCCCGGCATAACTCCACGGTTTTGTGCCAATGCGGGAAAGGCCAACGTCACGGTGAATACGATGATGACTATCCAGCGTAGGAATGTATTCATGTCGCACCTCCTGCGAACGATTCTCTGGTCGCGAATACCGCTATTTCTTTCGCCACGACGACTCATCTCACATTGCACGCGCAGCCACAATGAACGGCGCCTGACCATTGCATGAAATCTGCCTGAATTCCCCACAGCAGAGAAACGCAACAGTCCTTCCGACGCCGCGTAATCACAGTCTTTTCAGTCACTTTGTGCTAAACTCTGGGCGAAAAACGGACTCCTCCATGCATGTCCCTGTCCAATCTCCGCGGCGAATTTCTTTTCGCAAGTTTGAGTTGGACTTAGCCTCGGGCGAGCTCTACAAAGACGGTCAGAAAGTCCCTCTCCCGCCCAAAGCGTTCGAAGTACTTCGAGCTCTCGTTGAACACCCCGGTGAAGTGGTAACCCGGGACGATCTCCGCGCCGGCTTGTGGCCTGCAGACACCTTCGTTGAGTTTGAAGACAGCCTGAACCACGCCGTTAACAGGCTCCGCCGCGTTCTGGGAGACTCGGCTGAGGATCCTCAGTTCATCGAGACCTTGCCGCGGTTCGGTTATCGCTTCATCGCCCCCACGAGTGGTAACGACGCTCCCGAAGTACCACCGAAGCCGAGGCGCCGCTTCCTCGTCCCACTGCTCGTTTCCGCGCTTGCTTTGTCGGCAGTGATAGCGGTGCTTCTCGCCTACGACGTCGGCGGACTGCGTCGGCGGCTAATGGGCCGCCCGGCCGACCCGGCAATTCGGTCGCTGGCTGTTCTTCCTTTGTCGAATCTCACTGGCGACCCACAGCAGGAATACTTTGCCGACGGAATGACCGACGCCTTGATCACCGATTTGGCGAAGATCCACGGCGTGAAGGTCATCTCGCGGACTTCGGTCATGCAGTTCAAGAACGTCCAGAAACCGCTGCCCGAGATCGCGCGAGCATTAGGAGTCGACGGCATCGTGGAGGGCTCCGTACAGCGCTCGGGCGAGCGAGTGCGAGTCACGGCTCAACTCATCCGCGCCGCCACCGACACTCATCTCTGGTCGGAAAGTTACGAACGCGACACCCGCGATGTGCTTAGTCTGCAGGGCGAAATCGCCAGGGATGTGGCGCGAGAAATTAAGCTCGCGCTCACCTCGGAGGAGTCAAGCCACCTGTCCCGCCCCCGCCCTGTCAACCCTGTCGCCTACGAGCTTTATCTCAAGGCTCAATATCACTATTACAAATGGCGGGCAGAGGACTTCCGGGAAGCCATCGAATTCTTTCAGAAGGCAATCGATGCGGACCCCCACTGGGCTCCGCCGTATGCTGGCTTGGCGAACTCTTACGGCTGGCTGTGGATCGCGGGTGCTCTGCCGCCGCAGGAGGCGCTGCCACGATTCAATGCCGCGCTCAAGACCGCGCTGGAGATTGATAACACGCTTCCCGAGGCCCACTACACCATGGCGGCAGCCGCTTTCTACTACCGCTGGGATTGGGATGAGGCGGAGCGGGAATTCAGGACGACGCTCGCACTCCAACCGAGTCTGGTCGAGGCCCGTTTTGAATATGCCTGGTTTCTGTCGAGTATGGGCCGCTTCCCCGAGGCTATCGCCGAGGCCCGGCGCGCCGTGGAGAGGGACCCGCTTTCGGTTTCCGCCAATCTCGCTCTCGGCAGCGTCTACTCTGTCAACCGTGACGACGACCTCGCGATTGCCCAGCTGCGGAGAACAGAAGAGATCGAGCCCAACGATCCCCGGGCCTATGAGTTCCTGAGCGGGATCTATGAGGAGAAGCAGATGTACGGGGAAGCGATCCAGCAACTGCAGAAGGCGGCGACCTTGCGGGGAGCCCCGCCCGTTGAACTCGCTGGCCTCGAACGTGCCTACCAGCAATCCGGACCCAAAGGATACCGCTTATGGCAACTCGCCCAGGCCAAACGCCGCAATGCACCCTACGATATCGCGATGGCCTATGCCCGCCTGGGCGACGCTAGCCAGTCCATGCACTGGCTGGAAAAGTCCTACCAGCAGCACGACTGGCAAATGGTGCAGCTGAGATCCATCCGTGCCTGGGACCCGATTCGCTCCGACCCGCGCTTTCAGGATCTGCTGCGCCGGATGAACTTCCCGCAATAGTGTGTCGGGCCGCGACGTCGCACCTTATGATATCTACTCGCTCGACTGGCGTGGCCCTCTTGTACGCCCACGCTGGAGACAAAGAACACTTGGACGTGTTGTCG
>PLBW01000055.1 GCA_003135475.1 Acidobacteriaceae bacterium
GGCCGGACAGGATTGCAAAGCACATTGATCGAGGCGGGAAACGGCCCCTTGGCTGATGCTGAGAGTGAGGCCACAACCTTCGAAACGCGTGCTCTATACGGTGCTAAAGATTCCACAAATTGTCGCTTCACGAATCAGGTCTGGTTTGCATCCCGGCAAAAGTTCCGGTGTGCCCTCGCCTAATCACCTGTAGAGTTTTTCCTGTCCTTCCGAATCGACCGCGCCGGCAAGACCGGAGCATTCCATGAATAAGGAACTTTATGTGTCCTCCACGCCACACGAAACCAAGGTGGCGTTGGTGGAGGACGACCTACTCGCCGAAGTTTTTTTCGAGCGGGAAAACGAATACACCCTCGCAGGGTCAATCTACAAGGGCCGGGTCACGCGCGTGCTTCCCGGCATGCAGTCCGCTTTTGTGGACATCGGCTTGGAACGCGATGCCTTTCTCTATGTTTCCGATTTCCTCGAAGTCACCGGCGATGAAGAAGACGAAGAAGAATTCGGCAGTATTCCTGTGCCGCGTAACGCCATCGATGTAAGCAAAGCGTATGCTGCGCAGGAGGCACAGCTCAAAGCGGAGTCTGCAGTTGCAGAACCCGAGATCGCGGAGGAGGTCGAAGCTACAGAAGAAGATTTCGCTGCTCCTGCTGAGGAGCAATCGGCAGGTGAGGGAACCGAAGCTTCGTCCACGGAGGACCGGGATTCGGCGGCGGAAGGAGCACGGCCCTGGCGCGGACGCCGTCGTCGTCGTGGCGGACGTCGCGGTCAGGGCGACGAGCGCAACGACCGGCCAGAGCCAAAGATCGAGACCTCGCAGCCGATCGAGACCGCGAAGCCGGTAGAAGAGGCGCCAATTTATCATGCGGAGCCGCGTCCGGCCGCGCGTTCGCGCACAGAATACGGTCCGCCCGCAGGCTATACCCCGATCGTTCTGCCTGGCGAATCGATTTCGAAGTATCGCAACCTGTCGCAGCAGCCCGCGCCGAAGGACGAAGAAACGCGCGAGCCGGGTTTCTTTGCTCCGATTGAGGATTCCACTCCCGCTGTCGATTTGAACGCACACCCCAACGCTGCAGTTCAGGAAATCGAGTCACATCCCGATGTCGAACTCCGACACGCCGCGTCCGAATCAGCTCAGACCGAACGGGTAACTACGCCACCAGCCGAGAGCGCCCTTGTCATCGAGCATGAGGAAACGGAACACACCGAAGCCGCGCACCAGGATGATGAGCCGGAACAACAGGAGCGCCTGAGAGTTGCGCCTTCCGAATCCCACGGTGCAGAACCCGAAGCGAGAGTGACGTCAAGAGCGACGGCCACCGAGGTTCTGACCGCAACCGCGGAGAATCCAACTCTACCCGAAGAATTGCCAGCCGAAGTCCAGAGCACCGACTTCCCGTCGGCCGGCGAAAATCGGGAACAAGATCACCGCGAAAGCGCAACGCAGGAATCGCCGGGCTTCCCATCGCTTGCCGCTCCTTCGGTCGCTCCCGAGGGACGTACGCTGGAGCATGAAGTGTTGGAAGACGAGGAGATGGAATTTCATCCTGTCCCCGACGATCTGAATGCGATAAGCGAGGTGGAAGCCGACGAGGAACTCGTCCTTGAGGAGGAGACCCTCGACGCCGGCAACGGCGATTCGGACCGTTGGATTCCCAAGATTGCAGACGTAGACGAGGATGAAGTGGTGGCAGCCGAGGAGCGTGGCGAACAAATCTTCGGCCCCGATACCGAAGAGGAAGAGGAAGAGGAGGCCGGCGCGGAAGAAGAAACCAACGGCCGCGCCGAGGTGCGGGCTGCGCCTCCCACCGCAGGCTATCAGCAGCGGCAGACGGAGCGTCCCGGCTACGATCGGCGTGGCTTTCGCGATCGCAATCGCCGTGGTGGTCCGCGCCGCAACTTCCGCGCGCGTCCCAACACCAATCGCAATCAGCCGCTCATCACCGACCTGCTGAAGGAAGGTCAGGAGGTGCTGATCCAGATTGCCAAGGAACCGATCGGCAAGAAGGGCGCGCGCATTACCAGCCACATTGCGCTGCCCGGCCGTTTTCTTGTGTACATGCCCACGGTCAATCACGTCGGGGTTTCGCGCAAGATCGCTTCTGACGAAGAACGCCAGCGGCTGAAGCGCATCGTGACCAGCGAACGGGAAAACGGATTAGGCGGATTCATCGTCCGCACCGCTGCCGCCAACATCAAGGAAGAAGATCTGCGCGCCGACATTCGCTTTCTCAAACATTTGTGGGCCGAGATCAAGAGCCGCACCGAGAACAGCAAATCGCCGGCGCTGATCTATCACGACCTGAATCTGGTGGAACGGGTGCTGCGCGACCAGGTCAATGCCGACTTCTCGCAGATCTGGGTGGACACCGAAGACGAGTATGAGCGCGTCGTGCGCTTTGCCAGCCGCTTCCAGCCCTCGCTGGTCCGGCGCATCAAGCTCTACACCAAAGACACGCCGCTGTTCGAGCAGTTCGGCATTCAGGACGAGATTAATCGCTCGTTGAAGTCGAAGGTGTGGCTGAAGAGCGGTGGACATATCGTCATCAACCAGACCGAAGCGTTGGTCGCGATCGACATCAACACCGGCAAATATGTTGGCAAGACGCAGCGACTGGAAGACACCATCGCCAAGACCAACGTGGATGCGGTCAAGGAAATCGTGCGGCAGATCCGGCTGCGCGACTTGGGCGGCATCATCGTCATTGACTTCATCGACATGGACGAGCGTAAGAACCGCCAGAAGGTGATGCAGGCCCTCGAAGAGGCTTTGCGCTACGATCGCGCTCCGTCCAAGGTGCTGCAGTTCAACGATTTCGGATTGGTGGCCATTACCCGCAAGCGGGTGAAGCAATCGCTGGAGCGTACCCTGGGAGAGACCTGCCCCTATTGCGTGGGTGCGGGCTTTGTGAAGTCGGTGCCGACCGTATGCAACGAGCTTTACATCGAGATGCGCAAAATGGCGAAGGTGCACGACAAGACCGATATCACCGTTCGCGTGAATCCCGAGGTAGCCAAGGCCCTGAAGGCCAACAACGGCAAGCTGATCTCAGAGATGGAAGACTTGACCGGCAAGAGCATACTGGTGAAGAGCGACTCTCTGCTGCACCAGGAAAACTTCGACATTCACTAGTGGCGGTGGTCGTGCTTGCCTGATCGCGGAAACCGCGCTAGGGTTATATACGATGAGCTATGTGCGAAACCAGATTGAAAGTCTTTCTGCTGCTGAGAAGGCGGAACTGCTGGACACCGTCTGGGAAAGCCTGGAGGCCGATGCGCTTTCCCTAACCGAAGCGCAACGCGCCGAGTTGGATGACCGCATCGCGCGTCATGAGCAAAATCCTTCCGATGTAATCCCCTGGAACAAGTCAGGTCGGGCCTGTTCCACAGGCCGTGATGCTCCCGGTCGTCTGACTGCCTGACAGGTGGTGAGTAGTATGTTGGTGAGAATGTCTACACTGAACGTATCGAGGTTTGTCGCCTTCGTGTTGTGGTCCTCGCTGTGCCTGGGGCAAGAGGTGAATGTCTCCCGCGGCAAAGACACGGTTGTTCTGAGTGTCTCGGCGCAGAAACCCTATCCATTGATGTCGGGCGAGCAAAAGTTGCCCACGTTAAGTGTCGAGTGCACCCAGAAGGGCAAAAAGACCGCACACCTTCTGAAGTTCTTGCCTGGCGGTACCCTGGCTGGTGATCTTGAAGTCGATGCAAAAGGTGGACAACGGACTTTCAACATGACGATAGGCGGAACCAAGCAAGTAACGGTGTGGGTTGGCTACGGCGAGGCCGTAACCTTTAGTTATTTCGCCAAGACTGACGCTGAGCGTTTGAAATTCATCCAGTCCGTGCTCAACGCTGGAAAGGTTTCTATTGAGTTCAAGCCCTTCCTCTCGGGTGCGCCAACCACCAGCGTTTTCGACCTGAGCAAACTCCGCGATGCGATGGACAAAGCTCCCGAGTGCGCCGCCACGAAGTAGTTCCACGCCGACAACCCCGCGCCAAATCCAACAAGGTCGCATAACGCGCGCCGCCAGTGGGTTATGCTTTAGCCATGCAGGTTCGCGTGCTTTACCTGGGGATGCTGCGGGACCTCGCCGGGCGCGAGCGTGAAGTGGTGCAGCTCTCCGACGGCGCGCGCTTGTCCGACCTCTATGCCGAGCTGCAGCACCGCATACCTAAGTTGCAGGACTTTCGCAACGCCATCGCCCTCTCCGTCAATTACGAATACTCCGATGGAGCGGCGGTTTTGCAAGATAACGATGAGGTAGCGCTGATTCCGCCGGTAAGCGGAGGCAAGGTTGACAAGGATTCGACGGCCGAGACCCCGTTGCCGCTGATTTCTGAGCACTGCAAGCTTGTCGGCGAGCCAATCAAGACGGCTGCCATCGTCGCCGCCATCAAACATCCCGAAGACGGAGCCGTCGCTATCTTCGATGGGATTGTGCGCAATCACTCGCACGGACGCCGGACCCTCTATCTCGACTACACTGCTTATGGGCCGATGGCGTTGCGGCAGATGGAGAAGTTAGCGCAGCAAGCGCTGGCGAGTTTTGCCATCCGCGACGTGCGGATCGTGCATCGCCTGGGGCGTTTACNNCGCTGAAGAAGACGGTGCCCATCTGGAAGAAGGAGTTCTTCGAGGATGGGGCGGTGTGGGCCGATGGCGAATCCTTCCCTGCGGAAATTCCGCGGGCCGGCGGGAGGGGGAGCGCGTCAAAGTAGCTGAATTGGGGTTTGAGCTAACAAATGTTTTCAACCTGCCGGACTTCCGCTCGGGCAGCCGTCGCGGTGCGCGAGCTGCTGGTGATTTCTGCGTTGAGTTGCGTCTGGTGCATTACCCTCTGCATTCCTCAGGACGCGGTCGCGCAGAGCAGCGTACCGCGTCCACCCGACGCGCAGAAGCAGCAGTCACGCAGCGTTCCCCATCCCCCTGATTCGCCGAAGCAGCAGACAACGACTGACAGCAGCGACCAACCCAGCACAACGTTCAAAGTCAACGTGAAGCTGGTCAACGTGTTCACCACGGTTACCAACAGCGGAGGAGCGCCGGTTTCATCCTTGAAGGAGGAAGACTTCCAGGTCTTCGAGGACGGCACGCTGCAGAAGATCGCGGTGTTCCATCGGGAGTCGGAGTTGCCGCTCTCCATCGTCGTGGCGGTCGACACCAGCCTCAGCACCCGCGGAGATCAAAAGCTCGAACTCGAATCCGCGCGCCGCTTCGCGCACGCCATTCTGCGTCCCATCGATGGCCTGTCCTTGTTCCAGTTCAGTGAGGTTGTTGACCAGGTAACGCCCTTCACTGCCGATGTTCGAGTCATCGACCACGCCATCAACCGCATCCGGCCGGGGGCGGCGACGGCCCTCTACGACACTCTTTACCTGGGGTCACAGGCGTTGCAGCAGCGCCGCGGCCGCAAGGTCATGGTCGTGATCACCGATGGCGGCGACACCGTCAGCCAAATCAGCTACCAGCAGGCAGTCCGCGCGGCCCAGGAGGCTGAAGTCATTCTCTACAGCATCATCATTGTGCCCATTGAAAGTAGCGCAGGACGTGACATCGGCGGTGAACACGCTCTTATTCAGCTTTCGCGTGACACTGGAGGGAAGTACTTTTACGCCAGCGGACTGGAGCAACTGGATGCCGCATTCCGGCTGATTAGCGACGAATTACGCACCCAATATCTGATCGCCTACTACCCCAGCACTCGACTCTCCGATTCGGACTTTCGCCGCATCGATATCAAGATCGATCCCGCGACCAAGGATTACCCCGATCCCGCTGAGCTGCAGGTCCGCCACCGGACTGGTTACTACACCATGCCGGGGAAGTAAGTCGCCGGGGAGCTTGTTCAGCCGGCCGCGCGGACACAGCCGGCGGTGATCGCAATTCGCCGGAGCCAGCTCCAGGCATTACTCGACCTCTACCTGCACCATCATCTGCGTCCCGCTGTCCAGACTCACATTCTTGCCGGTGGAGATGAGCACCGAATTCTCCCCCAGCTGAAGATTGTGGATCCCGATAACGCCCTTCGACTGTGCATTCAGTAACGGGCGGCCCGTTTGCTGACTCGTGGGCGTGCTGGGTGGTGGGGGCATCGACGTGCCCGCACCCGTACCCTCACCCGCGGACGGCATACGGGCAGGAATCCCGGTATCTTGCGTGCCGGCATTCGGATTCGGGGCCACCGCCTGGAGCTCTCCCTTGATGGCCAAGTCTTTGCCTCCTGGCAGACTGATCTTGTCGAAGACTATTCCCAGCGCCGACTGCGGATCGCCCTTGGAGCGTGCCTTCGCCTCAGTCACGTGGCCAGTCACCTTGCTGCCGCGCGGAATCGCTGTTCCGTCCTTCATGCGCAAATCGGCTGCGATGCGGCCCGTCACCGGATCACCTTCCTTCAGCTTCTTCGAGTCAAGCGACTTGGTCAGCTCTACCGGCATGATGCCATGCCCCTTGACACTGTCCGCGGCAGTCGCCGGTGCCGCCGGCGAAGCCGGCGCCGCGCTTTGTGCCACACAAAGTGAAGCAGAAAGCAATACAGCGAGCACTCCTAGGAATATACGGTTGGCAGTTCGCGCCATGGTTGCTCCTCTTGGAATGAGCGAGTGCGGCCTGGTGGTTTCCCGCCGGGCCCACTTCGTAGCTTAGTCGTCCCTGAAGTTAGTTTATTCCCTTCCAGCGCGTCAACCAAGCTTTTCCCTCCGAAGGTAGCATTGATGACGGTTAGGGATGACGGTTAGGGATGGCGGTTAGGGATGGCGGTTAGGGATGGCGGCTTGGCAGGACGTCATCCTTCTTGTGCTCGGGGCAGGGGTGGCGTTTGAGACTGCCATTCTTCCAAAAATTGGAGATTGCAGGGACGGAAATCTGTGAAAACCGGTACTTTGGTGGGATCAGTCCCCGCCTGGCTGCGACCATTACCTTTGTAATGAATCACTTGCAAACCTTCGTGCGAAGCGCTCCAATGGCAGTCCCCTTGCTTGTAACTCCGGTGAGCGTTGCTAATAAGAGGGCCTTTAGAAGCACCCTTGGCAATTTGAAAGATCCTAGTGCGAGGAGAAGAGGTTCGTAACATGAAAAGATTTCATAGGTTCTATGCGCTTATGGCGTTATTGTTGGCAGCCTGCCTAATGACACCAACCGCCTTCGGGCAGACGCTGACTTCGGGCGACTTGACCGGTACGGTGACAGATCCAACTGGCGCAGTTGTAGCCAACGCCACGGTGACGCTGAAAAGCGCTGCCACGGGCGAAACCCGCACCACCTCAACTAGTTCGAGCGGTCTTTACCGATTCTCTCTGTTGGGCCCGGGAAGCTACGCAATCGGCGTAGCCGCCCAAGGCTTCAGTAAGACGGAGAGCCAGTACACCGTAAACGTTGGCCAGACCACCACTGCTAACGTAAAGCTGGCGGTGGGCGTCAGCACGCAGACCGTGGAGGTGACCGGTGCTCCGCCCTTGGTGCAGACGGACAACGCCAACCTGTCCACCAATTTTAACCAAAACATTATCGAGAACGCGCCAAACGGTGGCAATGACCTCACGGCCATTGCGCAGGCGGCGCCCGGCGTCACCATGAACACGGGCCAGGGATATGGCAATTTCAGCGCCTACGGACTTCCCGCCACTTCGAACCTGTTCACGGTTAACGGCGAGAACGATATGGATCCCTACCTGAACCTGAACAACTCAGGTGCGACCAACCTGACGCTGGGCAGGAACGAATTGTCGGAAGCGACCGTCATCACCAACGCGTACTCTGGACAGTATGGCCAGCAGGCCGGCGCCCAGATCAACTACGTTACCAAGTCGGGCACCAACCAGTACCACGGCAATGTCTTTTACGAGTGGACCGGCCGCGCCATGGACGCCAATGACTGGTTTAACAATCACTCGTCCCCGGTGACTCCGAGGCCCTTTGCCAACAACAATGAATGGGGAGCGAATTTTGGTGGTCCGATCAAGAAGGACAAGTTGTTCTTCTTCGTGGACTACGAAGCTGTCCAATACATCGTTCCTTCGACCACGCCGGTCTATGCGCCAACGCCCGCTTTTGCTGCTGCGACACTGGCTAACCTGCAGGCGACCGCTCCGACCGAGGTTGGGTTGTACCAGAGGATGTTCAACCTGTACGAAGGTGCCAAAGGGTACCCAGGCATGAACCCAGTCAATATTGCGACGTATACCAATAACAATGGGGGCAACTGCGGCGGGGTGCTGAACACCCTCGTCCCCGCATTAGCTGGGGACAACTGCTTCACACAATACTCGGCGACACCGGCCTTGCCCGGAAAGGAATGGATCCTACCCGCCAGGATCGATTGGAACCCGTCGCAAAACAACCAGTTCTACTTCCGTGAGCGCATCGATCACGGCATTCAGGCCACGTACGCTGATCCCATCAACTCCGCTTTCAGTGCTGCTAGCAAACAGCCCGCGTACGATGGCCAGTTTGGGTGGACCCACATTATCAACTCCAATACCACCAACCAGTTCAGCGCGGACCTCAGCCACTACCAAGCCATCTTCAACCAGATTGACTCTAGCCTTTTCCCGTATGGGTTCATCGAGCTAGGGTATAACATGACGACCGTGGGGGGGGCAGTGTACAGCTTTCCACAAGGACGTGACGTCACGCAGTATCAGTTCCTCGACGATCTCTCCTGGACGAAGGGTAAGCACAACTTGAAGTTCGGCGCCAATTTCCGCCGTTACGACATCAGCGATTTCACCTTCAGCGTGCTCAACAATCCTGAGGTGCTCGGGCTTGACATTTCGGGCAACGGCGATGGCGGCCAAACCGATTTCTACAACGGCATTGCGTACCAGACCCGCCAGCGCTTTCCGTCCGCGACAGAGCAGCCAGTTGCTCTCTGGGGAATCGGCGTCTATGCACAGGACGAGTGGAAGGTTAAAAGCAACTTGACACTCACCCTGGCCCTGCGTGCGGAGAAGAACTCCAATCCGGTCTGCCAGACCAATTGCTCTGCGTTGCTGAATAACTCGTTCCAGAACCTTTTGGCCGCGGGCATGCTCAGCAAGAGCACTCCCTACAACTCCATCATCAACGGCCACAACCACCAGCTTTTTAATGCCACCGACAAGATCGACCTGGCGCCCCGCTTCGGCTTTGCCTGGACGCCGTTGGGTCCGAACACCGTCTTCCGCGGCGGTTTTGGCATCTTCGATGATGCCTTCCCTTCGATAATAGGTGATCAATTCATGACCAACCTGCCTGGATTGGTCGAAGTCCGTATCACCGCTACGCCGTGGGGCGACACCACTACCGCAAACAGTCCCTATATTCAGGGCGCGAACTCTGCCGCGGCTATCATGTCGGGATTTGACAACGGTGCGTCCTATAACACCCTCAAAGCACAATTGGGATCCCAGTTCCGCACCCCGGCCATTCATAACCAGATCGGGACCTTCCACACTCCGTACTGGGAAGAGTGGAGCTTCGGGATGCAACAGGCGATGGGAGACAAGACCACGCTGGGATTGACTTACGTGGGCAACCATGGCGTTCATATCCCAACCTACAATGAGGGCTTAAACGCCTACGGTGACCCCGGGCTTGGGCTCCCCGCTACGGCGCCCACCTCCATATTCACCGCGGTTCAGCAGTACACTTCCAGCGGCATATCCAACTACAACGGCATCACCGCCAACATATCCCAGCGCGCGCGGTATGGGTTGACCTTCCAGTTCAGCTATACCTGGAGCCACGCGATGGATGACATCTCCAACGCGGGCGGCGAGCCCTACAACGCCTCTCAGACGTTCGGGTCGTTACAATATCAGATCAACCCCAACTGTCTGGCGTGCAACAACTACGGCAACTCTGATTACGATGTCCGCAACAGCTTTAACGGCACCTACGTGTGGACGATGCCGTACAAGTTCAGCAACAGCTTTGCCAACCAGGCCTTGGGCGGCTGGATTCTGTCGGAGAATTTCTTCTGGCGCTCTGGCTTGCCCCTCTCGGTCATTGATGGCAGCACTGGTATTACCAACTATGGCCCGACCAATACGGTCGCGAACGTGATTTCTCAGAATGGCCAAACGGGTAGTTGCGTCAATGGCAACAGTCAGTGCCTGAACCCCAATGCCTTCACATCCTCGGACGCGTTCGGAGCTTGGCCGAACCAGCGCCGGAACCAGTACCGTGGACCTCACTTCTTCGACTCCGACGTCACCGTCGGAAAAAACTTCAAGCTGACGGAGAAGTTCCTGTTCAACTTCACCACCAACTTCTACAACATATTCAATCACCCGAATTTCACCAACCCTGACCTCAATCTCGCGGATGGAACCTTTGGTCAGCTCACCACCACGGCGGCGCCGCCAACTGGCCCCTACGGATCGTTCTTCCCCGGTCTGCCTTCGGGACGAATCATCCAGTTCGCCGGCAAGATTGTCTTCTAACCAATTTGATTCTGTTTCACTTCGGCGGCTCCCTTTCGGGGCCGCCGTTTTCTATTAGTAGTCAGTTGCCAGTGGCCAGTTGTCGGTTCTCAGTTCTGAGTTTCCGGAGTCTCAATCGGATAACCGACAACTGGCAACTGACTACTGGCTACTGTTCTGCTACACTGCGATTTTCGAGGTCATCATGTCGAATCCTCCGCAGCCATTGATTCAGTTAACCAATACCCCCGACTATCGCGAAAACTATGCCAACAGCGTCCAAGTACGGGTGAACGTGTGGGACTTCTTCCTGATTTTTGGCACCTTGCAACAGCAGGACGAAACCCGCGTGGAGGTGCGCAACTTCCAGGGAATCTATTTGAGCCCGCAGCAGGCAAAAGCGCTCTACACCATCCTGCAGCAGAACCTGGTGAACTACGAGAACACCTTCGGCGAGGTCAAGCTGGATCCCCGCATGGGGCCCGGGACGGGTCCGGTTCATTAAGAGGCTTGCCGCGTTGGTTATTTTGGGCGTCGCAGCGGTAAGCGTTTGAAGCGGACGAAAGTCTTCGTTGCTGAGGCAACGGCTCCGGAATCGAGGATCTCATGGCCCAGTTCCACTAGCGCTTGAATGACGATTGCAGCCTCCTTCGCCTTTAGTCTCTGACAGCCTCGCCGTCGGTTATCCGATTGCGCGGGGCAGTCGGCTGACACGTTGCAGAAATGAAAAAACCTGCGGACAATTTGCGGCTGTCGAGTCTTCAGGCCCGCCTGCGCGAATACCTGTTCGCCTACGCCCTCATCTTTGTCTTCCTCTTCATCACCCATGCGCCTTTACTCCGGCTGCCGTACTTCTGGGATGAAGCGGGCTACTTTATTCCGGCGGCACACGATCTCTTACTCACCGGTTCGCTCATTCCTCACACCACGCTCTCCAACGCACATCCCCCGCTGGTAATGCTGTGGCTGGCGTTCTGGTGGAAGTTCAGTGGCTTCACACCAGCGGTGACGCGAACTGCGATGCTGCTGATCTCGGCGTTCGCCCTGCTGGGGTTGTGGCGGCTCTCCCGCGATGTGGCCAACGAGCAAGTCGCTGCCGCAACCGTATTATGCACAGCGGTCTATTCGGTGTTCTTTGCGCAAAGTTCGCTGGCGCACCTCGACATGATGGTTTGCGCATTGACGCTTTGGGGACTGGCAATGTACGTGGAGCAAAGACCGGTGGCCACCATCGTGTTCTTGGCTCTGGCGCCTCTCGCTAAGGAGACTGCCATCGTGACGCCCTTAGCGCTGCTGGCATGGGAACTGCTGTGTCCCCTGCTGCAACGGAATACACGGCGACCCGAACCGCTCTGCCTATATCATCGCAACCGGCTGGCCGCCTTCTCGTTTCTCCTGTGCCTGGTGCCCCTTGCGCTCTGGTTCCTCTATCACCACCACCGGACCGGCTTCTACTTCGGCAATCCCGAGTACCTGCGCTACAACCTGCAAGCTACCCTCAGCCCACTTCGCATCCTTCTCGCCGTCCTGGTGCGGCTCTGGCACGCGCTGGGCTATCTGAACCTGTTCGTGCTGACGCTGGCCGCAGCCTTTGCCATGAGCCTCCCTCCGCTGCCGGAGCCCGACGGCACACTGCGGTCCCGCATTCCCATCAATGTGCAGCTCGTCTTCGGGGTCGTCATCCTGGCGCACGTCCTGGCTCTGTCAGCCCTTGGAGGCGCTGTGCTGGCTCGCTACATGCTTCCGGCGACGCCGCTGGTAATCCTGCTTTGTGTTTCCACGCTGTGGCGTCGCGCCCTACATTGGCCCTGGTGGATCGCGTTGACCTGTGTAGCTTTTGTGTTCGCACTGCTAACTCCGCCGCCCTATCGCATCGCTCCTGAGGACACATTGCTGTATCGCGATTACGTCATCCTCCACAAACAGGCGGCCGATGAATTGGCGGTGCGCTTCCCACACGCACAGGTGCTCACGGCGTGGCCGGCTTCCGATGAGCTAACGCGCCCGTTCCTGGGATACGTCAAACAGCCGCTCACGGTTGTGCCCATCGAGAACTTCTCCGCCCTCGAAATCGAACGGGCCGCGCAAGCGACCGATCAGTTCGACGTGGCGCTGCTGTTTCCGACCAAGTGGCAGCCAGCGCATCCTCTGTTCCGGAGTTTGCCCTTCGGCGAGGAACTGCAGGAACGTTTCTTCGACTACCACCAGGAGCTCGCTCCGCAACAAGTAGCAAACATTCTCGGCGGCCGGATGGTTCGCTACCTGAATCGCAATAACGAATGGGTGGCCATCGTCGTGATCGAGAAAATCGAAAACGCTGCGGCTCGCGATTTGGAGTTACGCCGCGCTCCATGATTGGCGAGCCGCGCGACCGAGGCCCCGACTCCACCGTCGTTCGAACGGTTAAACTGTCAGCAGATGGCACGCACCACCATCCTGGAATATCTCGATAACTTCCGTCGCCACGCTCGCGAGGTGGCCTACGCCCAACATCGCGGTTATCGCATGCAGCGATGGATCTACGGCGATGTGCTGAGCAACGCCTATCGCTTTGCGCGCGAGCTGGAACAGCGCGGCCTCGGCAAGGGGGATAAGGTCCTCATTTGGGGCGAGAACTGCGCGGAGTGGGTGGTCGCATTTTTCGGGTGCCTGCTGCGTGGCGCCATCGTGGTGCCCATCGACAAGATCGCGGCTCCCGACTTCGCCCGGCGTGTCGCGCAACAGGTGGATGCCAGGCTCTGCGTTGGCTCAATGCAGAACCACATCTCGGGCATCGCAGAGATCAACCTGGAAACCCTGCGCGAGCAGCTCGCGGCGCACTCCGATCAGCCCGTGGTTCCGCCGCCTCTCACGCGCAACGACATCGTGCAGATCGTCTTCACCTCGGGCACGACTGCCGAACCGCGCGGTGTAGTCATCACTCATGGCAACATCCTGGCCAACTTGGAACCGCTGGAGCGCGAGATCGGCAAATACCTCCGCTACGAGCGCATCTTCCATCCCTTGCGATTCTTGAACCTGCTGCCGTTAAGCCACGTCTTTGGGCAGTTCCTCGGAATCTTCCTGCCGCAATTGCTGTCAGCCACCGTGATCTTTCAGGACACGCTCAACCCGACGGAAGTTCTGCATGTCATCAAGAGAGAACGCGTATCGGTGGTAGTCGCGGTGCCGCGCCTGATGGAGTCGCTGAAAGATAAGCTGCTGCGCGACTTCGAAGGAGCGGGCCGGCAGCAGTGGTTTCAACGCCAATTCGAGGCCGCAAACAACCAGCACTTCGCGAGGCGCTGGTGGCGCTTCCGGAAAATTCACAGCCAATTCGGATGGAAGTTCTGGGCCTTCATCTCAGGAGGCGCGGCGCTCGACGCCGAGACCGAAGAGTTCTGGGGGCGGTTAAGCTTCGTCGTAATTCAGGGTTACGGTCTCACCGAGACAACATCGCTGATTTCCCTGAACCATCCGTTCCGCACCGGCAAACGGTCGATTGGCAAGGTCCTGGAGGGTCGCGAGATCAAGCTCGATGAGAATGGCGAAATCCTGGTACGTGGCGCCAACGTCGCTGCCGGATATTGGCAGGGAAAAGAACTGAAGCCGGTGTTAAGCGAGGGAGGTTGGTTTCGCACCGGCGATCTTGGCGAACTCGACGCGGAAGGCAATCTCTATTTCAAAGGCCGTAAGAAGAATGTCATCGTCACACGCGAAGGGATGAACATTTATCCCGAGGACCTCGAGAATGCGCTGCGCCAGCAGCCTGCGATACGCGACTGCGTCGTCGTCGGCCTGGAGCAGGGAGGAAACGCGGAGCCTTGCGCCGTTCTCATCCTGCGCGATTCCCTCGATCCAGAGCCAGCGGTCAGGCGTGCCAACCAGCAGCTCGCTGAGTATCAGCAGATGCGCCGCTGGTTTGTGTGGCCCGAGCAAGACTTCCCGCGCACTCCTACGCAGAAGCCCAGGATCGCCGCCATCCAGCAGGCGGTGCAGCAACACTTCGCCTCGGGCAACGATGGAGCCAGCGTGCCGCAGGGCGCTTTGGCGGACCTGATCGCGCGCGTCACTGGACGCAGCACCGGCCCGCTCACCCCCGATGCCAGGCTCGACGGAGACGTGAACCTTAGCTCCATGGACCGCGTCGAACTAATGAGTGCGCTGGAAGACCGCTACCAGGTCGATCTCAACGAGGCGAACTTCACCAGCGTCAGCACGGTTGGCGATCTCGAACGTTTGCTGCGTGGGCCGCAGAAGTCGCTGCAGAGCGGCTATCGGTATCCGCGATGGGCTCAGCGCTGGCCGACCACGTGGATTCGCAACTTCATCTACTATCTGCTTACCTGGCCGACGACCATGATCAGGGCGCGCCCCACGATCGTTGGCCGCGAAAACCTGCGCGGTCTTGACGGGCCGTTTCTCATCAGTTGCAATCACGTTACCTACATCGATGTTGGCTTCGCGCTGATCGCGCTTCCGCCGCGGGTGCGGCACAAGCTCGCGGTCGGCATGTGGGGAGAGATGCTGTGGAAGATGTGGCGGCCGCCGGCAACCTGGAATCCCTTGGTGCGTTGGGCATACCGGGCCGGTTACTATCTGGTAGTTGCCCTGTTCAACGTCTTTCCGCTGCCGCAGCAGTCGGGTGTGCGCGAGAGTTTCGCCTACGCCGGTGAATCGGTGGATCGCGGCTACAGCGTTCTGGTTTATCCCGAAGGTGTGCGCACCCCGGATGGCAAGCCGTCGCCATTCCGCGCAGGTGTCGGAATGCTGGCTTCACGGCTGAACGTCCCGGTTGTTCCCATGCGGATCGATGGCTTGTATCAGATGAAGATGGCCGGCCACAAAATCGCGCGCCCCGGAGAGCTGACGGTCGTGATAGGCAAACCGATGCGCTTTCCGCCGGCAACGCCAGCCGAGGAAATCACCAACCAGCTCGAGCACGTCACCTGGACTATGTAAGCAGGCGTGGGTGAAACGCCAGCTGCATCCTATTTGCCTGACCCAGGCATCCAGTCCCTTTGGCCCCCACTGGTCAAACGAAAGAGCTGGACGCGAACGTTTTGCGTATCGGCGACGTACAGGCCGTTGCTCGCATCGACCCACAACCCTCTCGGAGCACTAAACTCGCCCATTCTGGAACCGGCTTGGCCGAAAGAAGCCAGAAGGCCGCCTTTGCTGTTGTACATTCTGACCTCGGAAGTGCTGACATCCGATACATAGATGTTGCCGTCCCGATCCAGTCCCAATCCGTCTTTCCAGTCAGGCTCACGGTGGGGAGCATTCAGAACGGGGAAACCTCCAAGCAGGTTGCAGTCCAAGTCCATGGTCTGAACGCGCGTCCCAAAGCTGTCCAGAACAATAACTTCGTGATCGTTCACCGCAATCTCCGTTGGATCGTTGAACATTCCCGGCCCGGTTTTAGTCCTGAGCTTCAATCCTCCACTGCCGGTCTCGTCCCACTGTTGCCCCACACGCTTCAGCAGATTGCCTTCCAGGTCAAGCATGAAAATGAGATGACGAGGGCTGTCGGCAAGATATAAATGGGCCGCCTTGCGGTCGATCGCAATTCCTGTGGGGCGTTGGTACAGTTTTTCGCCGTGGAAATTTCCGATGTAACGTACAAACGTTCCGTATTGGTCGTACACCAAAACCATTCCACGCTGGGGGTCGGCAACGTAAATATTGTCTTCTCCATCTACGGCCACTCCGGCCGCTGACTGCAGGCGGCGGCCTTGCCCGCCAACAATGCTGAAGGAGGTTCTTCTCTTTGGGTCCAATACATGTACGGCGGGAATGCCAGGATCGCTAAGGATGACGCGCTGCCGGGAGTCGGTGGTCAGGTATTGCGGTGTCCGCAGCACGCTGGGCCGGCCGTAAACGAAGGAAACAACGGCATCGCGAACGCTACCCGCAAGGGAGTGCACTTCCGGCAGGGCCATTGCGTGCCCCGGTGGCTCAACATCGTCCATGACCCGCACGTCGGAAGAAAGCATCCAGGGAGGAACGGCACTTTGTCTGGCGGCTTGTTCCGATAGACTGTCGGGGGGGGGCACCTTCATCGCCTCGAGAAAATGAGTGAACTTCGATGGCCCTCGAAACGTCGCGTCGGACGAAAACATGCCGACATATACCAGTTCGTGGTCGCTCCCAAGGCTCAGTCGAGGAAAGGCGCGCGCAGATTGGCTAGCATCCTGAGTGGGCAACGGCGTAGACTGGCCGCCGGCCTGGAACCTCTGGGCCGGCGCCGATTGGGTCAACACAGCCGTTAGCGTAAACGCTATCGCCAGCGCAGCCCTGGCCGCGGGCGCGCATGTGCGGAAAAATAAGCCGCGAGAATTCCATCTGTGGCGCATCGGTTCCACTTCTCAGCTATCTGCTGCAACGAAATTGTCTAACGGTCGTGCGCACTTGAAAATCTGGAAGAAGGAAGCTCGAGGGCCTTGTTTCTCGCGCACACTCGACGAAGTGGTGTGGGAAAAAAGCCGGGTATCCTCTCCCCGGACACCTAACAGAAGTTCACGCCTGCATCTGCCGGTTCGTCAGTGACGTACCGCACACCGGCACGTGACAAGCTAAGAAGGCGGAAGCCATGGGCCCTTTTTCTGTGACGCGCGTCCTAGCTCTCCCGCGGCAAGAAATGATACGAATACTTGTTTGGCCTTCGGACAGGATATCGCCCTGTTGATCCCCGGGCGCAAGGGCGAAACGGTGCCCGATCCGAGCCGGTTTTGCATGGGGATTTTGCTAGGAGTAGCAATGCGCGAAGCGGTCCTTAAATTGTGGCCCGAGATCGAGTGGATTCAGTCTCCCGAGCTGCGCGAGCAGGTCACGAAGACCTGGCAGCGTGCCCTGGAACTCAGCCCGCTCTCTCCTGACGACCTCAATCGCATTCCGTTCACCCTGCTGGTGCCGAACTGCCCTACGACGTTCATGGAGCACAAGCGCTGCGTGGTGCACATCGCGCGCAAGGCGGCCGAGAGCATGATGGAGTTTATGGGGCGCGCACTGCCCATCGACATGGATACCGTGATTGCGGGTGCAATCCTGGCCGATGTCGGCAAGCTGCTGGAGTACGAAAACGTGGACGGCAAGACCCGGCAAAGCAAGCGTGGCGAGCTGCTGCGGCATCCGTTTACCGGGGTGGCGCTGGCGATGGAATGCGGCGTGCCCGACGCGGTGTGTCATATCATTGCGGCGCATGCTGCGGAAGGCGACCTGGTGAAGCGCACCACCGAGGCCTACATCGTGCACCACGCCGATTTCATGGCCTTTCTGCCGTTCAAGAACCTGGCGAAATAGAAGGAAACGAGGAGAAGACTCTGATGTCAACCACAACTTCGCCAGCGCCGAGCAAAGCGGCAGCCAAGCCGACGATCACGGCGATCATGGCGCAATGGGCCGCCGGCGTGAAATTCGAGCAACTCTCCCAAGACGCGGTGCATCAGGCCAAGCGCCTCCTGCTCGACAGCATTGGCTGTGCCCTTGGCGGCTACCAGCAGCATGACGTGATCATCGCGCTGGAGGTGCTAAACGAGATTGCAGGCCGGAGTGGTGCAACCGTGATTGGGACTGGCCAGCAGATGGATGTGGTGTCGGCGTCGCTGGCCAACGCACTGATGATCCGCTGCATGGACTACAACGACATTTACTGGAAGCAGGACCCTTCGCATCCCTCCGACATTTTTCCCGCGGCGATGGCCGCTGGCGAGCGCGCTGGCAGCGATGGGCGCGAACTCATCGTCGGTTTGGTGCTGGGCCACGAATTTGAGATGCGGCTGTGCGAAGCGGCCTTCCCAGGCATTCGCGAGCGCGGCTGGCATCATGCCACGTTGACCGCGTTCGTCTCGCCGATCGTGGCCGGACGCATGCTGTATCTCAGCGCGCAGCAAATTCAGCACGCCATCGGCATCAGCGCCAGCGCGCGCGCCACGCTGGGCGCGGTCACCGCCGGCAAACTGACCATGATGAAGAACACCGTCGATCCCATGGCCACGCAGAGCGGCGTGCTGGCAGCCTTGTTGGCTGAAAAGGGATATACCGGCCCCGAGCACGTGCTAGACGGCAAAGAAGGGTTGGTCCATTGCTTTGGGCCGGAGTGGAAGCTGAATATTCTGACCGACGGTTTAGGCGAGTCGTGGCGTATCACACAATGTGGGATGAAGGCGTTTCCCACCGAGGCCCTGACGCATACGCCAATCTCCGCCGTGCTGGCACTGGTGAAGGACCACGACCTGAAGCCCAACGACATAGCAAAAGTACACATCCGCACCACGGCGCGCGGGGCCGACATTCTTAGCGATCCCAGCAAGTACGATCCGCACACCAAGGAGACAGCCGACCACTCGCTGCCGTATGTCATCGCTGCTGCCATCGCCGAGCGCCAGGTTACTCCCTTGCAGTTTACCCAGGCAAAGATCATGGACCCTGTAATTCGCGCTCAGCTCAACAAGATCACGGTCGCCGCCGATCCCGAGATCGAGAAAGTCTTTCCGGCGCTGCAGCGGGTGATCGTCAGGATCCATACCATCGATGGCCGCGAATTCACGACGCAGCTTGACTATCCTAAGGGCGATCCGCGGAATCCGCTCACCGACAAGGAAGTGGAAGAGAAATTCGAGGCGCTGGCGGAGCCGGTGATGTCGCGCGAAGCCCGTCGCCGCGCCATGGACGCGATCTGGAACCTGGAGAAGCAGCCGAGCGTGACTGCGCTGATGAAGCTGTTCAAGGCCGACCGGATACCGGCAGCCGGAGGTCATTGAGATGGGACAGACCATCGTCGAAAAGATCGCGCAAGCCCATATGGCCGAGGGGCCGGGCCGCCCGCTGCGCGCCGGTGACTTCCTGTCCGTCCGGCCTTATCACGTGATGACCCACGACAACACTTCTGCGGTGATGAAGAAGTTCAAGGCCATCGGCGCGAAGAAGGTGCACGATCCGGCGCAGCCCGTAATCACGGCCGATCATGACATTCAGAACACGGAAGCGTCGAACCTGGCGAAGTATCGCAGTATGGAGGCTTTTGCGCGCGAGCAAGGCATCGACTTCTATCCGCCGGGCAGCGGCATTGGTCATCAGATCATGGTGGAGAAGGGCTACGTGCTGCCGGGAAAGTTCGTCGTCGCCTCCGATTCGCACTCCAACATGTACGGCGCATTGGGCGCGATCGGCACGCCGGTGGTTCGCACCGACGCTGCCGCAATCTGGGCGACGGGTGAGTTTTGGTGGCAAATCCCGCGCACAATACAGGTTGTGCTGGAAGGGCGGCTTGCGCCGGGTGCAACCGGCAAAGATGTGATCGTGACGTTGTGCGGACTCTACAACCAGGAAGAAGTGTTGAACGCTGCCGTCGAATTCACCGGCCCCGGTGTGGCGTCGCTCAGCATGGATGCGCGGCTGACCATCGCCAATATGTCCACCGAGTGGGGAACGCTGGTCGGCTGGTTCCCGGTGGATGAAGTCACCCTGCGTTACCTCGAAGCGCGCAATCAGGAATTGCGGGTGCAAGGGGTCATGCGTATTCCCGAAGAGAAGTTCGAGGAGTGGCGCACGAATCCTCCGGCTCCAGACAAAGACGCGACGTACGCGGGCCGGATCACGCTGAATCTCGCAGAGATCACCCCTCACGTTTCTGGTCCGGATACGGTGCAGGTGATGGAGTCAGTCGCCGAAATCGCGAAAAGGAAAGTTGCGATCCAGAAGGCGTACCTGGTGTCGTGTGTGAACTCGCGGCTGGAAGATCTGGAGGCCGCGGCGAAGGTGCTGCAAGGCAAGAAGGTCGCAGAGGGAGTGCAATTGTATCTCGCAGCCGCCAGTCGCGCGGTGCAGGAGGAAGCTCAAAAGCGTGGCGCGTGGCAAACTCTGCTCGAAGCAGGCGCGCATCCGCTGCCCTCAGGATGCGGACCGTGCATCGGCCTGGGTACCGGGTTGCTCGAAGCGGGCGAGGTTGGCATCTCGGCCACCAATCGCAATTTCAAGGGGCGAATGGGTTCGCGCGATGCGCAGTGCTATCTTGGCAGTCCCGAGGTCGTCGCTGCTTCGGCCGTCGCCGGTTACATCTGCGGACCTGTTGAAGCCGAGTATTGCGAACTGAAAAAGCATTTTGAAGTGCTGGCCACGGGTTCGGCTTCGGCCGAGAGAGTTGAAATCCTGCCCGGATTTCCGCAACGCGTGCGAGGAAGGCTGATCTTCCTTCCGCAAGACAACCTGAACACCGACGGCATCTACGGCAAGGACTACACCTATCGCGAAGACATGACCCCGGAGATGATGGCGGGCGTAGTAATGGAAAATTACGATCCGCAGTTTGCTGGGCGCGCGCGTGAGGGGGACGTCATAGTCGGGGGCTTCAACTTTGGTACGGGTTCCAGTCGCGAGCAGGCGGTGACGGCGCTGAAATACAAGGGCATTCCACTGGTGATCGCGGGCAGCTTCTCGCAGACCTATCTGCGTAACGCATTCAACAACGGCTTTCTCTGCATCGAGACGCCCAGCCTGGTGAACCGGTTGCGCGCAAAGTTTTCAGATGCGGTCGCGCGCAAGGAGAAGACGATTATTCCCGGTGACGAGGTCGAGGTCGATTTTTCCGCAAGCACCATACGTTACGCAGACGAGCAGTTCGCCTTCCCGGCGCTAGGCAGCGTTCCGCAGTCGCTGGTGATTGCTGGTGGCGTGGAGAATTTGGTGAGCCAAAAGCTGGGATTGAGCAGGGTGGCGGCGCAGGTTTAGCGGTAGTCTCACAATGTGACACATTGTGGCGTGCGACACACGAGCCCCGCTTTGGGGGGCGGAAGGGCTTAGCCCAGCCCGCCGCGGCGGGCTGGGTGGGCGTGAGAGAGAATCTGAGTCCCGTAGGGACGGCAGAAAATCAGGTCCTTCGACTCGGTCCCCGCGGCGACCTCGCTCGGGATGACAAACTAGGTTAGAGGAATTGGCATTCATGGCAAAACATAAAATCGTGTCCATGCCGGGCGATGGCATTGGCAACCAGGTCCTGCCCGAAGCGATTCGGGTGCTCGACACCGTCGGTTTCGAGGCCGAATACATCCACGCCGACATTGGTTGGGAGTGCTGGATCAAGGAAGGCAATGCTCTTCCCGAGCGCACCATCGAGCTGCTGCGCCAGTACAAGGTTGGCCTGTTCGGCGCCATCACCTCGAAGCCGAAGAAGGAAGCTGAGGCCGAGTTGAGCCCTGGGCTGCGAGGCAAGGGCTATCAATACTTCAGCCCGATTGTTTCCATGCGGCAGATCTTCAACCTCGACGTGTGCATGCGGCCATGCCTGTCGTTTCCCGGCAACCCGCTTAATTTCATCCGCAAAAAACCCGCTGGCGCCTTTGAGGAACCCAAGGTGGACGTGGTGATCTTCCGCCAGAACACGGAAGGATTGTATGCGGGAGTGGAGTGGACAAATCCTCCGCAACCGGTGCGTGATGCCCTGCGCACCCACCCGAAGTTCAAGCCGTTCGCCAACGTCGCCGGCGAGGACCTTGCGATTTCAGTGCGCATCATTACGCGTCCGGCAGCGCGCCGGATTTGCGAAGCCGCATTCCTTTATGCGCGCAATCACGGGTGCAAATCGGTGACCATCTGCGAGAAGCCCAATGTGTTGCGCGAAACTTCGGGCATGATGGAAGAAGTCGCCAAGCAAGTGCAGAAGCAGTACAGCGACATTGCGCTGTGGTCCACCAACATCGACGCGCAGACCATGTGGCTGACCAAGAACCCGGAAGAGTATAGCGTGATCGTGGCCAGCAACTTGTTCGGCGATGTCATCAGCGACGCATTCGCGGGACTGGTTGGCGGGCTTGGTTTTGCGGCTTCCGGCAACATCGGCCACGAGGTTGCGGTATTCGAGCCCACACATGGGTCCGCTCCCAAGTATGCCGAGCTGGATCCGCCGATTGTCAACCCGATTGCTATGATTCTTTCGGCGGCGATGATGCTCGACCATCTCGGCGAGAACGACAAGGCGCGCAGGATTCGCGACGCTATCGCTGCGGTTGTGGCCGAAGGCCAAGTGCGCACCTATGACATGATGCGGCTCTCCGGCGGGACGAAATCGCTGGCGCAGGGCGCGGCCTCGACAACCCAGATGACAGATGCCATCCTGGCGAAGCTTGGGGTGACAGTGGAGAAGGCTTATGCCGGCAGCGGCAAAAATTAGCACATCACGACGAGGCGAAGCGGGACGCGCCGGCGACGACGTTCGCTCCGACTTGTACGTTAGCTTCGAAGAGCGCGGCAGCGGCGGAATTGAGATCGACCTGCGCTCGCGCGTCGAGCTGTATTACGGCGAGGTCATCCGGCGGCAAGTGCGCGACGTGCTGTGCGCGCTGGGCATCGAGCATGCGTTCATCGAGATCGTGGATGAAGGCGCACTGCCCTTCATGATTGCAGCTCGCATCGAGGCGGCGGTGCGCCGCGCCGGGCTCGCACAACGCAAGTCAGTGCTGCCGGAAGCGGCGACGCTGGCCGCGCCGTCGCAGCGAGACCGTCTGCGGCGCTCACGGCTTTATCTTCCCGGTAACGAACCCAAATACTTCATCAATGCCGGACTGCATGGGCCGGACGCAGTCATTCTCGACTTGGAAGATTCGGTGCACTATGCCGAGAAAGATGCGGCGCGGCTGCTGGTTCGCAATGCGCTGCGGGCCGTGGATTTCGGCGCGGCGGAGCGCATGGTGCGAATCAATCAACTTCCGCTCGGACTGGCCGACCTGGAAGAGATTGTTCCGCAGTCGCCCGATCTCATTCTGATTCCGAAAGTCGAAACCGCCGACCAGGTGTCTGACGTTGTGGGAGCTATCGACTCGATCGCAAAAGGGGCGAGCGTCGCGCGTCCCATTTGGCTGATGCCGATTCTCGAATCGGCGCTGGGCATCGAGAATGCTTTCGCCATTGCGACGGCGGCGGAGCGTATTGCCGCCATCACCATCGGGTTAGAGGACTACACCGCAGATCTCGGCGTGGCCAAGACTGCGGGCGGAAGTGAATCGCTCTATGCCCGCATGCGTGTGGTGAACGCCGCCCATGCCGCGCACGTGCAGGCCATCGACTCGGTGTACGGTGACGTCGCCGACACCGAGGGGCTGCTGCACTGGGGCGAGGCATCACGTGCCATGGGATTCGAGGGCATGGGCTGTATTCACCCGGTACAAATTGAAATCATTCATCGCGCCTTTGCGCCCTCGCCGAACGAACTGGAGAAGGTGCTGGCAATTGTTGCGGCCTTCGAAGAGGCACAAGCTCGCGGACTTGCCGTGGTGAGCCTCGGCTCCAAGATGATTGACGCGCCGGTGGTGCAACGCGCAGTGAAGCTGGTCGCACTGGCCAGGAAGATGGGCATCATTGCCGACGAGCCGACAGCTGGAGAAGCCTCATGAGTGCGGGCGTAGCAACAAGCTTAGTCACGAATGCTGCCGGCCGGCGCGTGCCAACTCATGTCAACGGCCGCGAGCAGGCGCCGTACAAAGGAGTCAACCAGCATTGTTCCACGGGAAACAAAGCCGCCCCGCCGATTCGCAGCAGCAGTGACTATCCCGCCAACGGCGACAAGCGCGTCCCTGACTTGGAAACCGCGCTGCGTCTTTGCGGGCTGCGGGATGGCATGACCATCAGCAGCCATCACCACCTGCGCGATGGAGACCGGGTCGCGCTCACGGCGTTGCAGACCGCCGCGCGCATGGGCGCCAAGGACCTGGTCTGGTTTCCCAGCGCATCGTTTCCGTGTCACGAGCCCGTGATCGATCTGATGAAGTCGGGCGCGGTGCATCACATCGAAGGCAGCATGAATGGCCCGCTCGGCGATTATTGTTCGCACGGACACATGCGCGGCCTGGGAGTGTTGCGCTCGCACGGTGGACGTTGGCAGGCGGTGCAGGATGGCGAAGTCCATATTGACATCGCTGTGATCGCCGCGCCCACAGCGGACTTCTTCGGCAACGCCGATGGATCGCACGGAAGGTCGGCGTGCGGTTCGCTGGGGTTTGCCCTGGCCGATTCCGTCTATGCCGATCGCGTCATCGTCGTGACCGACAATCTGCTCCCCTTCCCCTGCGTTCCCTGGCAGATCCAGGGCAACAACGTTGACTATGTGGTCGAGGTTGACTCGATCGGCGATCCCTCGATGATTGTCAGCGGCACCACGCAGATCACGCGCAGTCCCGATCGTCTGCGAATTTCCGAACTTGTTGCGCGCTTTCTTCGCGACTGCGGAATCATGCGCGATGGATTCTCCTTCCAGGCTGGCGCAGGTGGCATCGCGCTGGCTTTTGTGGACTACCTGGCCGGCATGATGAAACAGGCCAACGTGAAGGCCGGCTTCGTGCGCGGCGGCTCAACCAAGTATCTTGTCGATCTGCTCAACGAAGGTCTCATCGGGTACATTCTCGACGGCCAGACGTTCGACCTGGACGCAGTGCATTCGATCGCCAGCAATCCTCGTCATGTAGCCACCAGTCCGTTCACCTCGTACAACTTCCACGGCAAGGGCAACTTCGCGTCGATGATTGACGCCGCCGTGCTGGGCGCAACCGAGGTTGACGTCAACTTCAATGCGAATGTCGTGACCCATTCCGACGGGCGGCTGCTGCACGGAATTGGCGGCTGGCAGAATTGCCTGTTCGCAGGATGCACCATTCTTGCGGTCCCGTCGTTCCGCGACCGCATTCCGGTGATCGTTGACGAGGTGACCACGGTGACCGGGCCGGGTGAACTGATCGATGTCGTCGCGACGGAACGCGGCATTGCCATCAATCCGCGGCGGCAAGACTTGCTCGACGCGGTGAAGGGCAAAGGCCTGCCGATTCGTCCCATCGAAGAACTGCAAACCGAGGTGGAGAAAATCTGCGGCGGGAAACCTGCCAAACCTCGGCTGCTTGATCGTCCGGTGGCCGTCGTGAAATGGGTGGACGGAACTGTGCTCGACACCGTGTGGCAGGTGGTGGATGACAACCCCTACGCGCCGAAGGTAAGCGGGGGAGAATAATGTGCCGGCAATAGCGCCATTTGCCTCCAGCCTTGCGAACTTCCCGACAGAAGCATCGCCCCCATCTCAATCGGCCGGGACCATTCGCGCCTTCGGCCAGACAGCATCCTTGGCGCGAGGCTGACCTGGACCGCAGGTTGTGCTCCTGAGCAACTGAGGCGCGTGGTCGTCATCGCGCTTGAAAATGTAAGCGCGAATCTTGTAGCAGATTCCATGGTCGGCACTAGCGCGCGCGATGTCATTGCGCGATTCGGTCGCTACCAACGGTTGCTGCCAGTTGGCTGTTGCCATCGGCGAGTCGAGGGCAGCGAGATTCGAGCTTACGAACGGGCTGTCAAGTGTGGACGCCGGCGGACTGGCATGGCTGAGGGCGGCGGCTAACAGGATGAAGCACAGCGTAAAGCGAGCCATAAAGAAGCCCTCCTTTGCGCGTAGGATAGCACCGTTCCGGGCGGTTGGTGCCGCGATTGGGACGAACTGCTCAGCCAGTTTCCGATACGACGAAAGCGGCACGACCTGTACGGCCTCGGGGGGATGTTCTGGCCGGGCGGGAAGTGGCACTCTAACTTCAGCAACGGCAGTGAAACCCGGGCCGCCCAGATAAGAAACTGTATCGGCGGCGAAGCGACGCAGGTTACCATTCTCCTCCTTACCCAACGCACCTGCAGCAGGGTTTTCAAGCAGAGGCAGGCTGACCCAGCGGATACTCTCCGCTGGGTCTTGGTTCCTAGAGCGAAAATCGGTGAACCGCTATAGTCCTGCGCAAAGCAGCACCTCGTATCACATCCTCGAAGCGGCGGTTGTGTTCTAATACTATGGGCTGGGTTGAGCCATGCTCTGTGATGGCCAACACGGAGGAACCTGATGGACGAGCGCGAGCTGTATGACGAGCGGCAAGAGACCAGGAAAGCGACCTTAAACTGCCCTCATTGCCATCAGTCCGCCGAATACGATTTAGGCTGGTTCGTCCGCACCAAGAAACGCCAACTGCCTCCGCGGGCGGATGAGCGCGACCGCGCGAAATTTGCCAAAGCCCGCTCCTACATGGTCCGGCGCGACGACCTTGTCGCTTGCAAGAATATTCGCTGCCGCAAGCGCTTTGAGGTCTCAGGGGTTCAGTCGGTGGCCTTTCTCGATGAACAGGTAAAACCCGAAACACGGCAGTGACTGGCTTGCCGCCGGATGAATCCTTATGGTTCTTCGCCTCAGCTCTCACCATCTATAATCCTGATTCGACAAAATGAACTGGAACCACCAGCGCGCCGGTTCTTTGCCACCGCGGGGATAAATGTGCTGCGCGAGTTGAGCCCAATATGACGCGCCTCAAGAAGTTCTGGCAGCGCGTCACCGACGGCATGAAGCTCAACGAGCTCTGGAATCAGTTCCAGGCCGACGCTCGTTCCAGTTATCGCCTTTACTTTCAGGACGTAGATTCCACTCGCACCGCGGGAGTATCCAAGCGCAAACACTTCTTCAATGTCGCGCGCCAGTTTTTCTGGGCGATGCTGGAAAAATTGACCCCGGCGCGCCGCGTTCTGCTTTTGATTGCACTGGTGTTCCTCTTTACCAACATAGGAGGTTCCGGGCAGGACAATACTGGAGCAGCGAGGGTCTTCTGGTTTAGCGGTTCCTTTTGGGGCGGCCTGTTGCTGCTCGTCCTGGTGATTCTGGAGGTAGCCGACCGGGTAGTCATGAAACGCGATCTCCAGATCGCGAAAGAAATCCAGGCGTGGCTGCTGCCGGCGAGTCCTCCCGCTGTCCCCGGCCTCGACATCGCATTTGCTACCCGTCCGGCGAATACCGTGGCCGGCGACTATTATGATGTCTTCGCGCGCCCCGGTTCAGCTTTATCCGGCGAGACATTCCTGGTTGCGGTGGCTGACGTGGCCGGGAAAAGCATCCCGGCCGCCATGCTGATGGCTACCTTTCAAGCCAGCCTGAAAACTCTTTGCACAACGCCGGGCCCGCTGGTCGAACTGGTGGGCCGCATGAATGGGTATGCGTGCAGCAACAGCCAGAACGGCCGTCGCTTCACCACTACGTTTATCGCCGAATACGATCCGATGTTGCGGACCTTGAGCTACGTCAATGCCGGCCATAACAGTCCGATACTGCGGCGTCAGTCCGGCAACATTGAGCGCCTGCAGATTGGCGGCGTGCCGCTCGGCATCCTGGAAAATGCCCCTTATGAGTCGAGCTCGGCAACTCTACAAACTGGCGATTGGCTGGTGATCTTCACCGACGGCGTGGTCGAAGCGGAGAATCAGCAGCAAGAGGAGTATGGTGAGGCCCGCTTATTCGGGGTGCTGCAGGCTGGTTTGACGTATGCACCCGCTGCGCTGCTGAATCACATCCTGAGCGACCTCGACCGCTTCGTCGCCAACGCCCCGCAGCACGATGACGTTACGCTGATGCTGCTGCGAGCCAGTTAGATCGCTTCACAAGCAATGTTCAGGCGGTCAGGAGCGTGTTTAGCCACAAATCTGCCGGCATCATTCCACCGCTTTCCCCAACAATGCACTCACTCCCGCAATGTTGGGAAGCAGCTGCGCAGGAAAACTGTGGCGCTGCTGTAAGTACGCAGGATCGTTGTAGGTGAGCCAAACCTTCCCCTCCGCGTCCTGCCAGAACAATGCTTTCAGCGGCAGGTCAATCGCAAGACTGGGGGCAGCCTGCATCAACGGAGTTCCGCTCTTCGGACTGCCAAAGATGAGCAGCTTGGTAGGCCGCATGGCGAGTCCAACCTTCGCGGCCTCGCCGCTGTGATCTATGCGCGCAAAGATGGTGACTCCGCGCTCACTGAGCAGCGCTTCGAGGCGCTGCATGGTTTCTTCAACGCTGTGCTGACTCGCCAGATGGATGAGCCCGTTCTGCGCGTTCACACTCATTTCGACTCCCCTGTTTCGTTGCTGATACCTCTGCGCGGCGGAATCATTATGGACGGCGACAATCGCTGTCAGCAAGCCTCGCTTGGAACACTCCGTGTAAGAATGGAAGCGATGCCATCGAGCCGCTGGGATGCTGTCATCTTCGACTATGGCCGGGTGCTGAGTCTCGCGCCTTCGAATGCTGAGTTGCAGGAATTTGCGGCGCTGGTTGGCATCACCGAGCCGCCCTTCTTCGAAATCTACTCCGCCACTCGCCATGACTACGATGCTGGCCGTGCCGACTTCCGGCAGCACTGGCAGGCTTTTGCCGACGCCGCTGGTGTTGCACTCCGGCCCGCGCAAGTGGAGCGCATTGCCGAGATGGAAACGCTGATGTGGCTGCGCGTCAATCCCGAGGCGCTCGCGTTGGCGCGCGAGATCAAGGCACAAGGAGTGCGGACCGCCATCCTCTCTAATATTCCTCACGACCTGCTGGCCGAGGTGCGCAAATTCGGTTGGCTCGAGGAATTCGAGGTGAAGATCTGGTCGTGCGAGCTGGGCATCCTGAAGCCTGATCCAGCCATCTACCGCGCTTGTCTCGACGCTCTAGGTTGCCGTGCGGAACGCACTCTGTTCTTCGACGACCGCGCCAACAATGTCGAAGCCGCCCGCCATCTAGGTATGGAGGCGTACATCTTCGAATCCGCCAGACAGGCCAGGGCGATTGTGCGAGCGGGAATGGACAGCAGTAGCCAGTAGCCAGTTGCCAGTGGTCAGACGTGGCAGCGCTCCTGCACCCTAACCTTTAGTCCCTATCCCCTGAATTGTCATCCCGACCGAGCCCGCCGCGACGGGCGAGCGGAGGGATCTGCGGTTCGGCAGCGACAGCCAGTTTTCTGGCGTGGTTGCTTTCTACCGCTAATCTTCGATGGCTTGGCTTTCGGGTAGCATCCGCTGATGCAAGATGCGAACAACCAGGATGCCGCCGGCCTTCTGCAGCCGGTAAAACACGACATGCTTGCCGTGCTCCATGCGGCGCAAGCCGGGGCGAACATCATCACATGATCGGCCTAACATGGGATTGTCGGCCAGCATCTGGCAACAAGTCTCAAGGTCGCCGATGTAACGGTCGGCCTGAGCTCCGCCCCAGGTGCGGAGGGTGTAGTCGGCGATGCTCAGCAGGTCGGCCGCGGCACGGCGCGAAAAACGAAACGCTGGCACGGCCTAGCGCCGCGTCACGGGGAGCTTGAGCTTCTTCCGGACACGTGCAAACGCGTTGCCCTTGGCACGCCCGCTGGCATCACCTTCGTCAATGGCTGCTCGCAATGCGGCCAGCTTCGCCTCGTACTGCTCTTCCTCACGCTCCAACATCCGCAGCGCTACGCGCACCACCTCGCTGGCGTTTTCGTAGCGCCCGCTCTCCACTTTGGTCAGCACGAAGCGATCCAGCTCTTCGGTCAAATTGACGTTGCGGGTAGGCATGGCGGCGCTCCTGTCTCTTCGGTGTGACTGCGGCCCCATCGTAACATGGTTAGCAAAGATTGCCAATGGTTGGGTGCCCCATCCTTTCGCCGCTTTTGCGAAAGGGTGGGAGTCCGGAAACTTCACCACCTTGTCTGACCGGTCGTTCTCAAAAAATAATGTTGCAAGGTCCGGAACGTTGCGCGTTCAATGGTTATGGCTGGTAATTTGGAGCAGTAGTCGCTCTCCGGTCCTTATTGTTAGTCACCAAAGTTCTTGCACAGGAGGCGCCGCACATGCGAGGCGCTCGTTTATTTCAAGTGACCATCCTATTAACTTTCTTGCTGGCCCTTCCTCTGCTGGCGCAGGCCCCAACGGACAATGTGCTGACGAATGCGGACATCGTCAAGATGATGAAAGCGCGCCTTCCGGAGAGCATCATCCTGCGTGAAATCCAGATGTCGAACACTGATTTCGCCACCAGCCCCGCCGCTCTGATCGAATTGAAAAAACAAGGCGCATCAGAGAGGATTTTGGGGGCGGCCCTCGACAGCCGAATGGGCACAAGCCAGCCCGAGCCAGAACCGCGGGCGACACCGCGCGTTGTCGCGCAAGCGGCGGCGCCGGGCCTTCACCATCTGCCCTCCTTTGAAGCAGACATGCGGATCAATTCAACCGCCAATGGCAAGCTTTCCATGGACCACAATCACATACAGGTGGAGCACTCGGGAGTGCCGGTGTTCAGCCTGCAATGGAAAGAAATCAAGAACCCGGGCAGCAGCAAATAGGGCGATTCGCCGGATCCGCTGAAACATACTCCCTGCTAATTCCGTATTATTCTCGGTGGGCATTCCGTCTCCAAAGAACTGGATGGCTACCGCGGCTCCCAACCTTTCACCGCCAGCAGATCGCAAGAATCCGGCTCGCTGGTATGCCAGTGGCTTTGCCGTGGTGGCCTTGATGGTTGCGGCGCGCCTCTTGCTCCATCTGCTCACCGCCAACCGCTACGGCATCTTTCGCGACGAGCTTTACTACATCGCCTGCAGCCGGCATCTGGACTGGGGTTACGTGGACATGCCGCCGTTCATTTCGGCTGTGACCTGGCTGGTTACCACGCTGTTCGGGTCTTCGCTGTTTGTTATCCGCCTCATCCCGGCAATCGCGGGCTGCGGAGCCATCGCAATCACCGGATATCAGGCGTACCAGTTCGGCGGACGGCGCTACGCAATGGCATTGTCAGCTTTGGCCATGACGGTTTCCGCCGTCTTCGTGATCAATGGCCACCTGCTTGGGACGAACGATTTCGAGGCCCTCCTCTGGATGGGCTGCGCCTCGGTCGTCATCCGGATCATCCAGACCGGCAATCAGAAGCTGTGGCTGTGGTTCGGTGTGCTGGCGGGCATCGGTCTCGAAAACAAATATTCGATGGCCGTGTTCGGTCTGGGCATCGTCGTCGGACTGCTGTTCACACCGGAGCGCAAGGCTTTCACCCACAAGTGGATCTGGATCGCCGGCGGGCTGGCATTTCTGATTTTCCTGCCCAACTTGCTGTGGAATGTCCATCGCGATTGGCCTTTCGTGCAGCTAATGCACAACATCCACGCCAGCGGTCGAGATGTTGAACTGAACCCCGTTGGCTTCTTCTTGCGACAGATCCTGATGGTGAATCCCTTTGCGCTTCCGCTGTGGCTGGCCGGATTGGGGTGGCTGTTCGTTGGCCGCGAAGGGAGGCGCTATCGCGCCCTAGGCTGGGCGTACCTGGTCACGCTAGCCGTCTTCATGATTCTGCACGGCAAGGATTACTATGTCGCTCCTGCGTATCCCATGCTCTTCGCTGCTGGCGGCGTGGTCTGCGAAGAATGGATCGAGCGCACCCGGCGCACCTGGCTGAAACCCGTGTTTGTTCTGGTGCTCGTGGTTCCGGCGCTGGTGTTTCTGCCACTGATTGCGCCCGTCATCAGCCCCGCGCATTTCGTCGCGTTCACGCGGGCCATTCACTTTACGCCGCCAATTAGCGAACACAGTCACGCGCGCTCTCCGCTGCCGCAGTACTATTCCGACGAGCTTGGCTGGGAAGCCATGGTCGCCGAAGTGGCCCGCGTTTATCACAGCCTGCCTCCCGACGTGCAGGCCAAGACGGCCATCAAGACCGGCGATTACGGGCAGGCTGGCGCGATTGACTATTTCGGCCCGAAGTATGGTTTGCCGCCCGCCATCTGCTTTCATCAAAACTACTGGTACTGGGGAATTCACGGCTATACGGGCGAGAGCATAATCGTGGTCGACGAAGATAATCCTGAGCATCTCAAGAGCATCACGGAGCACGCCGAATGGGCTGGACACTTTGAGTATCCATACGCGCTGGAGAAGTTCGACATCTGGTATGCCCGGGGACTGAAGATAAGCTTGCACGACGTCTGGGAACATGAGAAAGATTGGGACTAGTCCGAAGGCAACGGCTGGTGGCAGCGTAGCCCTGAAGGGAGCCGCGTTGTCAAAGCGCTTTGCCCGCAAGGGCCGGATAGCGCCGCCTCCAAGCCGCAGCTACGCTGTGACCATGCAAACCCAACTTCAGAATGAAAACCAGAACGAAAACCATTGGCAACAAGTAATGGCGCGTGATGCCAGGCAGGACGGACGCTTCGTTGTCGCGGTGCGTACCACCGGGATCTACTGCCGTCCATCGTCTCCCA
>PLBW01000120.1 GCA_003135475.1 Acidobacteriaceae bacterium
TAGCTTAATCTTAGTTATTCTGCAGTTCTCAACCAGTACTTGCTATTTGACAATAATACACTCATATTTTATGCTTCCTTTACGCTAAGTTATGCATCAAACTTAGCGATGGTCGGAAAGACCACAAACTTTGTTTGGAGGCTTTGCAACCATGACTGTATTGACCCGTTGGGACCCGTTCCGTGAATTGAATTCTCTGCAGCAACGCATGAACCGTCTGTTTGAAGAGCAGTATGGCGGCGGGCGCGAAGAGTCGCTGACCGCTGGCGCATTTGCTCCCCCAGTTGACATCTACGAGGACGAGCAGAGCATCCAGTTGAAGCTGGAAGTGCCCGGCATCGACGAGAAAGACCTGGACATCCGGGTGGAAAACAACGTTTTGACCGTCAGTGGCGAGCGCAAGTTCGAGAAGGAAGAGAAGGAAGAGAACTTCCGTCGGGTGGAGCGCCGNNGCCGAAGCCAAGCCGAAGCAGATCAAGGTCAACGTAGGCAGCCAGAAAGCCATCGAAGGCAAAAAGCCGGAGAGCCAGACCCACGGCACAACCAAGGGGCAGGTTGCCTGAAGAAGCAGTTGTCAGTAGCCAGTTCCCAGTTGCGCCTTCGGAAGTAATCGCCAGCCAAAGATTTTCGGCTTTAGAGATTTTCCGAAGTGCAAGCGAGTAGCCTAGCGTTTAGCTGGCAACTGACTACTGACTACTACTGACTACTGACAACTGGAGTTAGACATGGCAATTCGTTGGGACAAATTGACCGTGAAAGCGCAGGAAGCCATGCAGCGGGCGAACGATCTCGCCAGCGAGCACGGCAATCCTGAGCTGCAGCCAGCACATATTCTGGCGGCGCTGCTGGAAGACCGCGAAGGCATCGTCTCGCCTTTGCTGGAGCGCGTGGGATTGCATGTGGCGACGGTGCAGGCCGACGCCATGCGCGAGATCGAAAAGCTGCCGAAGGTTTCCGGCAGCGGCGCTACGCAGGCGCATCTCTCCGACGCCGCCTCGCAGATGCTGGAGAACGCCTTCAAAGAGGCGGCCAACTTCAAGGACGAGTACGTCTCGACCGAGCACATGCTGCTGGCGCTCACGAAACTCAAGCGCGACGCAGCCCAGAAGATCCTGGCGAACGCGGGCGCGACCTACGACAACATTTTGCGCGCGCTGACCTCGGTGCGTGGCAATCAGAAAGTGACCGACCAGAATCCCGAGGCGAAGTACCAGGCGCTAGAGCGTTACGCCAAGGACCTCAACGAGCTTGCCCGCCAGGGCAAACTCGATCCCGTGATTGGGCGCGACGAGGAAGTGCGGCGCGTGGTGCAAGTGCTGTCACGCCGGACGAAAAACAATCCTGTGCTGATTGGCGAACCCGGCGTTGGCAAGACCGCGATTGTTGAAGGTTTGGCGCAGCGCATTGTTTCCGGCGACGTTCCCGAGCAGTTAAAGAACAAGCGCGTGGTCTCGCTTGATCTGGGCGCGATGCTGGCCGGCGCGAAGTATCGTGGCGAATTCGAAGACCGGCTGAAGGCGGTGCTGAGGGAGATCGAGCAGTCCAATGGGCAGATCATCCTGTTCATTGACGAGCTGCACACGCTGGTGGGCGCCGGTGCTGCGGAAGGCGCAATTGACGCTTCCAACATGCTGAAACCCGCCTTGGCGCGCGGTGAGCTGCGCGCGATTGGCGCGACTACGCTGAACGAATATCGCAAGTACATCGAGAAAGACGCCGCGCTGGAGCGCCGGTTCCAGATTGTTTATGTTGGCGAGCCCAACGTCGAGGACACCATCGCAATTCTGCGCGGTCTGCGCGAGAAATACGAGGTCCATCACGGCGTCCGCATCAAGGATTCGGCCATTGTGGCGGCGGCGACGCTGTCGCATCGCTACATCTCCGATCGTTTTCTGCCCGACAAGGCCATCGACCTGATTGACGAGGCCGCGGCCTCGCTGCGCATCCAGATCGACTCCATGCCGACCGAGATTGACCAGTTGGAGCGCCGGGCGACACAGCTCGAAATCGAGCGCCAGGCCCTGAAGCGCGAAGACGATGCGAACTCGCGCGAACGGCTGGCGGCTCTGGAGAAAGAGCTGGCGCACATCAAAGAGGAATCCAACGCTCTGAAGGCGCGCTGGAAGCAGGAGAAGGAAGCCATCGCCAAGGTGCGCGAGGCCAAGGAGCGCATCGAGCGGCTGAAGCTGGAGGAGCAGGAAGCCACCCGCAAGGGCGACTACAATGGCGCTGCGCAAGTCAAGTATGGCGAGCTGCCGCAGCTCGAAGCTGAGGTCAAGAAGCTCGGCGCGGCGATGGACGGCAAGGCCGCCGCGGCGGGCCGCATGTTGAAGGAAGAGGTGGACGAGGAAGACGTTGCCAAGATCGTCAGCAAGTGGACCGGCATTCCGGTGTCGAAGATGCTGGAAGGCGAAGTAAAGAAGCTGGTCACGATGGAAGATCGTCTGCGGCAGCGCGTCATTGGCCAGGACGAGGCGATTCAAAGTGTGGCCAACGCTATTCGGCGCTCGCGTGCGGGACTCAGCGATCCGCGCCGTCCGATTGGTTCGTTCATCTTCCTCGGGCCGACCGGCGTCGGCAAGACGGAGCTGGCGCGGGCGCTGGCGGAGTTCTTGTTCGATGACGAGCACGCCATGGTTCGCATCGACATGTCGGAGTATATGGAGAAGCACTCCGTGTCGCGGCTGATCGGCGCGCCGCCGGGCTACATCGGCTACGACGAAGGCGGACAACTGACCGAAACCGTGCGCCGCCGGCCGTACGCGGCGGTGCTGTTCGACGAAATCGAGAAGGCGCATCCCGACGTGTTCAACGTATTCCTGCAAATCATGGACGATGGACGTCTCACCGACGGCAAAGGCCGCATTGTCGATTTCAAGAACACCATCATCATCATGACCTCGAACATCGGCTCCAGTTACCTGCAGGACCTCGGAGAGCGCTCACCTGAGCAGATCTCCGAAGTGCACCAGCGGGTGATGGAGGCGCTGCGGGCGCACTTCAAGCCCGAGTTCCTCAACCGCGTGGACGACATTGTCATCTTCAACCCGCTCGGCAAAGAGCAGTTAACGAAGATCGTGGACCTGCGGCTGGAGGACCTGCGCAGGCTGCTGGCCGATCGCAAGATCAGCCTGGAGCTGACCGCGAAGGCGAAGGAGTTGATCTTCACCGAAGGCTACGACCCGAACTACGGAGCGCGTCCGCTGAAGCGGGCCATCCAGCGCCTGGTGCAAGACCCGCTGGCCATGAAGATCCTCGATGGCGAAGTGCTGCACGGCGATCACGTCGTCGTGGACGCGGACAAGAAGGAGCACAAGCTGACGTTCAAGGTGGCAAAGCGGATCGGTGAGCCGGAACCAGCGGCAAAGAAGTGAGCGGGCAGAGCGGCGGGAACACCGGCGCCGCTCACACTATTCTTGCGACTCAGCAATGGTAGCGTGCGCCTTCAAAGCTACGCACCCAAGGTACAACGATGCGGGAACTGCTCTAGCTGTGGCCCTGCTTGCCGGCGATCGCGATGCATTCTTGCAATATATCCATCGCGATGTCGGCTTGCTCGCTGGTCACGATGAGCGGAGGAGCGATGCGAATGCTGTTCGGCCCACAGCCCAGAAAGAGCACGCCGCGCTCGAAGGCGAGTTCGACGATGCGATCGCGTTCCGCGGCGCCTTGCGTCTTGGCTTTTTTGTCGGTGACGATCTCGACTCCGATCATCAAGCCGCGTCCGCGGACGTCGCCCACCAGATCGAGCCGCTGCGGCCAATCGGCGATCCGCTGCATGATGTGCTTTCCCACGAGCTCGGCATTCTTGATGCCTTCACGCTCCAGGATATTCATGGTGGCAAGGGCGGCTGCAATGGAGACTGGGTTCCCGCCGAACGTGGAAGCGTGCGAACCCGGCACCCAGTCCATGATTTCCGCCCTTGACATCATGATGCCGAGCGGCATCCCGCTGGCAATCCCTTTGGCGCTGCAGAAGATGTCAGGCTCAACGCCTGTGTGCTGGATGGCCCACCACTTGCCGGTGCGGCCAGCCCCCGACTGAACTTCGTCGGCGACCAGCAGGATGCCATGGCGGTCGCAGATTCGCCGCAGCTCCTGCATGAATACCGTCGGCGCGACAACGTAGCCTCCCTCACCCTGAATCGGCTCGACAAAAATCGCGGCCACTTCCTCGGGGGGCAGCGTTGTCTTGAACAGCTTCTCTTCGATGAAACGGGCGCAGCCTAGCGCGAACGCCTCCGCTTCCTGGCTTCCGCCCACGCATCCGCGATACACGTCGGGATAGCGAACGTGGGTCACGCCCGGAACCATCGGCGAGAAGCGGCGCTTCTGTTGCGGTTTCGAGGCCGTCAGCGACAGAGCGCCCATGGTGCGCCCGTGAAACGCGCCGTAGAACGCGATGATGTTCTGCCGCTTGGTGTGATAGCGCGCCAGCTTCAGCGCAGCTTCGATGGCCTCGGCGCCCGAGTTGCCGTAGTAAACCTTGTGCGGCCCCTTCATGGGCGCGACCTTCGACAGACGCTCGCCCAGGGTCACCATGCTCTCGTAATAGAAGTCGGTGCCCGACATGTGAATCAGTTCGGCCGCCTGCTTCTGGATGGCGGCCACGACTTCCGGATGGCAATGTCCGGTGGAGGTCACTGCGATGCCGGCAGAAAAATCGAGGAACTCATTGCCATCCACATCTTCGACGATGACGCCACGTCCACGCTTGGCGACCATGGGATACGAACGAGTGTAGGACGGCGAAATGTAGCGCTGATCGCCTTCGAGAATGCGCCTGGCATTAGGGCCGGGCAGAGTTGTCTTGATGTTCGGACCGGCAACGTGAGTCAAAGTATTGGTGGTCATGATGTTTCTCCTTCGAAAGGCTTGCGACACGAGTTGGGTGCCGGAGCTTCTGTCAGCCCGCGACTGCAATCTGGTTGGACTGGGCGGCGCGGGAGGCCGACGGAAAGACAGGAAGCTAGCTAGTCGCCGGAGAAAAGGTTGGGACGGGCCATGCAGGGCGCCAGCCGGGCATCTGCACGCGCCGGAATCCGGGGTCCCCAACCGCCTTTGGATTTGGTGTGGTGGGAGATCGCACCTGACCAGGTTGCACGCACCCCTACGCCGATCCCCGGATTGGAGGCGGCGGCAAAGGCGTTCGGCTGGTTCTGGTGGCTGGCCAAAGGGATACTCCTAACCTAAGTATAGTCGCCTTCGAAGCGTGGCGTAACCCCCAAAGATCGGCCGTCAGGGAAGCCTTTTCGGCGATTTGGGCCTGGCGGTCTACTTGGTGATCAATACAAATGGCTTCTTTTGGACGCTCACGTAGTGGAGCGCGTCTTGCTTCGCTTTCTTGATCTGCTTGGGCTTGAGTTCGGCGGAGAGGGCTGCGACCCGTTTGCCAGCGTCAGGCTCGCCGTATTTCGCGGCCAGAATAAACCTGGAATTCCTGCCTGCATCCGCTCAATTGATAGAATTGAGTCAAATTGTCTTAGGGTTTTTATTTGGGGAAGTATCTCTCAGTGCAATTCACCGAAACTTACGACGTGGTTGTGGTGGGCGCCGGTCATGCCGGTTGCGAAGCCGCCATGGCCGCGGCGCGCATGGGCCTGAGGACCGGACTCTACACCCTCAACCTGGACCTGATCGCGCAGATGTCGTGCAATCCCGCGGTCGGCGGCATCGCCAAGGGACATCTGGTGCGCGAGGTGGACGCCCTTGGCGGCATCATGGGCGAGGTGACGGATGCGGTCGGCATCCAGTTTCGCCTGCTGAACACATCGCGCGGCCCGGCGGTGTGGTCTCCGCGGGCGCAGTGCGATAAGCAGCAGTACCGGCTGAAGATGCGCGAGTTGCTGGAGTCGGAACCCAACCTCCACATTAAGCAGGCGGAGGTCGCGGAGCTGATTGTCGAAGAAGTTTCGAGTTTCGAGTTTCCAGTTTCAAGTAACGAGGATGCGCAGCCCCCACTCGAAACTCGAAACTCGAAACTGGAAACTTCTTCCGTCGTTCGCGGCGTAAAGCTGCGCGACGGGCGGACCGTCTCCGCGCAAGCCGTCATCATCACCACCGGAACATTTTTGAATGGGCTGATCCACTGCGGCGAGCAGCAATATCCCGCGGGGCGCAGCGGCGAGCCCAATGCGGTATTGCTGGGCGAATCGCTGAAGGCGCTCGGCCTGCGGGGCTGCCGCCTGAAGACCGGCACGCCGCCGCGTCTCGACGGGCGCAGTATCGACTGGTCGAAATTCAAAGTACAGCCCGGCGACGACGACCCCACGCCCTTCAGCTTCCGCACCCGGCGGGTGGCGCACCATGACAAGCAGGTGCCGTGCTACATCGCCTTCACCACGCCGGAGACGCATCGCATCATCCGCGAGAACGTGCACCGCTCGCCCATGTACAGCGGGCAGATCCAAAGTATCGGACCACGATATTGTCCGTCGATCGAGGACAAGATCGTCAAGTTTCCCGACAAGGAAACCCACCAGCTCTTCCTCGAGCCCGAGGGGCTGAACACGCACGAGATCTACGTCAACGGCATGAGCACCTCGCTGCCCATTGACGTGCAGCTCGCCATCATCAAGTCCATCCCCGGTCTGGAGACCGCCGAGATGCTGCGCCCGGGTTATGCCATCGAGTATGACTCCATCGACCCGACCGAGCTGCAGCGCACGCTGGAGACCAAGAAGGTCGCGCGCCTGTTTCTGGCCGGCCAGATCAACGGCACCAGCGGCTACGAAGAAGCGGCGTGCCAGGGCATCATGGCGGGCATCAACGCGGCGCTGAGGGTGAAGGGCGAGCCGCCGCTGATCCTCGACCGCACCGAGGCCTACACCGCCATCCTCATCGACGACCTCATCAGCAAGGGCACGAATGAACCTTACCGCATGTTCACCTCGCGGGCGGAGTTCCGGCTGCACCTGCGCATTGACAATGCCGACCGCAGGCTTACTCCGCACGGACGCCGCGTCGGCCTGATTAACGATGCCGCCTGGGCCGATCATCTGGCCAAGCAGGGGCGCATGCGGGCCATGCGCGATCTGCTGGAGAGCACTCGGGTAAGTGGGGAGATGTCGGCGTTGTTGCGGAGGGAAGTTTCAAGTTTCGAGTTTCAAGTTTCGAGTGAAAAGACCCCCAAACCTCAGGCTGGCGCCTCAAAGCTGGAATCAGGCTCTTTGCAGGGACTGACACTCGCCCAACTGCTCAAACGACCCGAGGTCCGGATCGAAGCGCTCGCGCCGCTGCTGGCGCGGCTGATGCCTGACTTTTTCCGGCGTGGCGGTGAGACGGAAGTTTCAAGTTTCGAGTTTCAAGTTTCAAGAAATTCCTCCGCGGTCGTGCCGCAATCCCTCCGACCCGAAGACAGCTCAAATTCGAGTAATGGCGCTGATACCGCAGAGGTGGTACTCGAAACTCGAAACTTGAAACTTGAAACTGATTTCCGCCTGCCGGCGGAAATCCGCAATGAGCTGAAGTCCGTCGAGACCGAGATCAAGTACTCCGGCTANNCCAGAGTGAGCGGCCTGTCGCGCGAGATGAATGAAAAACTGACGCGCGTCCGCCCGCGCACCCTGGGACAGGCCAGTCGCATCCCCGGCGTCACCCCCGCCGCCGTCTCACTGATCAACGTGTACATCGAGATCCAGGCGCGCCAGCAAGCGGCCGCATCCTCACTCGGCTGATGGCAACCGTGGACGTCGACCGCAATGAACATGGGTGAAGGCGGCAACTTGACCCTCCCCTGAGGAAAGGAAACGTTGCGCCAACCTCAGGATGGCTGGGTCAGGGAACGGAGTACCAGTCCGGCACTCAAGTGCAAGTCTTTGCAGCCTCGATAGTTTCAGTCCCATATTTTCCAACGAGTTACAGCGGAGACATAATTGCAAGAGTAACCCTAAGGTCTGTCTCGCAATGCCGCAGGTTCTGTGTTGGATGGCATGGTGGGGAGGGCCCGGCAACGAGTGTCTGCTAGGTTCGAACCCGCTCGTTGAGCAATACCGGCCCCTGAACACCGCAAGGTGTTCGAGTAAAGTTTCAAGCTCGCGAATCAAGACTCTCAACCGTGGAGGATACAAACTTGAACAAGAAATCTGCATGGATGTTATGTTTGCTGGCGCTTGCTCTCTGTGCCAGTTTGCCGGCGATGGCCGGCATTGTCTATAACAACACTCTACCCACCGGTTCCAATTGTTGCAGTGGCTGGACCATTGGCGGCTCGGGCTCACTGGTCGGACTCGTCATGGATGCTCAGGGGTTCAACTCCGGACCCGGCGGTGGCGGTACGGTCAGCGACATTGCCATCGACATAGGCTATGCGGCCGGCGACAACGGTGCCAGTGTACAGATCTGGACCAGCGTTAACAATATGCCGGGAAGCCCCATTGGCAGCCTGGGGAGTCTCAACAACGCCGCGACCTTCGGTTCTCTCTGTCCAATCCCTTGTGAGCTGAATGCGTTCAATACCGGGGGCACTCTTTTCGCTAACACTGATTATTTTGTGGTAATCCTGGCCGACGCCACCACTTGGGACGCCTGGAATCAGAATTCAAACTTCATCACTGGAACACTTGAGCAAGACACAGGTAGCGGCTGGAACGTGTTCGCTGGCCAAACCTTGGGCGGCATGTGTATCGCTACCAGCGGTGGTGCACAGTGCGGCGTCGGCGGCGGCACGACCCCAGAGCCTAGCTCTCTATTGTTGCTCGGCACCGGATTGGTTGGCGCATTCGGCGTTATTCGTCGCAAATTGAATCGCTAACCCTTCGGTAGTTCACTTGACAGCCGTAGCCAACCAGCTCCGGCTGTTTTTCTTTTTGCAGTGGTTTCAGGAATTGACTGTGCCTGAAAAGTTCGCGCTACGGCGTTAGCTAAGCAGCGCGCTGGGGTTCTTGCGGACGATGTGCAGCAACTTGAGCGTGGCCTGCCGCGGCTGCCGGATACCCTGCTCCCAGCTTTCCACCGCATTGGAGCTGACGTTCAGCAGACGCGCGAACAGCGCCTGGCTGGCATTCATGGCCGCACGCATGGCCCGGATCTCGGCTGCCTTTAGCGGCCTGGGACGAGGCGGTATCTCCACCGAGCGCAGGTCCAGGCTGGCCGGGGGTTTTCCGGAGGATGCCGCTTGCTTGCGCTTGTTTTTCTTCTCTTTCTTCTTGCTCTTCTTACTCATTGCTCCTCTTAAATACGACAATGTGACATGTCAGACAATGTAGGATATTAGCGGATGCGGTGTAAATAGCTCTCAAGTGGGGCAGCCAGAGCCGGTGCGGCACTCAAAGCAAATTCATGGTCTGGGGGAATCGACAGAGATGGTCTTCTCCCCGAGCGGCTTGACCACCGGATGTCCCCGGTCGCCCATTTCCAGGTAGGCCCATGGCGTCTCGTGGTCGTGAGTAAAAACCACCAGCCACTGCTCTGGAATGGCCACGTCATAGAACCGATGTTTGTTGGCGATACTGTCCAGCGGATAAAGGTCGTACCCCAGCGTCCAGACGGGATCGAGGTGCTTGGCGTCCGACACCAGGTCGCTGGGATAGCAAGCCACCCGGCCGCCGCTGCGCACCATCACCGCCTGCAAATCGCGGGTGTGGCCGGGATAAACCTTCACCGCGATGCCAGGAACAATCTCGGCGTCGCCATTGAGCAACTGCATCTGTCCGCTCGCGACCAGGGGATCGTAGTTGTCGGTCATGTAGCTGACGCGGTCGCGCTCGTGCTGTTCGCGGGCGTGGCGCCACTCGCCCTCCTGCACGTAATACCTGGCCCGCGGGAACGTGGGTACCGGCTTGCCGTCTTTGTAATAGGTGTTCCAGCCGCAGTGGTCGAAGTGCAGGTGGGTGTTAATGACGATGTCAATCTCATCGGGCGAAACCCCGGCCTCCTCAAAACTCTTCAGCAGGCGCGCCTGGTTCTGGTAGATGGACTGGCTTTTTTCGCTGAGCTTGTTGCCGATGCCGGTCTCGATCAGGATATTCTGCTTGCCGGTGCGAACCAGCAGGGAATTGAGGGCCAGCGGGATGGTGTTGCGCTCGTCCGGCTGGATGCGTTTTTCCCACATAATCTTGGGAATGATGCCGAACATGGCGCCGCCGTCCATGCGATAGTTGCCGTCGGAAAGGATGGTGAGTTCAAAGTCGCCCAGCGTGATTCGGTGCACCGGTTTGTCTCCAGGAGAAGTTGGTTTTCCGATCATACTGAATGAGCACGGCGGCGACAAAGCGAGCGGTTTGTGCCGTGGCCTTGTCGCTGGTTGCAAAAGGAACCTCCCTGCAACGGTGAAGGTGGTCGAACGATCCAAGGTGACGCTTTACCAATGAGCCTTGACACCCCTCACCGTACACCCTAAGATTGCCAATCTAAGGGCGCACTTCACCTTCCAGAATCCAGAACCAGAAAAAATGATAGGCAAGAGCATTTCCCATTACCGTATCTCGGACAAGCTTGGCGAAGGCGGCATGGGCGTTGTGTATCGCGCCGAGGACGACCGGCTGGGTCGCACCGTTGCTTTGAAGTTCCTCACCGACAGCTATGCTCGAGACACGCAGGCGGTGGAGCGTTTTAAGCGCGAGGCGCGCGCTGCTTCCGCGCTCAACCATCCCAATATCTGCACGATCTACGACATTGACGAGTACGAAGGCCAACCTTTCATGGTCATGGAGCTGCTCGAAGGCGAGACGGTGAAGAACCGCCTGGCGCTGGGGCCTCTTCCGACCGATGAGCTGCTCGACCTCGCGATTCAGCTCGCAGATGCGCTCGATGTCGCTCACAAACGCGGCATTGTTCATCGCGACATCAAGCCCGCAAACATCTTCGTTACCGCTCGCGGCCAGGCAAAGATCCTCGATTTCGGCTTGGCAAAGCTGATGGAACAACGGACCGGGCGGGCGGCACTCGCTGTAAGCGCTGGTGATGACTGGGGGAATACTGCGGTATTTGCCGACAATCTCACCACTCCGGGTACCGCTCTGGGCACCGTCGCTTACATGTCTCCCGAGCAGGCACGCGGCGAGGAAGTGGATAGTCGAACCGACATTTTCTCCCTGGGCGTGGTGCTGTACGAGATGGCAACGGGTAAGGAAGCTTTCGCCGGCAATACCTCGGCCGTGGTCTTCGATGCCATCTTGAACCGCACGCCTCCCGATCCGGCCCGGCTGAACCCGAATTTACCGCCCGGCTTGGACGCCATTCTCAACAAGATGCTGGAGAAGAGTCCGCAATCTCGTTATGAGAGTGCTTCGCGGCTTAAGGCGGAGTTGCAACGGCTGAAGAAAGACAGCGATTCGGGGCGCAGCCCGGCAAGCGATTCAGGCCGTACCGCGGCGACTAACCAGCAGGCGGAGCGTTCCGTCGCGGTGCTGTATTTCGAGAACCTGAGTGGCGCCAAGGAAGACGAGTATTTCCGCGATGGAATGACGGAAGACGTCATTACCGAGTTGTCCCACATCAAGACCTTGAAAGTCTTTCCGCGCGCTGCGGTGCTTACGTTCCGCGACCAGCCGGTCACGGGGCCGCAAGTCGGACAGCAGCTCCACGCCACCTACGTGCTCACCGGCAGCTTGCGGCGGGCGGGCAACCGGCTGCGCATCACCGGGCAACTGGTGGAGACGCGCACCGGGCACGCCCTGTGGGTAGAACGTTTCGACCGTGAGCTGAAGGACGTCTTCGACGTGCAGGACGAGATTGCCCGCAGCATCACCCAGGCGCTGCGCATTACCCTGTCGCCCCAGGAAGAAACCGCCATCGCCAGCAGGCCGACGGAGAACCTGCAGGCCTATGACTTCTACCTGCGGGGCCGCAGCCTCGTGCGGCGCGTCACCCGCTCTGACCTGGAATTTGCGATGCAGATGTTCGAGCGGGCCATCGAGTTGGATTCCCGCTTCGCCTTAGCGCATGCGGGTGTCGCAAACGCTTGTGGCGAGTATTACGAGTGGCACGAACACAGCGATCGCTGGCTCGAAAAGGGCACCACGGCAGCAGAAAATGCTTTGTTGCTCGAGCCCAACTTGGCCGAGGCGCTGCTGGCGCAAGGTCGCATAGCCTACGCGGTAAAACGTTTTGAAGAAGGTATTCGGTTCGCGCAGCAAGCCATCAAGCGCAAACCTGATTGCGATGGAGCCTACTTCGTGCTGGCGCGGGCCTATATCGCCTCAGGACATCCGGAGAAGGTTATTGCCATCACCGACGCAGCCGTGGCGGCCAACGGCGATGATTACAACGTCTATGTTCCGCTGATGGTCGCGAGCCAGCGCTCTGGGGATACGGAGGGCGCGCGCCGCCTGCGTCAACGTTGCCTGGAGGCGCTCGAACAGCAGCTCTCGTTGGTGCCGGAGGACGTCCGTGCCCGAATTCTGCTGGCCAGCAACCTTGCTTGGCTTGGAAGGACCGAGGACGCAACGGCGGCGCTGCAGATCGCGATTGCATTGCGTCCGAACGACGCGAATATCCTCTACAACGCCGCGTGCACTTACGCGATCCTGCAAAACAAACAGGAGGCGTTAACGCTCCTGAAGAAGCTGGACGAAATGGGCCATTTGAACAAGGGCTACACGCGCCAGGATTCCGATTTCGAATGCCTGCACGGAGATCCCGAGTTCGAAGCGCTACTTGCCTGAGGAATGGTCATCGAAGCGTAGCTGATAACGCGATAGCTGTCGCGAAATCCCCACTACACTCACAATCGAAAACTCGGCTTTTGGGAAATGGGTACGATTCGGGCTGGAGAGCGCGCAAATCGGGAGCCCGCTAGCCCGTCGCCCCACAGAATGGGCCCGAAAAGCAAACCCCCTCGTTTTTGTGCGGGGGCTCCCACCGAGAAGTACATTCCATAGACTCCGCTCTGAGTTTTTCGCAGCCTATTGAAAAGGCGTGCTCCCTCATCACCGGCTACACCAATTCTGGAACAGCTCTAGCCTCCGGGCGCGGCAACAGGCCAGGGAACTCGTGCAAGAATCACCCTCTTTTGTGACCCGGCTCACTGCTTCCTGTGAAGCCTGGGGCCTACGTTTAAGCTTGCAGGGCAATGAGTGTTGGACGCAATATGGCGTCGCAAGAGCGCCACAACCGTTTTCGTAAGACGCGGTGGGATCCGAGGGGGAAAGCCCCGCGTCCGGGTGCGCACCTCCTTTGGAGATGCAGGAGTTTTTTGTGGCCGGAAGGAAGTACAGATTATGAACTCCAGATTGTGGTTGAAAGCCCTATTCATCGCTGCCGTCATGGCCTGGATCTCATCCGCAGCCTTGGGGCAGCGCCCCGGCAAGACAACGGGCCCCAAGTATGACGCGGCCAACGAGGTGAAGATAAAGGGCGTCATCGTAGAAGTCCGTGAGGTACCCGGCGAATTCGAAGGTCTCCACCTGGTCGTGAAAACCGATGCCAAGACGGTGCTCGTGCACGTCGCTCCCGGTGAATTCCTGAAAGAGATTGACACCTCGTTCAACAAAGGGGACCAGGTAGAAGTGGTGGGCGCAAGAGCTCCGGATGCGCCGGACGAGGAGATACTGGCCCGCGAAATCATCGATGGAAGTAATACGGCGACGCTGCGCGACGAGAAAGGCATTCCCATCTGGGCCGGATGGAAGCCCTCCAAGCCCACTGGTAAATAGATCTTAGGATGGTGGGAGACCCCGCATTCATGTGGGGGAAAGAGCGCTTCAGCGCCCTTCCGGAAAGTTCGGCCTTATTTTTCGACCCGCACAAATTCGCCGCTGGTGGCATCCACGGCAATCCGCAACTTGGCCTCATCCTGACTGCTTCCATAGATCACGTGCCACAGCAATTGGCTCTTCGAGGCGTCCCAGTCGAGAACGAAGAGGACCGGTTGTTTGGGGTCCTTTTGCGTGAGCTTCTCGCCGCCGTGCTTCTGTGCCACCGAATAAGCGCTGGCGCTGTCCACCTTGAGAAATCCGGGATCGAATACCTCGGTCGACGTGTTGCTTGGATTCCAAGTATCTTCGGCGGAAAAGCTGATGCCTTGTTGCGGAGCGTCGGGTCCCACCAAACCCGACCAGACAAACAATTTCATCATGCGCTTAGCGGAAGAAGCAAACGAGGCGCGCCATAGGCCGCTCTTGCCTTCCTGGGTGGGGGCGTCGGCGGTAAACTGCGACTGCAAACGGAATGGCTTCACGTCTGCTGCCCACATGCGAGCCGACACATACAGCTTCTGGAAGGCAGTGCGTCCGGTTTCGTATTCGGCTTGTTTCGCGACAGGTTTGGCGGACGGGCGCGATTCATTGCCGCCGTTAGTTTTGTTGCCCGACGAACAGCCCGCCAGCAAACAAACCAGCGCAAAGCACAGGATGACAATCTTTCTCATGAGGTCCTTGGAAGCAGCAACCAGCAACTAGCCATCAGCCATCAGCACAACCATCAGCCCTTGACAGCGTATGCAATTATGCCGCCTGCGAGTTGCTAATCGCAAACTGCCAGTTAGTGGGTAACTGGATCCTGGGTTCCACGCTCTGCCAATTTCTCGGGAACGGGACGAAAATCCTGATTACAAACAGCCTTCATTTGAGCAAAGCTCAGAACCGGCGTACCCAATCAGCGGCAGAAAAACGGCAGAGATCGAGCTGCGCATTTTGGGGGTTTCTTAACTTTCCTCTTGCCCGAGCCCAGCGTGCTTGGCTAGCCTTCCGCGACGACTCACTGGGTGGGTTTCTAGGTTATGGACATTGTGGCTTCTAGGAAGGCCACAAACCCTACAGGTACGAAAGCCAGCAGTTGGCTTGAAAGAATGTGGCTTGTCTGACCCACGCCGATCCCGTCGCTCTCGCACTTCTGCGCCTGGTTTGAAGAGCCAGGCGAGGCAACACAGGGTGGCCACGCTCGCGATGATACGCAATATCTTCCCGCTTGTCCGCATTGCTTGGTACCTTTCACTAGGACCCAGCCACTGGCGTTCCTTTCTGCCCCGCCGAGCTAGTCAGCCCCTTCCTCGTCTGTCGGTTTTGGATATTGAGCCTTCGACAGGAGAGCAATGTCAATCCCAGCCTTGGCCCAAAACCACAGGCGCTCCCGCCGGCGAAGTGCCATATTTCCCATCCTTATGTAGTTAGCAACCTTCGGTTCATTCTTTCCACGTTCCCAGTTAGAAACGGCCACACCGGAAATGCCCCCAAAGCACTCGCCAAAAGCGCCCTGACTCATCCCCAGAGAGAGACGAAGGGTGCGAACGCGCTGCGCCCACTCCGGCCTCTGCATATTCTTATGCATGCCCGTCGATTGCCCTTAACAGCCATTAAGGCATACTTTATAAAGATGTACTTAAGTATAACATTCAGCTTGAGCACACAGCTTAGTCCCACTTTCCGGAAATTGCGAGACCTGGCGATTCGGGATATTTTGCCTAGGTAAACCAATGGCATCACGTCTTTTTTCCAGTTTCTCCGGGCCCGTTACGAACAGACATGGGATGTTAGGCCCCAAGAAACGGGAGAATTCGGAGTATGGGACAACGGTGGTACGATCGAGACCGTCATCCCAGATCGGAAGGGTTGAGATTGCCGCTCTGTTTCTTCGTCACGGATCTTCACGGCCACGCGGATCGCTATGGAAAGCTATTCACTTCCATCCTCACCGAGCGCCCCGACGCGGTGTTCCTTGGTGGTGACTTACTGCCTAAGGGATCGTCGCTCTTGATGCGGGCTGACAAAGAGCACGCTGACTTCGTGATCGACTACTTAGTTCCGAGTTTCATGAAGCTCCGCGATGCATTGCGCACAGAATACCCTTCGCTCTTCGTGATCCTGGGAAATGATGATCCGCGGTATGAGGAGCCTGAAATTCTCAACGCCGCCAAGAACGGCTTATGGAGCTACATGCATGGACAGAAGGCTGAGTTTGCGGGCTTCAATGTCTATGGTTACGCCTGTGTTCCGCCAACTCCGTTCATGCTGAAGGATTGGGAGCGCTACGATGTGTCACGCTACGTCGATCCGGGCTGCATCTCTCCCGAGGAAGGGCGGCGGAGTGTGGCCATAGAAATGAGTGATGTGAAGTGGGGAACGATCGTGAAGGATCTCGACTCGATGGTTAGCGACGATTCAATGGAGCACGCCATCTTCCTGTTTCATACTCCGCCGTACGATACCCCGCTGGATCGGGCAGCTCTTGACGGAAAGACGCATGAACACGTTGCATTAGACGTGCACGTCGGGAGCATCGCGGTGAGGAGATTTATCGAGCGACGCCAGCCGCTGCTCACCTTGCACGGTCATGTACATGAAGCTGCTCGCCTGACCGGCCAATGGAAAACCCGACTAGGCCGTACGGTATGCATTAATGGAGCTCACGACGGGCCAGAGTTAGCGCTCGTGCGGTTCGATCCGGAATCGCCTGACGATGCCTCGCGCCAATTGCTTTAGTGCGCACAGGCTTCCTTCGTTGGCAGCTTGCGCGCGGGATCAGTGATCGCGTCAATCTTAACGGCATAGCTCGAGCGCTCTGCGATGTCAACGTCGGTAATAATGTGAACATCGAGCAGGCCTTCCGTCCGATAGCCGGTTCGCAGGAAGTTGATTTCACTGAGACAACGACTCCAGCCTTCCAGCCAGAGCATCAATTCCTTCCTCTGCTCCTCGGTACCCTGGAAATGCAGCAACAGGTCGATATCGCTCGCCGGACCCGCGGTTGCATTCTTGGTGCTGCCGATCAGGTAAAACGCCTTGACTCCGAACAACTGGGGATCGAGCTGTGCCGCGATCCTCTGCGCCATCCGGAAACGCCAGCGCCAGTGTTCTTCGCCTGTGCGATCGATAACCTCAACGTCCGATTCAGGCTGTCCGTCTCGTTGCCGTGGAGGTGACAAATACGCCACGGCTTGGTCAAGTTCCGCGTTCATCAGCACTCGCAAGATCAGGCCGCTGGTTTCTTTCGGCAAATCGATAACGCGGAGAGTATCCGAAAGATGCGCGAATTCGGGAAGGAGTTCCTCAAGCACGCTGTGGGAGCGGCGCAGAAACTCTTCCTTGAATGCTGTCTGAGGATCGTCCGGATAGAGAGGTAGGTAGCGAATCGAAGCTTCCACCAAATCCTGGAAAAAATGGGTGCCGAAGGAGAGCTCCGGCAGGTAATTTCCTCGTTGCCGGGCGACTTCGATCAGCATCGCGGTGTTGTTGATGTCGGAGTAGGTGACAGGAACACCGAGTTTGATGTCCCCGCGGCTTCCCCAGCGTCCGGGACCGATCAAGATAAACTGCCGCTTGGGCAGCAACTTGTTCAATCGCCCTACCGCGCGTCCGATATCGCGCATTGTGGTCTGGTCGGAAAGCTGACTGTAGCCCTCCAGGTCCACATAAACAATGTGCGTGATCTCCGGTACCTTGCCATTCGAGACGAAGCGGTTAGCAGAGAAGATGACCTTGTCCGTCGGCAGATTCTGCGGTATCGCAACCGGGACCGCGTCGCCACTGTAGCTTTGTGGCCGGCACTGCAGGAGATAAAAGGCCTCACCGTCGTAAGCGAACTCGATGTCCACCGGCGTGCCCAGTTTGGCTTGCAGAAGAGTCAGCAGCTCGCGGATCCGCGCCACGAACGGCGTCTTCCGGATCAGGCCTTCGAAGCTAAAAACCACATCGCATGTGCTAAAGTCCGGGACTGGCCCGACAAGCTGCTCAATGCGATCATGCTCGATGACCGACACAAAATAGCGAATCTGCGGGTAGTTGGCGCCGCAGTAACGCAGCAGTTCCAACGCATCCACGGTCTCAAATGCGTTGGTCTCCAGGTTGATCACGTCGACGCGCTTAGGCGAGTACTTGAGCACCTCTTCCACCGTGACGTTGACTCGAAGGTTGGGTTGTCCGGGCGCGATAAGCACCGGATAGTCGTCGGCTAC
>PLBW01000067.1:0-5904 GCA_003135475.1 Acidobacteriaceae bacterium
GGAAATTGGGGGCAGGTCACTGCACCGCGTACATCCCAATAATCCTCTCGAGGGCACGCCGGCAGACCGCGCAAAACTTATCGTAGCGAGTGAACATGATGCAATTTTCCTGCGGACGATAGTAGCCGCGAGATTCGTAGTTAGCTCCCTCAAAGGCGCCGACCCGGTCCGAATACTGATCAGTCGCCAGTAGCTCATCTTCGTGCTTCTTCTCTTTTTCAAACAGCGCGTCCATCCCTGATTCCGGCTGGTTCTCGGCGCGAAGATGGCGGCGCTCGGCTTGGATCTGGTGTTCGTAGGCCTCGAATTCCGCTTTGTGCCAAGGCGTCGGCAGCGGCGTGCCGGGGGCGACGAGATCTTTCCACTTCAGGATCGCCGGATCCAACAACGCGGTTACATTCGGCTCCCAAGGCTCGATGCGCTGGGTTGCGGGAACGTAGGACACCTCGGAGGTGTAGTACTCATCGGCCAGTCCCGCGAAGTGGTGTCCAAACTCGTGCACAAAAACATAGGGCGCCCATTCGCTATCGATCGCCACGGTAGCGTAAAGATTGAAGATTCCTCCCCCGCCGTAGGTCTTCGCGTTCGCCAGGATCTCGATGAACTCATACGGAGCGTATGAGGCAATATCGCGTAGCGCGCGATTATCGTTGGTCATCAGGTAACGCTCGCTGTCGAACGTGTCGTACGAAGTGCCAAGGGGCGAGTGGCGATACACACCTGTCGAAGGCCGCGAGATGCCCGATTGCTCCGCTGGGGGGCATAGCGCCCAAACGTTGAAATCCTGCCGATGCTCGCGGAATGGCGAACGTGAGAACAGGATATCGGTGCCCCGTCTGGCATCTTGCTCGAACTTGCTGCGCTCAGCTGCGGTGTATCCATCACCGAGGATCAGCAAATCGACTTTGGTTGCTGGCTCGCCCATCTTCTGGATGGTTATAAGCGGCCCCGGAGATGGTGGATTCGCCCGGTCGATGAACTTGTCCTTGGGATCGATAGTCGTGCTCCACACTTCGTGGAAGCTGACCTCTTTGCCCTCCTTGCGTTCCTTGAGGATGATCTTCACAAGAGCCGTGGGAGCAGGAAAGCGTAGCGACTCGGAGAACGTGCGATTGAGTTTCTTCGCTTCCTCGGTTTGCGACCACTCGCTGAAGATGGAGCCGAAGCCGCGCGAGTACAGCAGACGGCCACTCGCCTGATCGTGCACTTCGAAGAAGTAATTCCCCAGATTACTGTCGTCGATGGTTTTGGCCATATCGCCCGGCCAAGGTAGAGGTTCGATGACGACGCGATCAAGGCCGAACATCTCCGCCGTGGCATTGCCGGTGTGATAGTAATCCAGACGCATGGTGGCGGGAGCAGCCGAATACGCCACCGCGCTGAGCAACAACAGCGAGACAACAAGGAAGACGTACAGTCGCATATTCCGTGGTCTGAGGAACATTCTTGTACCCTCTCGTTCTTAGATAACCAACTGCTGGCACAATTCCGCCGCGAACCGGCATTCGCGACGAAGCCTCAATCCGCGGCGTATTGTGCGAGCAAGCACTGGCTCAGTTCAGCTTTCCGGCAACCTCTTCCGCCGCTTGTAGTATGGCCCCTTCCTTGGCAACGCGCGTCAGGGTGTTGATGTCTTCATAAAGAGGCCTGTCTTCATCCAGCCTGCTGACGTGCTGGCGAATCACGTCGTAAACCGCGTGAGATGCCGGTGCCGGCCTCACCGGAGCCCGCAGATCGAAGGCCTGTGCTGCGGCCATCAACTCTATCGCCAGCACCGTCCACGCGTTCTCGATAATCTGGCGCGTCTTGATGGCTGTGGTCATGCCCATGGAGACGAAATCCTCCTGGTCAGCGGCTGCCGGTATTGAGCCAGTGGCGGCAGGATGGCTAAGCACGCGGTTCTCGCAAATCAATGCTCCGGCAGTGTACTGCGAGAGCATCAAGCCGGAGAACATTCCGGCGCCCCTGGTCAGAAATGCCGGCAGGCCCATGGACAGGTGCGGGTTCATCAATCGATTGAGCCTGCGCTCGGAGAGGGCAGCCACCGTGGTGACCGACATGCCGACTAACTCCAGGGCGAACGCCATCGGTGTGCCTTGGAAATTTGCGCCGGTAAGCACCAACTCCTCATCGGGGAAAAAGGTGGGATTGTCGGCGGCATGGTTGAGTTCCATCTCCAGCATGTAGCGCGCCCACTTGAAGGCGTCTTTGGCGGCTCCGACGACTTGCGGACTGGAGCGCAGGGAATAGGCATCCTGCACTTTCTTGCCGGGCAAGTTCAACAACTCNNCGTCAGCCGGCGAATGTTCTCGGCGCACTCCTGCGCTCCGGGGTAACCGCGCGTCGCATGAATGCGTGGATGGTAGGCCATCATGTTGGCGTTGAGCGATTCCAAGGTCATCGCCAGCGCGACTTCCTGGGTCTTAAGCCAGCGCATCGCGTCGAACAGCTCCAGGCATCCGATGCCGGTGGTCAGATCGGAGCCATTGATGGTGGCAAGGCCATCTCTCTCGCGAAAGACGACGGTGGGAATTCCCGCCTCGCGCATCCCTTGCTTCGCCGGCAGCCGCCTGCCCTGGTAAAACACTTCGCCTTCGCCCATCAGCGTGAGCGCCATCTGCGACATCGGCGAAAGATCGCCGCAGGCGCCCACCGAACCTTTCTGGCAGACGACCGGCGTGACGCCTGCGTTCAACATCGCAACCTGGGTTTGCACAATCTCGTGGCGGATGCCCGAATGCCCCCAGCAATGTGTGTTGAGACGGGAAATCATTCCCGCGCGGACGTCCTCTTCCGCGCACGGCTCTCCACAACCCGCGGCGTGAGAGTAGAGCAGATACTTCTGGAACTTCGCCGCCTGTTCGGGCGTGAGAATTACTTCCGACAGCTCGCCGATGCCGGTGTTCACGCCGTACATGACTTCGCGCGCGCGTATCTTCCGCTCCAAAAGATCGCGGCACTTGTTAATTCGAGCGACGGCGTCCGGATGCATCCCGATGGCATAACGGTCACGGGCAATAGCCGCCAGGTCTTCGATTTTCAGGGAATGTCCGTCCAGGACAACGGTGCTTGCTATCCGAGTGCGCGGTAGTTCCGCTACTGCAGTGGTCATAGTCTTCCCTCGTGTTGCGGGTGCGAAGATCTCCGCAAGACGAATGTAGTCCGCGGTCGCGCGTCGCGGTATGACCGCTATCACCCGGTGGCGTGATTGTCCCGGAAGGCGGATCGTGTGTTGAGAATTCGTGGGTGGGGTTCGGTCGAGAAGCATGGTCTGCGATCGCCGTTCGGCGGTACAATTAGGAAGAAGTAGTTACCATGCAGTTAATAGGGTTACAGCCCCAAGTCCACGAGGCGCGCTGGTGGGAGACAATGGCCGATGGCCGTCTCCACTGCTACCTCTGTCCGCGGCACTGTCACATCGGAGAAGGCCAGAGCGGCTTCTGCTTCATCCGCAAGAACGAAGGTGGACGCCTGCTGCAACTCGGCTACGGGCGGCCTGCCGCCGTCGCGATGGACCCAGTCGAGAAGAAGCCACTCAACCACTTTTTTCCGGGCACCAAGATCCTTTCCATGGGCACCGCCGGCTGCAACATGGGCTGTTCCTTCTGCCAGAATTGGGACATCTCCAAGGCCAAATCCGACCAGGTCAACGCCCTGACGCTCAGTCCGGAGAACGTGGTCGAAGTGGCGCTGGAGCATCGCGCGCCCCACATTGCGTTTACCTACAACGAGCCGACCATCTGGGGCGAGTACGTCGTCGACATCGCGCGCGAGGCCCACGATGCCAGCCTGAACACGGTGATGGTCTCGAACGGCTATATCACTCGCGAGGCGTTCTTCGATATTTATCGCTACATCGACGCAGCCAACATCGACCTCAAAGCGTTCACGGAAGAGTTCTACGGCAAGATCACGCTGACCCACTTGCAGCCGGTGCTGGACACCTTGAAATGGCTGCGTCACGAGACCGGCGTGTGGTTTGAGATCACCAATCTCATCATTCCAACGCTGAACGACGGCGACCCGGAGTTCCAGGAGCTGTGCGATTGGGTGCTGGAAAACTTGGGGGATGATGTGCCGCTGCACTTCACCGCGTTTCATCCAGATTTCAAATTGCAGGACAAAACGGCAACGCCCCCCGAGACGCTGCACCGCGCGCGCAAACTGGCCATGCGGATGGGGCTGAAGTACGTTTACGAAGGCAATATCTTCTCAGACGGTGGCAACACCATTTGCCCCGGATGCAAACAGATCGTGATCACGCGTTCGTGGCACTCGGTAATGTCGAACCGGCTGAAGAACGGCTCCTGCACTAATTGCGGCACGCGGATACCGGGGGTGTTCACGAAATCGGAAGTCGAGAAGCGGCGGGAGTGGACGGACATGCTGCAGAAATCCTAACCACTTGAACGGAACGCTAGGTGCTACCGCTCCTCGCGCTCAATCCACTTCGCAGTAGGCTCGGAGCGAAATGCCGCCAGTTTTTCTAGTAGGCGGGCGGGATCATCGTCATCCAGCACCAGCCTGCGGTTCTTTTCGCGCAAAAATCCTTCGCGAACGGCGTGATCAAACAATTCCAGTAGAGGAGCGTAATAGCTCTCTACATTAAGCAGGCCACAAGGCTTCGACTGCAGGCCGAGCTGCGACCAGGTCACGACCTCGCAGAACTCCTCCAAGGTGCCAAAACCGCCGGGCAGTGCGATGAAGCCGTCGGCAAGATCGGACATCAGCGCCTTGCGCTCGTGCATGGAATTCACAATGCGCAACTCCGTCAGGCCGGTATGGCCAACCTCCTTCGCCATCAGCGACTCCGGAATCACGCCAATCGCCCGGCCACCTCGCGCCAGTATGGTGTCGGCGAGAACGCCCATCAGGCCGATGTTTCCACCGCCGTACACCAGTTCGATTCCGCGCTCGACCAGCAACAGTCCAAGCTGTTCGGTGGCCGCGCGATAAACCGGACGGCGGCCCGTATAGGAACCGCAGAAAACGCAGAGGCGACGAAAGCGCATGAGAAGTTGATTGTATAGTTCGCCCACCTATAGGGTTCTTTCGACTTCGTCGGCGTTCGCTGTCGCGGACTCCTCCTACGCTCGGGATGACAGCTTCAAAAATCTTCTCCGTGTCCTCGTGTCTCGTGGTGAAGATTGTTGACACAGACATTCTGAATCCTTTAATAACTATTATCATCTGATAAGTATGCGCCGGGAGACTTACAACGAGTTTCGCCGGTTGTGCCAAAAGCACAGCCTGGCGGCGACACACCAGAGGCAAAAAATCTACGAGGCGCTGGTGTCACGACCCGGGCATTATTCGCCGGAGGAGATCTACGAGCAGGTAAAACAAGACTTGCCGTCGATCTCACTCGCGACGGTTTACAAAAATCTCAAGACCTTCGTGCACGCCGGCATGCTGTGCGAAGTCAGCCCTCATCACGGCTCGTGGCGCATCGACGCCAATCACCATCCCCATCACCATCTGGTTTGCACGCGTTGCCGGTCCATTACCGATTTGGACTTCGATTCGCTGGGCCCGGTGAAACTGCGCGGCAAACTTCCTTCGGGGTTCAGGCTGGAAAAGTTTACTATTGAGGTGCGGGGCGTCTGTAAGGCCTGCACGGCAGCAGAAACCAAGCAGCATTAATTCATATTCCAAATGGTGCGTATCGCATCGGTAATCCACGCAATTCCCGTTGTGCTCGAAGCGGAGAGCGTCACTGCCCACTGACCCGCCGCCGTGTGAAGCTCTTCCATAGTCGCGCCCTAGGGGCGCTGCCTCTTAGTTACGGATGTTAAGGGCACTATTGTGCCGCCGCCGGCACGCCGGCCGTCACATGTCACAAGCGATTGTGATCTGTGTACTTGTTGGGTGTGCGGTAGGAGTGTTCCGCTGGACTGTATCTGG
>PLBW01000067.1:5960-12962 GCA_003135475.1 Acidobacteriaceae bacterium
TTGAAGTACAGGGGGTCGTCGTGCTTACACCATATGGCTTGGACATCATAGAAAGCTGCCTGGCTTGCAAGATGCGGGCCGAACACATATTTTGCGATCTTCCACCGGCTGCCTTGCAGACATTTGAATCCGTCAAATACGCTACGGCCTACCCGAAGGGTGCGGTCCTGTTCGTCGAGGGCCAGACACCGCGCGGCATTTTTGTGCTGTGCAAGGGCCGCGTCAAGCTCTCCATCTGCTCCACCGATGGCAAGACGCTGATCTTGAAGATTGCCGAACCGGGAGAAGTGCTGGGTCTCAGCGCCACGGTGAGCGGGAAGCCCTACGAGCTGACCGCCGAGACGGTCGATCCTTGCCAGGTGAACTTCGTCAAGCGCGAAGACTTCCTGCGCTTTCTCAAGGAACACGCCGATGCCTGCTTGCGGGTAGCCGAGCAATTGAGCGAAAAGTACAACACCGCGTGCCGCGAGATCCGCTCGCTCGGTCTTTCGCACTCTGCGGCAGAGAAGTTGGCGAAGCTGCTGTTGGAGTGGAGTGCCAAGAACGGCGAAGCCGCGAGAGCGGAGCCGCGGGTGAAGCTGGCCCTGACCCACGAGGAGATCGCGCAGATGATTGGCACCTCCCGCGAGACCGTAACCCGCTTGTTTGCCGATTTGAAACGGCGCCAGATTGTACAGGCAAAAGGGTCGACTCTGCTGATCCGCAACAAGGCAGCGCTGAAGGCACTGGCTATTACCCAGTGAGCTAAAGGGCTGTGATTACTGCCGATTGCGGCCTCGCGCCGGCACGTCCGGACGGGGATTGATGGCTTCTGCGGCTATTCCGGACCAGGCCCCGAAGAACAATTGACCCACGCGGTGTGAACAAGGTCACGGAAAGCGGTGACTGCAATCACTGCATTCGAAGGGTGCGGAGACGTATTACCTCGATCATGGAGAGCATGATTCAGTCGAGTTGCTTGACCTGCGATTTCCGTCCCGACCGGCTCTTTTGCGACATGCCCGCGGAGTCGTTGAAATCTTTCGACGAGATCAAATCGCTCACCGCTTACCCCAGGAGCANNATCGCCGGCCCTGGAGAAGTGCTGGGACTGGGGGCTGCCCTGTCCAATACCCCTTACGAGGTCACGGCAGAATTGCTGGACAACTCGCAAGTCGTTTTCGTACGCAGAAAGGATTTGGTGAAGTTCTTGCGGGAACATCGCGAGGTCTGCCTGCAAATCGTGCGCATGTTGAGCCAGGACCTGCATGGAGCCTACGAGCGTGTCCGTACCATTGGCATGATACGCACGCGCCGGCCGCGCATCATGTTCCGTACCCGCGCTTTGCTGGTCTAAGCCAGGGATTGCCCGTCGGCCCGCGATATTCTCGCGGGCTTTTTGTTCGGGGCGCGCGTGGAATAAGACCGGCTCGCGAAGCACGGGGAAGACCAAGATGGTCCTTCGCGGGCTCGAACTAACGTTCGAGAGCTGAGCCTGACGGCGGAAATTCCGGACCGCAATGCGGCCTCAGCCTTCCTTGGAACGCGCTAACCGGAGGCCCCGAGGGCCCGTGAACATTGGACCATTCCTCACCCGTCAATGGGCTTCCGGTTGGTGATGCTGCTCACCTCTCGCGGTGAGAAGCACCGGGGGTGTGACTTCAATCACACCCGCCCGTGAGTCCACTCACTGCCCCTCTGTACCCTCATCGGCGATGTTTATAGAGGACACGGCGCAGGTGCTGCGTCCGGCGAAAGCGAGGGTTGCGGTGAAGCGTTGCGGTATGGTTCTTTTTGTTGCCTTGCTGCTGTGCACGGGGGCGGTGGCCAAGTCCCCTCCCAAGATGAGCAACGAGGACTGCCTGGCTTGCCATAACGATTCCACTCTCAGCAAAGAGGAGAATGGCAAACAAGTCAGCTTGCATGTCGATGACGCAAAGTTCAAGGCCTCAATTCACAGCGTCTTGGGTTGCACCGATTGTCACAAAGACATCCAGGCGTTCCCCCACGATCCCACGCCCGCGAAGCCAGTATGCGTCACCTGCCATGCCGACCAGCAAACGGCCTACGACCATGGCGTTCATGCCAAGGCAGCAGCGGCAGGGAACAGCAATGTCGCGAAATGCCAGGACTGCCATGGCAGCGTCCACGAAATTCTGCCGGCGAGCGATCCCAAGTCAAAAGTAGCTCGGGGCAACATTCCGCAAACCTGCGGCGCCTGTCACGGACAGAAATTCGTGATGGCATCGAGCGGCATAAGCTCCGCTCCCTTCAACTCGTACCAGCAAAGTGTTCACGGCAAGGCCGTGGCTGCCGGTTCCGACAAGGCTGCGGTGTGCACGGATTGTCACGGTGAGCACGATATTCTGGCCGCCACCAATCCCAAGTCGCCGATTAGCAAATTCAACGTTCCCGTAACCTGCGCCAAGTGTCACGACAATATCAGGCAGGAGTACGTACAAAGCATCCACGGCCAGGCGATCGCACGCGGCAACTGGCAGGCCCCAGTGTGCACCGACTGCCACGGCATTCACACCATCAAAGCCCCCACGGATCCCAGTTCCTCGGTGGCGTCAGCGAATGTCGGCAGCGATTGTGCCCAGTGCCATGGCAGCGTGCGTCTCTCCAACGAGTTTGGCATGCCTTCGGGCCAGGTCAACACCTACCTGTCCAGCTATCACGGCATGGCATCGAAGATGGGTTCAACGACGGTGGCGAATTGCGCCAGTTGCCACGGGGTGCATAACATTCTGCCTTCCCGTGATCCGCGCTCCACCATCAATCATGCCAACCTGGCGAAGACCTGCGGGCAATGTCATCCTGGAGCCAACGAGAAATTCATCAGCTTCAAGGTGCATTCTGACGGGGTGGCGAAAGCCGACTTCAGCAGCAAGGTGATTGGCTACATCAGCAAGTTCTATATCTGGATGATCATCGGCGTCATCGGTGGCATGGTGCTGCATAATCTGATCATCTTCCGCAAGAAGCTCATCTTGCACCGCATCGGACAGCCCCGCATATTGTTCCGCATGACGCGGGGACAGCGGGTGCAGCATATTATCCTGCTCGCCAGCTTCTTCACGCTGGTGCTGACCGGCTTCGCCTTGCGCTACCCGTCATCGTGGCTGGGTACGGTGTTCGTCAACGAAGCAGTGCGCAGCATCGTCCATCGAGTGGCCGGAGTGGTGCTGATCGCGGTCAGCTTGTTCCATCTGTGGTATGTGGTCAAGACCCAGGATGGCCGCCGCCTGATCAAGGACATGCTGCCCGACTGGAAGGACGTCACCGACGCACGTGACGCCTTCCGCTACTACCTGGGTTATAGCGAGCAGCGTCCGCTGTTCCGCCGCTTCACCTATGCCGAGAAGGCTGAGTACTGGGCGTTGGTGTGGGGCATGTTCGTGATGGCCAACACCGGGTTGATGGTGTGGTTTAAAGTTGGGGTGGGCGAAAGAGTGCCGGGGTGGTGGATCGATGTCGCGCTCGCCATCCACTGGTATGAAGCCATACTCGCCACCTTGGCCATTATCGTATGGCATTTGTACGCAGTGATATTCGATCCCGATGCCTATCCCATGAATTGGGCTTGGTATGATGGCAAGATGTCGGTGGAGGCCTATGAGCATGAGCATCCTCTCGATCTGCTTGCGATTGAGCGGGCCAAGGGCTCGGAGGAAGAAGAAGCAGAGCCGGTCGAGGCGGCCGTGAAGGAGAAAGAGGAGACGGTCGCAAGCAAGAATTAGGGACCGGGCCGGAAAAAGCCCGGCGACATTGGGGTAATACGAGCGGCACGTTCGGATTTTCTCGATTGCAATGCGACTTTATTGGGGTAAGTTCTGCAACACCGAAGGTGCGTGACTTGCACTGGGGTGAGGCGAAGAAGGGACAATTAATAAATGACTGAGGACACGCAGAGGGTGGATCCTCTACGCGATCATCCGCCAGTTTCGCAAAATCTCATTAGAAATCCCATCAGCCTGATCGGTCTGGCGCTGGCCGGGGTCGCGGTCGCCAACATCGTTCTGCTTGTTCTCATTGACGTCCTGGCCAGCCGCTCGTCGCCCTACATAGGCGTTCTCGCTTACATGGTGGCGCCCGGGTTCCTGGTTCTCGGGCTCATTCTAGTCCCCATCGGATTGGTGATCGAGCGGCGGCGGCGGCTGCGCGCGGTAGGTGTGCCGCCCCATTTTCCAAGGTTCGATCTCAACAATCCCGCGCAACGCAGCACGTTTGCCTTCCTGCTCAGTTTCGTGGTGATCTTCGCGCTGGTCAGTTCCGTCGGCAGCTACAAGGCTTATGAGTTCACCGATTCGGTGGATTTCTGCGGCCAGTTGTGCCATACCGTTATGCATCCCGAGTTCACCGCGTACGAAGCCTCGCCGCACGCGCGCGTGGCTTGCGTCGAATGCCACGTCGGATCGGGCGCGAGCTGGTACGTGAAGTCCAAGCTGTCGGGCATGCGGCAGGTTTACTACACCGCTTTGGGCACCTATCCCCGTCCCATCCCCACCCCGGTGCATAATCTTCGTCCCGCGCAGCAAACCTGCGAGCAGTGCCACTGGCCGAGGAAATTTTGGGGCGCGCAGCTCAAAACCTTCACTCATTATGGCGACGATGAGCAGAATACGCCGCGCGTGCTCCGCATGCTGATGAAGGTCGGTGGTGGCGATCCCAGGCTCGGACAGGCCGGGGAAGGCATCCACTGGCACATGAACATCGCCAACAAAGTTACTTACATCGCCAGCGACGAACAGCGGCAGGTGATTCCCTGGGTGCGCATAGAAGACAAGAATGGCCGGGTGGCCGAGTATCTGGCGAAAGACGCCTCCCTCACCCAGGCGCAGATTGACAAAGCCGATAAGCGCCGCATGGACTGCATCGACTGCCACAACCGCCCGTCGCATATCTACGTGCCACCCGATGCTTCCGTGGACCAGGCGATTACCGGGCGCGCCATCGATGCCACGCTGCCATTTATCAAGCAGCAGGGTGTCGCGGTGCTGACGGCCGACTACAAGACCTCTGACGAGGCGCAAAACGCGATTGCCACCACGATTACAAAGTTCTACCAGGACAAGTACCCGCAAATCGCGTCGGCCAAGGCGGACAGCGTCAAGGGTGCCGTCGTCGAACTGCAGCGCATCTACAGCACCACCTTCTTTCCCTACATGAAGGTGAACTGGAAGACCCATCCCAATAACATCGGGCACATGTACTATCAGGGCTGTTTCCGCTGCCACGATGGCAACCACGTGAGCAAGGACGGCAAGGTCATCAGCAAAGACTGCAACTCCTGCCACACGGTGATGGATCAGCAGGAAAGTGGCACGCAGATCGCGGCGGTGCCAGCTCAAACTTTCAAGCACCCGGTTGACATCGGCGACCTGACCGGGGTGAATTGCTCCGATTGCCATAGCGGAGGCGTCGGGCCGTAAGAGAACTCATAGCTCGCGCTTGCCAAAGAGCGTTACGGTAAGCAATAATAGGTCTTTGCCTCCAGTAGCGGGGCCCCGGCAAGCAGCGCAGTTGTGCTTGATGGGGTGTAAGTAGCGGGGGTCCAAGGAACGCCTGGCTGCGTTCGTTGGGGTGTGGAGCGAAGATTTGGTTCGCTGGAGCACCCGCCCGAAAGGCGCGAACGGCGCGCTTATCGGGGACTTCGGTCATCTCGCCTGAGGGAATTTGTGCCACCGGCGCTTCCCAACGCTCCCAACTAAATCCGTGGTCCTAGCTTGGGGAGGGAATGCACACACGTGTGGACATTGACGAGCAGGAAAGGGAGCAGCTTCTGTGTTGATGATTCGCCTTTCGCGCCGCGGTGCGCGCAAACAGCCTTACTACCGCATTGTGGTAATCGAAAAAGACCGTGCGCGCGATGGCCGCTCGGTGGAAGTGGTCGGCACCTATAATCCGCGCACCGATCCCGCCAGCGTGATATTGAAGAGCGAGCGCATTGCGTATTGGACCGGCAAGGGCGCGCAGTTGTCTGACCGCGTAAAGAAGCTGGTGGACAAGGCCGCCGCCAGCGCACCGGCTCCGACTGCCGCCTAACATTGCGAGACAAACGTCGCTTCCGATGAGGGATTGCTGTAGGCCGGTTTGTATCAGGGCACGACTTTCAGTCGTGCCGCAAGTTGGCGGCCCAAGGTAGCGGCTTCAGCCGCTGAAGACAGGGGCTAAAGCCCGAATCGAGAAGCGGCCTTTTCGGCACGGCTGAAGCCATGCCCTGATACAGGCCGAATTTGTGAGATAGGTTCTGAATCATGACAAGCAGCGTGAACATGGTTGCGTTGGTGGAACATCTTGCCAAGGCTGTGGTGGAAGCGCCTGACGAGGTGACCGTGGAAGCCTTTGAAGAAGGCGGCCAGACGGTGTTGGAGCTGATTGTGGCCGAGACCGACTTGGGGCGGGTGATTGGGCGCCAGGGACGCATGGCCCGCAGCCTGCGTACCATTGTGAATGCGGCCAGCTTACGCACTCGCAAGCGCTATCAGTTGGAGATCGTGGAATAACCGGCGACTTCATTACGATCGCTCGTGTGCTCGGTCCGCAAGGCCGGCGCGGCGAAGTTATGGCGGAATTGCACACGGATTTTCCTGAGCGCTTTGAAGAGCGCCGGCAGTTGTCAGGCTTGGCAGCCAACGGTAGCCGCCGTGAACTGCAACTTGAGGAACACTGGTTTCATAAGGGCGGCGTGGTGCTGAAGTTTGCCGGCGTCGAGAGTATCAGCGATGCCGAGCAGCTTGCCGGATTGGAGTTGCAGGTTCCGCTCGAGCAGCGCGCCGAGTTGGAAGTGGGCGCTGCGTATGTGAGCGACGTTGTCGGCTGCGAAGTGTGGGTAAGGAATGCCGACGGCCAGCAACTGCTTGGAACTGTCAGCGAAGTGCAGTTCGGGGCAGGCGAAGCTCCGCTACTGGTTGTGCGAGCGAAGATTGGCGCTGAGCAAGAAATTCTGGTTCCGTACGCTGAAGAGTTTCTGAAGTCTGCCGACTTCCAGCAGCGGCGGATCGAGATGGAGTTGCCCGA
>PLBW01000067.1:12992-29765 GCA_003135475.1 Acidobacteriaceae bacterium
GCCCGAATGAAGTTCGAGATTCTAACGATTTTTCCGGACTTTTTTCGTGGGCCGCTGGATTACGGCATTGTGCGCAAGGCGCGCGAAGCCGGGCTCATTGAAATTGGCATCCACGATCTGCGGGCGTTTACGCACGACCGTCATCGCACGGTGGACGACCGGCCGTTCGGCGGCGGAGAGGGTATGGTGCTAAAGCCTGAGCCCATCTTCGAATGTCTCGAATCGCTTGGCGTTTCGCCGCGTGAAGAGCGGATGCGCGACGATTCGCGCGAGACCGTGGTGCTGCTTTCGCCCCAGGGCGAGTTGTTCTCCCAGGCGGTGGCGCAGCACTTGACGACGCGCGAACGCGTGGTGCTCATCTGCGGGCGTTACGAAGGCGTGGATGAGCGGGTGAGCCAGCACCTCGCCGATCGGGAGATCTCCGTTGGCGATTTCGTGTTGAGCGGCGGGGAGTTGGGCGCAGCCATTATCGTGGACACGACGACGCGGTTGCTTCCCGGCGCACTCGGCAACGCAGCGTCGACTCAGCAGGAATCGTTTACCGCGTCAGTTGTGGCGGAACAGAAAAAGGTTTCAGGCGAGCCACCGAGTTCGACGTGCGGGTCGGGTGGCCTGCTGGATTATCCGCACTACACGCGTCCCGCAGAGTTTCGCGGCATGCTGGTTCCCGAGGTGCTGGTGAACGGGGACCACGACGAGATTCGCAAGTGGCGACGCCGTAGCGCGCTGCAAAAGACATTGCGCAATCGTCCCGATTTGTTGCGCGATGCCGAGCTGAGCAAAGAGGATCGCAAGCTGCTGGCCGAGATTGCGGCGGAGCAGGAAAGAGCGTGAAGAAAATTATTCACCACGGAGACACGGAGGACACGGTGTTTTTTGTACGAAGTTTTTTCCGTGACCTCCGTGCCTCAGTGGTTATTTACGTTGCTAATTGCTAGTTGCTATTTTGGCCGCCGCGAGGCGTGCGACACGGAAGGAAAAGAACAATGTCGAACAACTCACCTATCATTGACCGGTTTCTCGCCAAGACGCGGCGCACCGATCTGCCCGACTTTAAGCCCGGCGACACCGTCCGGGTCCACGTGAAGATCAAGGAAGGCGACAAAGAGCGCTTGCAGGCGTTCGAAGGGGTCGTCATTTGCAAGAGCCACGGAGATCAGCCCAGCTTCACGGTGCGCAAGATGAGCTTTGGGCAGGGCGTCGAGCGCATCTTCCCCACCCATTCGAAGGTCATCGACAAGATCGAGGTGCTGCGTTCGGCACACGTACGTCGCGCCAAGCTGTATTATCTGCGCGCGCTGCGTGGCAAAGCCGCCCGCCTCCGCGAAGTGGACACCAAGCGCGCGTAACTCGACGTTGGATTTCCGGCAAAGTCACGACGCCCACTGTCGTTTCGAAGCGGTGGGCGTTGGTTTATTGGGTGCATGGTGCAGATCGCCCGCCCTGTCAACTGGCCGCAACACCCCTTCAAAACGCCAAACCCCGCCTGGGGAATAGGCGGGGTTTCGGGTCGCGACCTGCTGTCGCGGTTTGTGGCGGGTAGTCAGGTAGGAGTTGCTGCAGCTAGATCTTTACCGCTAGTTCCATCAAACCCACGGCCATGGCAATCCAGAGCGCAAACGCTACCGCAGTGAGAGTGAGGCGAACCGCACCGTTGTCGATCAGCCAGTTGTATTTCGCGTCCATAGTGTCTCCTTGATAAGCGGGCTTCCACTTCGACAATCGCATCTGCGCTATCGGGGGACCCCGGAGGTTGCGCCCGGCGTGCCCTGCGGCGTCACCGGATCATGTTCTGCAGCTATATACGGGCGAGCTCTAGAAAGGTTCCGTTGCGATTTGGTGAATATTGGTCAGTTGCAGGAATTCAGTGGCAAAGGCAGGTTGAGCTGGTGTAAAGAGTTCGCCGGTGCTGTCACGCCGCTATTTGCGGCGAAAATCATTCAACACGGAGACACGGAGGCCACGGAGCCTTGGTTTCTAAGGAGTTTTCTCCGTGATCTCCGTGCCTCAGTGGTTTATTAGTTCCGCTGCTCGCCCGGCGCCGCAATCTCACCCAGCTCCCAATACTTCTTCAGCAGGGTGTCGGGGACGTTGACTGCCCGTCCGGTCAGCATGTGTTTCAACTGCAGCGCGTTTACCGCCGCTTTGCCTTCGAAGTGATTGTTGGCGATGACAAAGGTTTTCTGCGCTTTGGCGGCAATGGTATCAATGCGCGTCTTCCATCCCTGCAATTCGGGATCGGTATAGAGATAGTTGTAACGGTCGTTGCGCGAGTCGCTGTCGAACCATTGATCGTAATTGCGTCCGTGCAGGCGCACGTAAGCAAACGCCGCGGTCACGTGTTCGCTGGGAGCAATCGCTTTTCCCAATCGCGGCTGGTCGATATTGCAGAACGCCACTCCCTTTTCGGCGAAGTAGCGCAGGGTCCCCTCATTGGTCCAACTGTTGTGCCGCACTTCCACCACCAGCGAATATTGCTTGAACTTCTCGACCACACTCTCAAGATAATCGCGGTTCGGATTGGTGTTCTTGAACGAAATGGGGAACTGCGCAAGCACTGCGCCAAGCATGTCTTCAGTGGCGATGGAATCAAGGCCGTCTTTTGCCAGCCGCTCGTCTTCGGCGCTGGCAACAATGGTTTCTGAGGAGGTGCTCTCCACGACGGCGATCGGCGAGTGGGTGAATGCCTTGTTCAGCTTGGCAGTGAACATGAACTCGGAATTCACTGCACGCGATTTGCGGCACCATAATTTGCCCCACTCCGGCTTGATGTGGCCATAGAACGAGGTGTTGATCTCGATTACGTCAATATAGCGCGCCAGATATTCTACCGGATGGAGCGATTTCTTGATCTGCGCCGGATAAACGATGCCTTCCCAGTCTTTATACGACCAGCCGGCGGTGCCAACATAGATCTTTGCCTGCTTGTCCATCCTTGAAGGCGAGATTAGCACAGGCCCAGCGGGCCAATGAAAGCGGCTGCAGGCGGGCCAGGAGTACATCAAGTCAAGCCTGGAAGCAAACCCGGTCGCAATTCACAGCGTAAAGCAGACGGCATCGCGCGCGGGTCTAGTGCAGTAACGGCATCAAAGCGGGCCCAGGGACGCAGAGCCGCGCCCTTTCCTACCAGTAAACGATCATTACTACCCAATAAACTCCTCCAAGTTGGCTCACGCTGGGAGCGAAACAAGCTCCCAGCGAATAGCCCGAGGGCATCGGATGCGACAACAACTTCTTGGTACTGCCGGGAAGGTCTCCCGGGGCAGCCGTCGTCCAAGCCGCAACCGCCTGAACCCCCGGTAAGTCTGCCACCTTTTTGCTCTGTAAGGAGTCGTTGAGCGCCATGTCGCAGGCCATGTGCCGCAGTTGCGATTGCGGCTTGCGCACAGGCGCAGCCATTCCATGGGTCGTGGCGTAGTTCTCGACGGCCCGTTGCAGGACGGCGTCCGCCTCAGGCTCGGAATACGCCTTCAGCCGGTGCGCGAAATCCTCAGTCACATATACATAGTCGCCACTTCGTAGGACCGCGACTCCCACCACGTTGTAGTCGGAATTCAGGATGTTGGCGCGATGGGCGGGCGAGTGCATGAGCCCCTGGTGGGCCGAGGGCACATCCTTACTCAGGCCAACGTTCTCCGCTTGCTGGCCCGAGCGCAGGTTCTCATCGGCGAAGCGAACCTCCAAAGCGGGCTCTCCATCGAATTGGTGTGAGAGGGCCTTATGTTCTGCCATCAGCTCCGTGTGCTTGCGAGCGGCCTGGGTGAGACGCTGATCCACGGCTAACGGCGGGAGGCCTCGGCTGGTGCGCTCCTGATTGATCAAGCGGACCAGTTGCTGCCCGCCCGCTTCCTCGAACTGAGCCTGGGCAAGACCGCGACACACCAGCAGCGACGCGATGAATAGCGCGATGGCGAAGACCCGCGGCAAACAGCGATCTTGGTAAACTCGCACCTGGTTCAGTATTAGATTGAAAATTCCGACGTTTGGTTCAGCGCTTCGTCAAAATACAATACCGCATCCCAAGCCGGGTCTGAAGCCCGCTCGTCCCATGCAAGCCAGATACACCAATCCTAAATCGTTCTCGAAATAAGGAACACTTTGGAAGGAAAGGCGCGGCGGAAGAGCCGCGCCTTCGGTTATTCGCTCTCGGGCCTCAAGCTGTCTTCCAACCAGGAACGTCCAATCGACTCACATTTCCTGGAGCAAAACGTCTGTCCGTCACGAGCCCGGCTTGTGCTCTTGAGATATTGGGAATAGCACCAGAGACAGAGCGCAGTGGAAGTGGCTGCGTCGTACTTATTTGGTTGCATGCACTCTCCAATGGAAAGGGAGCATAGGACAACTCGCCACCAAACGCAACCAGCAAAATCGTGGAATCAAGACAGTTACATCCGGTAAGACTATCGTGGGATAGTCAGGTGCGCTCAGGTGCCAATAGTTCGCGGATGGACTCCCGCTTGCGCACCAGCCGGACCCGTTTGCCGTCCACCAATACCTCAGCCGGGCGGGGACGGCTGTTGTAATTCGAGGCCAGCGACATACCATAAGCGCCGGTATCGAGAATAGCCAGCAGCTCGCCCTCCTGCACGGCGGGCAACTCACGGTCGCGCGCCAGAAAATCGCCCGATTCGCACACCGGCCCGACCACGTCAACGGTTTCCGTAGCTCGGCCTTTTTCCAGAACAACCGGAACGATTTCGTGATACGCACCGTAGAGCGAAGGGCGGAGCAGGTCGTTCATGGCCGCATCTACAACGACAAACTGTTTGCCGTTGTTGCGCTTGCGGTAGATTATGCGCGTCAGCAAGGCCCCGGCTGGGCCGACGATGGCGCGGCCAGGCTCCAGCAGAAGGTGCATGCCGAGATTCTTCAGCGGCCCCAGCAGCGCCTTCGCATACTCTTTGGTTTGGGCAGCAAAGTTTGCTCTTGGATTGTGTTCGTACTGGATACCAAGACCTCCGCCAGCATCGACGAAACGGATATCGTGCCCATCAGCCCGCAAGGAACTCGCCAGCGAGGCCACTCGCTCCATGGCTTCGCCAAAGGGGGCCACATCCGCGATCTGCGAACCGATATGAACGCTGACCCCGGCGGGCTTCAGGTATCGATTTTCGGCGCCTCGACGGTAAAGCGCTGCCGCGTCGCGCCAAGGCACGCCAAACTTGTGCTGATGCAGTCCGGTGGAGATGTAAGGATGGGTTTCAGTTGCGACATCAGGGTTCACCCGCACCGCGAAACTAGCTGATTTGCGAAGATGCGTCGCACGCGCCGCCAGCAATTCCATCTCGCTGGCGCTCTCCACATTGAAGAGCATGATGCCAGAGCGAAGTGCCAGGTCGATTTCATGGGATAACTTTCCGACGCCGGAAAAAACGATTTTCGGTTTGATCTTGCCGGCGGCTTCGGCTACCCGCTGCAGCTCTCCCCCGGAAACGATGTCGAATCCCGCGCCCTGGCGGGCCAGCAGGCGCAAGATCGAAAGATTCGAATTCGCCTTCACCGAGTAACAAATGGTGTGCTCGCAGCCGTCAAACGCCTGGTCGAACTGCCGGAAGCGCTGGCGGATCGTCGAACCCGAATACACGTAGAGCGGCGTGCCGTAGAGTCGCGCCAGACGGGAGAAGGGAAGGTCGTCTGCGTGCAGCTCGGCGTTGGATTTGGGCTTGCGCAGGAGTCGCTTGTCGCCTCTGTAGGTGAACGCAGGTGGGCGTTCCGGTGGTCGGTCAGCTTTCACTTTTTGGCGGATGGTCCTTTCACCTTGATGGCCACGATGGTCTGGTCATCGAACGTCTCCACGCCTTCAGCATGACTGGACACGGCTCTGAAGATGGCGTCCACTAGTTCCTCGGCGCTGCGATGCGCATTGGCTCGCGCAATTTTCTCCAGCCTATGGCGCCCGAACATCTCTCCCTCCGAACTGGTGGCGTCGAGAATGCCATCGCTGAAGAAGAGGAACACATCGCCGGCTCGCCCGCGGAGATTCAGTTCGTCGTAGGTGGCATTGGGAAACAATCCGATCGGCAAACCGGTGGCTTGAATCTCTTCCAGCTTGCCATCATGGCAGTGCAGCGGACGCGGCAAGCCTGAGTTGGCAATCTGGAGCAATTGCTGGGCGTCGTCCCAGATAGCGTAGATCATCGAGACGTACTGCCCCTCGATCGGACGTTCCGAGAGCGACAGGTTGATCGCTTCCAGCATGCCCGCGGCGCTAGGCTCTTCGTTGGCCAGCGACCGTGCAATGCCGCTGACCAGCGCCGCATAGATGGCGGCAGGTGCGCCTTTGCCGCTTACATCGCCGACGGCGATGCCGGTCACGCCCTCTCCGCTGTACTTCTGGAAGTCGTAAAGGTCGCCGCCGATCTGGCGGGCCGGGGCAAAGCGCGAAGCCACTTCGGCATTCTGAAAGGTCGGCATTTTCTGCGGCAGCAGCCGGAACTGCAACTCCCGGGCCAGCGCCAGGTCCTGCTCCAGCCGTTTCTCCTGGCGCGCGATGCGCTCATACAGGGTCGCGTTCTCGATCGCGATTGCCACCTGTGCCGCCAGGGTGGTCATGGTGCGCACATGATCGTCGGTAAAGTACCCGCGGCGGGTGTGTTCGATATCGAGCACGCCGATCACCTTGTCCTTGTAGATCAGCGGAATGCAAAGTTCCGAGCGCGTCTCCGCATTGGCTTTGATGTAGCGCGGGTCTTTGCTGACGTCCGGCACCAGGACCGCCTGCTTGTGCTGAGCGGCATATCCCACCAAGCCCAGGCCGAGGGGGATCTCGTTCTTGAGTTTCACGCTCTCGTTGAAGCGCAAGGAAAAGCGATGCTGTAACAGGGTGCCGCTCGGATCGAGCAGCAGGATGGAAAACATCTGGTAGTCGATGATGCGGGTCACCAGTTCGGCAATCCGTTTCAGCAACTGGTCAACGTTGAGAATGGAGGTCAGTTCGCGGCTGATCTCGGTCAGCAAGGTCAGTTGCCGGGCCTGTCGCGAGACGCGGGTATAGAGGCGCGCGTTCTCGATGCCAGTGGCGATACGCGAAGCGAACAAGGTCAGCAGTCGCTTGTGTTCCTCGGTGAACGCGCCCGGTTGTGCGGCTTCCACGTCGATGACACCGATCACCTTGTTCTTGGCGATCAGGGGCGCGGCCAACTCGGACCGCACCCCCGGTGCGGAGTTGATGAAGTTCTGCTCGGCGGCCACATCGTTGACCAGCACAGTCTCGCGGCGCTGCACGGCTTGTCCGGTAACGCCCTGTCCAACCTTAATGCGGATGCGTTCCGCCACCTCGGGAGGATGGCCGACCTGGAAACGGACGCGCAGCTCTTGGGTTTTCTCGTTCAGCAGCAGGATGGCAAAAATTTCGTAATCGATGACCCGCTTCAGCATCTCTGCCACGCGTTGCAGCAGAGTGTTCAAATCCAGCGTCCGGTTTACCGCGTCCGCCACTTCCAGCAAGTAACTATCGACGGAGGCGAGCGCTGGAGGGTGTTTGATGGAAGATGACATCGGGCTGGGACTCTTGTCCTTCATCATAACAGTCGAATCGACCGTAGAATGGGCTTGGGAAGCGCATTCTGGGCCTCTACAGCAGGATCACCGTCAGGCTGGACGCCAAGCCAGCATGGTAACACTGCGACTCGCCTGCTGATGTATCCTCTCGGGTGGGCATGCGCACTGCGGTACCATGCCGCGGCCCCCTGGCTTCTAACAGTCAAAAGCGCGTGAAATCGTGTGAACTTCCTCTTCAGCCATAAACGCGAAGTGGCAACGCTGACCGCCGAACACCTGTGGCTGGTGGGAATCTCGATGCTGCTGGCCATCCTCATCGGAGTGCCGCTGGGCATACTGCTGACGCGCCGTCCAAAATGGAAAGCGTTTGTGCTCGGCAGCACGAATGTAGTCCAGACCATTCCCAGTCTTGCGCTCTTTGGACTACTCCTGCCACTGCCATGGCTGGGCGCTCGCGCCGACCGTTTGGCGATCCTGGCGCTCGCTCTCTACGCCCTGCTACCGGTGGTTCGCAATACCTATGTGGGGATTTCCGGCATTAGCGCGCCAGTGCGCGAAGCGGCGATTGCCATGGGCCTCACTTCGGGCCAACTGCTCTGGCATGTGGAACTCCCGTTGGCGCTGCCGGTGATGCTGGCAGGCATTCGCGTGGCTGCCGTGATTACCATCGGCGTTGCCACCATCGCGGCAGCCATCGGCGCGGGCGGACTGGGCGAGTTCATCTTCCGCGGCATCGCCATGGTGGACAACGGAGTGATTCTGGCCGGCGCCATCCCCGCGGCTTTGATGGCATTGGCGGCGGACCTGCTCCTGAGCGGCTGATGGTCCGCAGGATCCACTGACATGGACCGCCGCAGCTTCCTGGCTGGACTTGTTGTCCTCTCCGCTGCTGGCTGCATGCCGCGCAAGGGTGAGCTTACCGTCGGCTCCAAGAACTTTACCGAACAACTGCTCTTGGGCGAACTGCTGGCGCAAGTCCTTGGGAGCGTTTGTCGCCAGCCAATCGAGCGGCGCTTGTATCTAGCTGGAACCTACATCTGTCACCAGGCCTTGCTTGCCGGACGCATTGACATGTACGTCGAGTACACCGGGACCGTGCTAGCTGCCATCCTGAAAGAACATCCTTCGGGCGATTCCCAAAGCGTGTATCAACAAGTGAAGGATGCGTACCAGCGCCAGTTCAATCTCGATGTCATGCCGCCGCTTGGTTTCAACAACAGCTTCGCCATGGTCATGCGAGGAGATGACGCGCGCCGCCTGAAGGTGACTACACTTTCGCAGCTCGCGAATGTCGCACCGCATTTACGGCTGGGAGTGGGATACGAATTTCTCGAGCGCCAGGACGGATATAAGGGCTTGGTCAGCACCTACGGTCTGAAGTTTGCGGAAGCGCCACGCGTGATGGATTTAGGACTGCTCTATCGTGCGCTGCAAAACAAATCCGTGGATGTGGTTGCCGGCAACAATACGGATGGCTTGATCGCGGCGCTTGGATTTGTGGTGCTCGACGATGACAAACATTACTTTCCTCCCTACGATGCCGTGCCAATTGTGCGTCCGCAGGTCTTTCAAGAGTGTCCCCAGGCGAGAGCAGCCTTCGACCGGCTGGGCGGCCGCATCACCGCCGAGGACATGCGCCAGATGAATTACGCGGTGGACGGCGAAAAGAAGGACGCCGCAGAGGTTGTGAGGGACTTCCTCCGTGACCAAGGCTACAAGCTTGGTTAAGTTTCGGAGTCCCAGGGCGAGGCTGAGTGGCATAAGTTTTCCGTCCTGTCGAAACCATGTGCAGGATTCTGCAATCTTGTCCGCTTTGCAAAGCGCAAGTGGAAGAATCTATTGCTGTTAGTTTGGCCACGAACGTGCATTACCCTCAGTAGTATCTGCAACCAGCTCGATAGGAGGGCGCGCTTCATGCACCATCGTCGTGCGATGTTTTTGGTGTTGTGTCTTTGCCTGCTCAGCGTCGGAGCCTTTGCTGATTCCGTCACTGGTTATTTCACCATCCCTTTATCCGGGCCCCCAGTTGCGAGCCAGGGATCTGTTACTTTCACTTTGGATTCGGTAACCCACGCGATCGACGCCTCGTTGACTATTACCAACGGAGCCAACATCGTAGGGTTCGGTTTTAACTCACTGGCAGTTGATATATCCGAGTCGAATTTCTTGCCGACCCAACCCGTCAACCCTGACGGCTGGTCTGATGGCTTCGGCTACCAACCCTCGGGATTCTACTGCCCCACTTGCGGAACCACGGAAACCTGGACCATCGACGGCAGCTACTCGTCGGTTTACGATGTTCTGAATGGTGGGAGCCAGTCCTCAGTTGACTTCTTCCTATATGACTCGAATGGCAGCCAGTGGGGCGCCAATCCTAGCCCCCCAACAACAACCCCCGAGCCGTCCAGCCTGCTGCTGTTGGGCACGGGTGTGCTTGGAGTGCTGGGCTCCATCCGCCGCAAGCTGATGTAAAAAGGGTTCCAGATTCTTTTCTACGCGCGCCGAGACGATAACCATCGCTCGGCGCATTCCTTTTGCGTTGCGGGGCGCTTCAACGGCGCACCTAAAGGTGCGCCCCTTCAAAGCGAGCTGTCAGTCCACTCTTCTGCACGCTATTCAGCTGACGACGGGCTTGGACTTAGGACTTCCTTCCGCAGCCTCTCAATGCGTGGAAAGCCCCAACCGGCGGCTGGGTGGCCGCATCACCGCCGAGGACATGCGCCAGATGAATTACGCGGTGGACGGCGAAAGGAAGGACGCCTCTGAGGTAGTGAGGGACTTCCTCCCCCACGAGGACTTGCTGGCTTAAGTAGTCTGCGAGAATCCGGAGAGGAGGATATGTGGCATGATCGTTGTCTGCGGGTTGTAGATACGCCTACCCGAACCCTCATTCCAATCGTATTAGGGCAATTTACTTCCTCGAATGCGCAAGTCCGTGCACCCTTAGCGCGTCTCGGGAATGTTCCACGTCCGCTAAGTTATGGTGATTATGGTACTTAACTGGTGCTTGCCTTGGGCGCGCGGTGGAGAGACACCTGCATCGAAACCATGGGGCAATACGCGCGTGAGTCCCGTGACTCAGCGCTATCGTTGCCCGTATGTCTAGCCGCGGAGGGATAGCGTGAAAAGACTCAGTTTGCTCAGTGTGGCGTTGCTGGCCCTGGTGATTGCCTCAACAGGATTAGCGAGCGCCGATGATCTACTAACCAACGGAAGCTTCCAATCGGGCAGTTTCCCCCCTTGGGTTCAGGGTGCCACCCCCAACGGCACACCGGGAGCTGGCTTCCCAATAATTACCGCATGGCCCTTGGGCGGCATGAACGCTGCCGAGTACGAAGTCGGCGAAATCAACTTTGATGGCACCTACCAGGGTGCAACCCTGTCACAGAACTTCATGACCTCCGGCGGAAGCCTTACTCTGGGCTTTATGTGGGCTGCCATGGGCGATGGAATCCACCAAAATGCGGATGGCGGCGACTTCGTGCTGATGCTCGACGGAACGACCCTTGCCAGCTACGATGTCGGCACGATCGACCCGACTCAAACAATCAACGGCAGCTTGATGGCTACCGATACCGTCTCTGCTGGCATGCACACCTTCGAGATCGAGATTCTGCGCCCCTACCTGGCGGAACAGGGCAACACTCCCTATCAGTTCGTCACGGGCGCTTATGTGAATGGTCCTGGAGGAACGACTCCCGAACCCAGCACGCTGCTTCTCCTCGGGTCGGGCATAGCCGGAGTGTGGTACCGGCGCAAGCGCTCCTAGGATCTATCTGGCTCTGTTGACGTCCCCAGAGGCACTGAGTTATGTGCCAGGGCGGGTAGCCCGACCTAGGGCTTCCCGATAAAAAATAGGGTGCCCCGTTCTAGCCTGCTTTCCGCTCGCGCCGAGACGATAACCATCGCTCGGCGCATTCCTTTTGCGTTGCGGGGCGCTTCAACGGCGCACCTAAAGGTGCGCCCCTTCAAAGCGAGATGTCTGTCCACTCTTCTACACTCTATTCAGCTGACGACAGGCTTGGACTTAGGACTTCCTTCCGCAGCCTCTCAATGCGTGGAAAGCCCCAACCGGCTGCGAACACTGCACTTGGCTGCGCCGAACTTTCGTCCGGCAAGAGAAACTGCGATACTTGAATCAGAATAGCGAGTCTTTCCCATTCCCCGCTGCACGCGAGGTCTGAGCCGGTTGCCCACATTGCGCGCCGCACTTGGCATCCCGCAGCGATAGCCTCCCGGAAGACCGCAACACAGGACCAATGAGCGACTTTCTACAAGCCGTGCAGGAACGCGTCGTTATCTTCGACGGCGCCATGGGCACCAGCATCCAGGCCCGCAACCCCTCTGTGGACGACTACTGGGGCAAGGAAGGCTGCAACGAGCTGCTGGTGCTGAGCCGGCCTGACATCATTAAGGACATCCACGCTGCCTTCTACAACGTGGGTTGCGATGTGGTGGAGACGGATACTTTTGGCGCGACGCGCGTGGTGTTGGCGGAATATGACCTGCAGGACAAAGTGCACGAGATCAACCTCGCCGCGGCCAAGCTGGCGCGTGAAGTCGCTGCCAGTTTCTCATCCAACGGACGCGAACGCTTTGTGGCGGGATCCATCGGTCCAACAACAAAGCTGCCGTCGCTCGGACACATCACCTTCGACGACATGGCAGCCTCCTATACGGAACAAGCGGTCGCGCTCATTGAGGGTGGAGTTGATGTGCTCCTGCTGGAGACCTGTCAGGACATCCTTCAGGCGAAAGCTGGACTGGTCGGCCTTTTCGACGCGTTAAAGCAAACCGGAAAGAATGTTCCCATCCAGGTGCAGGTCACGCTGGAAGCCACCGGCACCATGCTGCTTGGCACCGAGATTGGGGCGGCATTGACCACGCTGGAGATGTTTGACGTCGCTGCGATCGGTCTGAACTGCGCTACCGGCCCTAAGGAGATGAACGACGCCGTCCGTTACCTGGGGGCGAACTCGCCGAAGCAGGTTTCCGTTCTGCCCAACGCCGGGTTGCCGCAGAACCAGGGTGGCCGCGCGGTGTACCTGCTGCAGCCGCAGGAGCTGGCCGAATATCACAAGCAGTTCATCACCGAGTACGGCGTGCGTATTGTTGGCGGCTGCTGTGGCACTACGCCAGAGCACCTGAGAGCTGTCGTCGAAACCTGCGCCAACCTTGAGCCCGCAAAACGTGATGTCAAGATCGCCGCAGCGGCGGCCAGCGCCTACTCGATGGTGCCGCTCGATCTCGATCCCAAGCCGCTGATCGTGGCCGAGGAGATGAACACCACCACCCGCGTCGAGCACTTCAAGAACATGGTCCGCAGCCAAGACTATGACGGGATTCTCACGCTGGCCAAGAAGCTGGTCAATGAAGGCTCACACATGCTCGACCTGTGCTGCGCCATCGTGGGCGAAGACGAGAAGGGCTACATCAGCAACATTCTGGAAAAGATTGCGACGCGCGTGCCCGCGCCGATCACCGTCGATTCCACCGAAGCCGATGTCGTGGAGGAGGCGTTGAAGCGCATTCCCGGCAAGGCGATCATCAACTCGATCAACCTGGAAGATGGCGAGAAGCGCACCTCCAAAGTCCTGCCCATGGCCAAGCGTTACGGCGCGGCGGTCATCGCGCTGACCATCGACGAGGATGGCATGGCGCTCACGGCGGAGAAGAAGCTGGCGATTGCCAAGCGCATCTTCGATCTGGCGGTGAACAAATACGGCATCCGTCCAGTCGATCTCATCTTTGACGCCCTGACGCTGCCGATCTCGACCGGGCAAGAAGACTATCGTACGGCCGGCATTGAGACGTTGAAAGCGGTGAAAGCGATCAAGGCCGAACTGCCCGACGTAAAGACGATCCTCGGTGTCAGCAACATTTCCTTCGGTCTGAATGTGTACTCACGGCGTGTCTTGAACAGCGTCTTCATGCATGAAGCCGTGGACCACGGTCTCGACATGGCCATCGTGAACTACAGCAAGATTTATCCGCTGTACAAGATTCCGGAAGCGGAAGTCGATCTGGCGCGCAAGCTGATTTACTACGATCAGTCAAACGGCGACCCGCTGCAGGTTTACATGGCGCACTTTGCCGGGACCAAGGGCAAGGAAGAGGCCGGCACCGCGCACGTGGACACGCTCTCGGTCGAAGATAAGCTGAAGTGGTCGATCATTAACGGCGAAAAGACGATAGGCGACGGCGCGAACAAGAAGTCGCTGGCCGAATTGCTGGAGGACGCGCTCGTCACCTATACGCCGCTGGAGCTCATCAACAACGTACTGCTCGATGGCATGCGCACCGTGGGTGACCTGTTCGGCGCGCGCAAGATGCAGTTGCCGTCCGTGCTTGACTCGGCGGGAGTGATGAAGGCGGCCGTCACCTATCTCGAGCCCAAGATGGAGAAGAAGGAAGGCAGCCAGAAGGGAACCATCGTTCTGGCGACGGTGAAGGGCGACGTCCACGATATCGGCAAGAACCTGGTGGACATCATCCTCACCAACAACGGCTACCGGGTTGTGAATCTTGGCATCAAGCAGCCGTCGGACACGATCATCAAGTCCGCCCTGGCCGAGAAGGCTGACGCCATCGGACTGAGCGGCTTGCTGGTGAAGTCCACGCTGGAGATGAAGTATGTGGTGCAGGACCTGCATCACCAGAAGCTCGACTTCCCGGTAATCTGCGGCGGCGCCGCGCTGACCCGCAAGTACGTGGAAGACGATCTGCGCCGCGAATACAACGGCGGCATTTTCTACGCCGATGACGCCTTTGCCGGGCTGCACATCATGGAGGACCTTGCGTCGCCCAACGGAGCGCGCGAGAAACGCATCGCCGAAGGGAAGGTTGTGAAAGAGTTCGCCCGTGCAGCCGTCGCCGGCGGCGACGGAGATGTACCCACTGCGCCCAGCATCGAGATTGCGCCTGCGCCGAACATTCCGCGGCCGCCGTTCTGGGGCATTCGCGTATTGAAGCCTCAAGATTTCGATCTGCGCGAAATCTTCCGCTACATTAACGAGACCGCTCTCTTCAAAAACCAGTGGCAGTTGAAGACGGCCTCGCAGGAAGACTACCCCAGGTTGGTCGAGACAAAGTACCGGCCCGTTCTGCAAGACCTCGAAGAAGAGGTGATCGCGGCCGGCTGGTTCGAGCCAAAGGTTGTGTACGGATACTTCGGTGCACAAGGCGAAGGCAATGACGTGATCGTGTACAACCTGCCCGAGGGATGGAAGCAGGGTGACGCAATCCCACCGGAGACGCTGCGCTTTACCTTTCCGCGCCAACGCGAAGGCCGGCAGTTATCCATCTCCGACTTCCTGCTGCCCAAGAGCAGCGGACGCATGGATGTTCTTGCCATGTCGTGCGTGACCATCGGCGCCATCGCTTCGCGCGANNGAGTTGTCGCACAAGCAGATTCGCGAGGAGTTGGGCATCGCGGGCGACGACTCGCCACATATTCGCGACCTATTCCATCAAAAGTATCGCGGATCGCGGTATTCGTTCGGTTACCCGGCGTGCCCCAATCTGGAAGATCAAACCAAGCTCTTCGCGCTGCTGCATCCCGACGAAAACATCGGTGTGCATCTGACCACCGGATTCCTGCTCGATCCCGAGCAGAGCACCTCGGCCATTGTGGTGCATCATCCGGCAGCGAAGTACTTCGTGGCGTAGGAACTACTGAATTGCCACGTGCTCTAGGATGGCGTTCTGCGCGCGCTTGATCCTGTTCTGCGAATGTGGCGACGGAGTTTTTGGCCGGTCCTTATGCGCGACGTAGGTTCCCACGCCATATCCGATTACTGACCCCGAAAAGACATCGGCAGGGAAGTGCACTCCACTGGTCACACGGGTTGTGCTCACCGCGGTCGCCGCTCCGTACATCAGCAGACGCATGGGCCAGTTCGGGTACTCGTGCGCCATGACCGAGGCGAGCGTCCAGGCGAAGGTTGCATGTCCCGAGGGGAAGGAACCGCTCGTCCAATTGCCGGAGAAGAATTTCCCTTCGCCCGCGCCGGTGTAGGGCCGTTGCCGTGCCAGGACCGCCTTCAGCGCGGCATACAGGATGACGCTGTCGACGCTGGCCTCCGCACTGCGTATCCCCGTGTCGGTAGCATGCTCGTTGTGAGTGACCAATCCCGTGATGAAAATGCCTCCGGCTGCCGCGCCCAGGCCGTACACGCCGGCATTGGAGATATTGATGCTGGTGTTGTGCCAGCTCGCGGGAACTTGGTGCAGCACGCTTTCGTCGTTCGCGATCAGGACCCCTGTGGCACCCACGGCGAGCGCATCCCACTTGAGGGCGCTTACCGAAAACGGCGACTTGATGATGTGGAGTTCGTCCTCGCCAATCGTCTCGATCGCGGTCCCCAACGATTTCCCGAAAGAGCTTGACTGGGACTCTTTTGCGGCGGAGGGAGCATCGGGTAGGGCCGCCTCGGTCGCCGGAGTCAGCTCTGTCGCAGTCGGGTCGGATGACCGTGCCTCTGACTGCGCCATTGACCATGGCGGCGCCAACCAAGCCACAGCAATCATCACCACCAGAACTGATTTCCGTGCCTGTGTCGGACAAGATCGGAACTTTGTAAATACGTTCATCGGATGGTGCACTCCCGTTCCCTCATTGCGTGATTCCTATGGACAAACCTGACTCATGTTTGGATTCACGTCAGCCGCGAAAGTGTGTCAATCTTGACAGATTTGTAATCAACAGGCTTCTGCGCTTGAAAAGCCTTCGGCACAGCCACCGGGTCGACAACCCAGATAGGATGCATGCCAGGTCGCCGAGGTTGTCCGCAAACCTGCGTCCAAGGCCGCGTAAGGCCCAGCCAAGGCGGACGACAAAACTGCATACGTTATGGCCGAAATGCCTGACGGACGGGCCTTTTTTGCCGATGTGCGCTATGTCCGCCGGGTGTGTGACGTATGCCACAGACTGAGTGTACATCCCCCCGCAGAATCAAAGGCGGAGGGTACTGTGTTTGAGATCGTAGAAGCGCGCCCCTTGGCGCGAGGTATCAAGCTATTTGTGATCAAGGCTCCCCGCATCGCGCGCAAGCAGCGGCCGGGGCAGTTTGTCATTGTGCGGCTGGATGAGTGTGGGGAACGGATCCCGCTGACCATCGCCGACGCCGACGCCAAGGCCGGTACGGTCACCATCGTGGTGCAAGCCATCGGCAAGACCACCATGCTGCTCAGCATGTTGGAGGCCGGCGACTCCATCCTTGATGTAGTCGGTCCCCTCGGCAAGCCCTCAGAAATCGAGAAGTTTGGGACCAC
>PLBW01000064.1 GCA_003135475.1 Acidobacteriaceae bacterium
CCATCATCACGGCGCAGAATGAAGCCGCCAATGCGCATCTGCAGGGCATTGCGCTGGTGCAGTCGCAGGAAGAGCAGGCCATCGACGCCGTGGTGCGCAAGTTCTACCTGGGCGAGATCTCCAAGCAAGGCATGATTGCAGAGTCGGCCGCCATCTGGGAAAAGTTTGAAGCGCAGAAGCTGCTCAAGCTGCAGGAAGAGCAGAAGCTGGTGGACCAGGCCTTCGCCCACGCCGGACAGGTGGGCGACACCGGAACGAAGGCGATCCGCAACACGCAGCAGGATACGATAGCGGCCATTCCCCTCGGCACCGACCCCGGAATGGCGGTCGGCTTGCGCGTTGCCGCTGAGCAGCACGGGGATGCCGAGGTACTTGAAGCCCACGAAAAGTTCGCGCTGGAGATGGCGCAGATCGACCAGCGCGCCGATGATGCGATGCTGGGCGGTTATGCCCGCATCGACGCTGAAGCGCAGAAGCTGATCACCGCCGCGCAGGTCAAGTTCACCGAGGCGAACAAGGGCGCCAACCTGGAAAACCCCACCGACTATGCCAAGTACGCGGCCGATTACCAGACAGAGCAGGATGCGGAGACGCGCATCCGCGCCAACGCACAGCGTGAGCGTACGGCCCTGACCCAAAAGGCCGATGAGCAAATCTCGCAGACAGAAGCGGAAGCAGCGCGCGCTTCTCTGCCGGCGTGGCAGGCAGCGCAACAGCGCATCGAAGACGATTACACCCAGCGCCTGGCCAAGATCAAAACCGACGTTGATCAGCACGTCCTGACCGAGCAGCAGGGTGCACGCGCCGCCACCGCCGCCTGGGCGCTGGCCAACAACGAGATGGAGCGCCAGCAGGAACAGACGCGCGATCGGCTCTCCGGAGAGTTGTCGTCGCTGTTCGATAACCCCGCGAAGTACATGGAAGAGCGCGGCAAGAAGATCATGATGGACATGCTGGCCAACTGGGTGCTCCAGCTCACCGAAGCCAAAGGGCCGATGGGCAACGCCATGAGCGTGCTGTTCGGCATGAACCCAGAGATGTCCACTTCGACCAATCCAAAGACGGCGCTGGGCAGCATCTTCGCGCCGCAGCACCACGGGGCGGCCGGGGCTGGAGGCACAGCGACATTGAGCGCCGCCGGAAGCACGCTGAGCAGCGCAGGCTCGACGCTGAATGCAGCCGGGTCCACTCTGTCTTCCTCGGGCACGATGCTGGTGTCAGCAGCGCAATCGCTGACCTCGGCGGCGATGGCAATTGGCAGCATGACTGCCCAAGCAGCGGAGGAATCGGGGGCAGCATCCGGTGGCGGCGGTGACTTCACCGGCATGTTTGGCGGCGGGGGCGCCATGGGCGGCGGCTTCCAGCCCAGCGACATCAATCCGGCCCCGAGCGGATCGACTGGCGTGATGGGCGTGCCTCCTGGCATGGCCGCACTGTTCGGGGGCGCCATGGGCGGCGGCATCAGCCAGAGCACAATGGGCGGCGGCGGCGGCGTGTCCGGCAGCGGAACGCAGAACTCTATGACCGGGGGAACCGGCGCGGCCGGAGCGATGGGCGCAGCGCCGGGGATGACATCGGCTATCGGCGGCTCCACCGCCGGTGCAATCGGCCAGGCCACAAGCCTGTTCGGCACGCTGGCCAGTGGCGGCGTCTTCGGAAGCGGAGTGCAAGGCTTTATGACCGGGGGAACGGGCGCGGCGCCGTTGCTTAATCCCAACGGAGTGCCCGGAGTAGCGGGCGGCTTCCAGCCCACTGACATTGCGCCCACCAACGATGCAGGAGTACCGGGAACACCGCCTTCTGGCGCGTCCAGCGGCAGTGGCTTCGGCATGAGTGGGATGCAGATCGCCGGGATGAGCGGGGCTGCGGCCGCCGGCACCATGAGCATGATGCAGGACTGGAAAGAGGGACACACCGGAGCTGCGGTTGGCCAAGGCGCGATGACCGGTATGCAGATCGGCAGCAACTTTGGCCCGATCGGCATGGGCATCGGCGCAGCCGTGGGAGCGCTGGTAGGGCTTATCGGTTCGGAATTGGGCAACAAGGGCGCATCGCTGGCGCGGGTTTACAACTGGGGAACGGTGGTGCCGGCCATCACCAAAGAAATGACCGCATACACCGCCGCCGAAGTGGGCTACGACCAGGGGATGCAAGACATGGAGATGCTGCAAATGCAGGCGCTGGTGCAAATCAAAAAGTGGGGCAGCGGCGCGATGGCCGTCTATAAAAATACGATTCTGCCGGAGATCAACGTCGCGATGGCCGAGATGCAGCGCCAGCAGGACACTGACCGCAGCGGCGCCATCACCATGCAAGCCGCGCAGTACGATTCCGGCGGCGTGATCAGCCACTTCGGCGACTTCTCGACCGGGCCGAACTCGGGCTTCATCCACGCGGAACTCGGTGAACGCATGGTGGACAAGATGACCAACATGCGACACGGCGGCACGATCAGTGCGTTGAGCCGCGGTGCCGACATCTCGCGCGGCAGCGGCTCTGGTTTGGGCGGCAACAGTGGCGGCGGCGGCGGAGAACTACACCTCCATATCCATGCGCTCGATGTGCAAGACTTCTCGCGCTTCCTGCGCAACGGCGGTGACGAGGTGATCCAGACGCACCTAAATGCTTTCGCGGGCCGTTATGCAGGGAAGGCTTTGGGGTAACTAGAAACTTGAAACTCGAAACTCGAAACTGATTCACCATGCCTGAGACTGATGTCCTAAACTCGACGCCGACCGATCCGCTGAACCCGGACTACGGCTGGCAGAAGAAGCGCCCGGTCACCCACCTGGTGGGCAAGGCCAACGTTGGGCCGTCCTACACGCGCGAGATCACCGACGTCGGGCATCAGTTCCTCTTGAGCTGGGGCACGACGCTGGACAGCCAAAAGGCGGAGAGCGACATCCTGCGGCTGAAGCGCTATTACGAACAATATCGCGACGGCTTCTTCACGCTGATCGACCAGGAAGGCGCGACCAAACGCGAATTTGTTGGCCGATTCGTCACGCCTGTCGAGCCCATTCCGATCGGACACAATCGTTGGGCTGCGCAGAATGTGCTGTTCGAAGAAGTGCCGGACGCGCCCATGCGGACCGGGCACTATCCCAGCGACTGGACGAATGACTCGATCTGGCGCTTCACGATGAACGACTTTGGCGAAGTGCAGCCGGCAGTGGACGATCCCGCGAGCTGGCATTTCGAGGGTTCGGACGGCGGCCCCAGCTACTATCAGCTCGTGAGTACAGAGACGGACGCTTATGCGCAGCTCACCTATCTGGGATGGGGATGCCAGGTGTACGGGGTTATCGGCCCAGGGCTCGGCATCGCGGAGATCCTGCTGGACGGCGATTCGCAAGGCACCGTGGACCAATACAACGTGACCGAAGACTTCACCGGCGTGCTGCTGATGACAATTACAGATGTGCCGTTGGGGCTGCACACGTTGCGCATGCGCGTAACTGGCACAAAGAACGGCGCATCGAGCGGCTACGGCTGCATTTTCTATGCGCTCAAGGTCATGAGATGACGATCCCGACTAACCAACTCGCTGGAGCGATGGCGCGGCATTCGGCGGTCGCGCCCATCATGCTGCTGGACGTGCTCGACGTGTTGGGGAACTCGTATCACTTTGCCTCGATGCCGATCCCGTCCGCTGCGGCGCGCGGTATCACACCGATCTTCACCGGCACGACGCCCGCGTGGAACTGGCATCTTCGCCTCGGCACCTGGGACGACGTCTATCTGCCCTGGCTGCTGACTGCCGGGCCGTTTCACTTGTCCCGATCGATGCAGTCGGACGTGGGCAACTTCACCCTGCAAAACATGAGCGGCACCAGCAGCGAGCGCGACATGAACAAGCTGATCACCGCGTCGGCGTTCGAAGGCGCGCTGTTCGCCTTCCGCGAGTGGAACCTGGACGCGCAGAAGGCCGAGTTCGAGATGCACGGGCATCTGTCGATTGTCAGCGTCACCGAGCAGGTGGCCGAGCTGATGGGCGAGCAGCTCTTCAACCCGAGCGACTATCAAGCGGTGGACCTGGTGAGTGAGACGTGCCGCTGGCGCTATGGCTCGACAGCGTGCGGAGACACCAGCGAGGATCCATGCCAGAACACCTATGTGACGTGCAGGCTGGCGAACAAGGAAAGGTTCAGCGGCTTCATCAACAATATGGTGGACGTCCAGCCGATCGGGCTGGCCAATGTAAGCACCCGCGACGTGGTGCGGAATAGGCAGGTCTAGTTGCCAGTAGCCAGTAGCCAGTTGCCAGTGAGACGCCCTCCTTATCCGGTTGCTGTGCTGTGGTGCGGCGGCGCACCTCGTGCCCACTCAAACGGATGGGAGTTCCCCCGCGCAGTCCGGGAGTTACTAATCCGCGAAAATGATGGGCTATCGGTCCTTCACCTTTTCGGCGGCCGGGCCGATTTTGGAACGCGCATGGACATCGACCCGAGCACGGACCCGGACATCGTCGGTGATGCGTGGCTACCGCCCTTTGCCCGCGATTCCTTTGACACAGTCGTCCTCGATCCCCCGTACTGTGGCGACTTCCAAAACATGAACAACCAGAAGGTGAGGGACCTTCTTGCGGGGGCAGCCTACATCGCGTGCCGGCGCGTGGTGTGGTTTCATCCAACCTGGATCGAATACCCCGCACACATGAAGCCCGAAAAAGCATGGCTTGTGCGCGTCGGGCGGAGTTGTGTGGTCCGAGCGCTCCAGTTTTTCATTCCGCCGGCCGTGAAGGAGCCGGTTAAGTACTTCACGCGAGGTCCGGCGGTGAAATACAACCGCTGGCTGCAGCAGCCTCAAGGGCTGCCGTTCGGGGCACTGCCAACTCGAAACTTGAAACTCGAAACTGGGAACTGACTTTGGCCATCAACATCACTTGCGCGTCGATGGGCTCTCCGATCCCGCTGTGCTATGGCTACATCCATTGCACCGGCATGCGCTTCATCGATCACACTGAGCCCACGCCGCGCTGGCAGGCTGACCATGACTATGCGACTCCAACGGCGGCCAACGACACCTGTCTCGACTCGAACGGCAACCTGCAAGTCTGCATGACGCCGGGAACCTCTGGGGGAACTGAGCCCGATTGGAACACCAACATCGGCGGGTTCACCGGCTCCGCGCCGCGCTTCCAGAACTACGGCGCCGAACAGGATGGCCCGCAAGTCGGCTTCTGGCTGCTCGGGGAGGGCGAATGGGATGGGTTCGTCTCACTCTATAACCAGGTTGCGCCGCTGGCTCCCTTTGCCTTCACCTATGATCCTTCGACGGGACTGTACGGAACTGAAGGGCCAGATGTCTTCGAAGTCCACTTCCACAGTGGCTGCGACACCCCTCTGGGATCGCCAGTCACGCCCGGATCCACCGGCCCAGACCAGCTTTGCGACGCTTTCTTCAGCGAGCTGCCCGGCGGGATAGTGCCCCTCTGCTACTCACGCATGGCCTACTACGCGCTGAAGTGGACGCCGCCCTTCTATCAGGCTGGCTCTACACTCAATCCGATCGGCAACTGGCGCTCGATGAAGTGCCGCATCTTCGACGACACCGGTGCGCAGACAGACTATAAATTCACCACCAACCCGGCCTGGCACTGGGTAGATGCCATCCTACGGCGCGCGGCTTTCCCAAATTCGGAGTATTACATTGACGTCACCGCCGGCATCCAGGCCATCGATACCATCGCAAAAAATAGTATCGACTGGGGCAGTGTGGTGGAGTTCGCCAACGATTGCGACTATGTGCTGGCCAACGGTCGCAAGCGCTTTGAGGGAAGCTATGCGTTCGCTGGGCAGACCACCCTGACCGCCATCCTGGAACAGATCCTGATGTGCAGCCGTGGCTATCAGCAGGAGTCGGCCGGCAAACTATTCGTGGCCATGGACAAGCCGCGCAGCTCAGTGTTCACCCTGACTTCGAAGCACCTTATCCCTGGCACCTTCTCGGTGGACGATAAGACTGTGCACCAGGGCGCCAATGACTACAACGCGTCGTTCCTCGACACCGACATTCCCGCCATCTCGGATGTGTCCACCATCACCAATGCCGCGGGAGGATATGTTGGTTCGGGCGGCCCCGGAGACCTGGCCACCATCGTGACCGAGGAAAAGAACCCGGTCGCGCTTAACGACTGGATCTTTATCGGCGGCAACGACAACGCGCTGCTGAATACAATGTGGCTGGTGAGCGGCAGCGATGTTGGGGTTGATCCGATCATCGACGATTACACCTTCACCGCGCGGCCGCTGGCCAACGTGGGCGATCAGACGGGCAGTGGCGGAGTGCTGGGCTATCCGCAAGCGCGGTTCAGCAAGCGCACTCCGCGCATCATCCACAATCGCCACGCCAGGGCGCGAGGAGCGATAGGACCATGAGCTTCGTCACCTTCGACGTTCCCGGAGCTGCGGGCACTTTCCCGTGGGGGATGAACAGCAGCGGCGTGATTGCGGGCAGTTACGCCGACGGCTCAAGTAACTACCACGGCTTTGTGCGCGCGGCCGACGGGACGATCACCACCTTCGATGTGCCAGAGGCTAACCAAACGCAGCCTGGCGGAATCAACGACGACGGGGTCATCTCTGGCTCCTACTACAACGGTTCCATAAGTCACGCCTTTGTGCGCGCGGCCGACGGGACAATCACCACCTTCGATGTGCCCAGCGCGACCACTACCAGCGCGGCTGGGATTAACAGCTCCGGCGTGATCGCCGTTGGATACACGGATGGCTACGAATGCAACCGGGGAGCCGTGCGCGCAGCCGACGGGACGATCACCACCTTTGACGTTTCGGGAGCTGGCTCGGGGGCCAGCCAAGGAACGAGCCCTTTCAATATCAACGATGATGGCACCATCGATGGCTCGTACATCGATTCGTCCGGGGTGCAGCATGGCTTTATGCGCGCCCCCGATGGCACGATCACGACCTTCGACCCCCCAGGCTCGACCGCAACTTCAGTGGCTGGGATTAACGCCGGCGCCGCAGTCGTTGGGTACTATGCCGACGGGAGCGGCTCCCACGGCTTCCTGCGCGCCACTGGGGGCGCTATTACCAGCTTCGATGCGCCTGGCGACGTCGAAGGGTCGTTCGGATACTCGGTCAACTCCTCTGGGGAAAGCACCGGTTCGTACAACGATGCCAGTTCGAATAGCCATGGCTTTCTTCGCTCCGCTGGAGGGACGTTCACGGAGTTCGACATCCCGTCGGCTGTGCAGACAACCCCTCATGGGATGAACGACAGCGGAGTAATAGCTGGATGGTGGACGGATGCAGAAGACGTCAATCATGGCTTTGTAGGGACTCCCGACAGCGGCGGTCCAGCCATCCTCCCACCGGTGCGAATGAAGCGCTTGCCACTCACCGTCGATCTTGCGAGCTGTACCTACGATCAGCAGAACCGCCTGCTGCAGTATGAGATCTATCGCGCGCTCGGCCCTGATCCCGACAAGAATGGCATCACCAGTGATCCGTGGAAGCTGCCGTACACGATCGTGCTGCGCGCCTGGGGCGAGGCGGTCGACGATCTGTGGAACATCCTGAAGGGCGAAGCGGGACAGCCAATCTGCGGCCGGCGCATCACCCTCGATGCCTCGGTGTCGCCGGAGTGGGCTGGCGATTACGAGATCATGGAGATGCAGACCTTCGCCTTCCAGGGCGATGCCAGCGCGATGTCAACCGGCGGCAGCGTTGGCGGATCGACGCGCGCTAGCGCCACTACCGTGCAGCCGCCCAGCGGGGACAGCGGCAGCCTCCAATTGACCCTGCGCACATACTCGGAGGACTGCATGGTCGAGGTGTCCGACGAACCGACTTACGCCACGGTTCCGGGCGCGGATTTGGCCACAGGAGGGTGGTGAAGAAGTTTGTTAGCTCGACTGATTAAGCTAAGGCTAATGCCGCTCCATTCCGCAACCTCTTTGAGGAGCGCGGTTGGATACTGTTCTAGGGCCTTTTTTGCCCGCTCCAACTTTGCTATGGTGAGGGGCTGCGGAATGCCTTTGTCGCTTCGCCGCTTCCGACTGAAGGTCCCGTCGGGGTTAATTCGCTCTGCTTGATGGTAGATGCGTAAAAAAGCTGTGTTGAGTGCTATGCCTTGTTCCTCTGCGTATTGTTTCACAAGGCTTGCGCGCTCAGGGGAACGACGCCGTGTGCGGAGTAGTAGTTCATAGGTACTAGGTCGCTTAGTCATACATAGAGCATATAGGCGACACTCTATTATGTCAAACCGTTACTCCATAATAACTAAGCGCGTGCTGGTTACTATATAGTAATATTTAGTCATCACTCCGATTTAAAATGATAAAACGCTCCAAAATAGCGTGCAAAGCCACATCCGCCATCATCGTGACCCACAACTCCGCCGCCAGCATTGGGTCCTGCCTGGAGGCGCTGGGGAATGAGGACTGCGAGATCGTAGTCGTGGACAATGCTTCGCACGACGAGACCGTGCAGCGGGTGGAAGAATTTGTCGCCTGGCATCCTGTGCATCTGATGGCGAACCCAGAAAATCTTGGCTTTGCCGCGGCCGTGAACCAGGGAGCAGGCGAGAGCGCGGGAGATGTTCTGCTGGTGCTCAATCCCGACGCCACCGCCGAGCCCGGGGCCGTCAAAGCGCTGCTGCAGTGCCTCGAAACCACTGGAGCAGCTGCAGTTGGCGGTGCGCTGCTGGAAAACGACGGACAACCGGCGCGCGGTTTTGCCTTTCGACGGCTGCCCACTCTCATCAGCTTGCTCTATGAGGCGATGCTGGTGAACCGGCTGTGGCCGCGCAATCCCGTGAATCGACGCTATCGCTGTCTCGACGCCGACCATTCACAGCAACAGGAGGTCGAGCAGCCGGCCGGCGCATGTCTCGCCATCACACGAGCGGCATGGGATTCGGTTGGCGGTTTCGACGAGCAGTTCTTTCCCGTGTGGTTCGAGGATGTCGATCTCTGCCAGCGGCTGCTGGAACACGTTGGGAAGATCGTGTATTGCCCTGCAGCCCGTTTCCGCCACAGCGGCGGGCATAGCGTGGGCCAGTTGCCGTTCCGTGATAAACAGTTGTTCTGGTACGGAAACATGCTGCGCTATGCACGCAAGCATTTTTCCGGTGCTCAGGTAGCAACACTGCGTGTGGGGATTGTTGCGGGGGCGTTGTTGCGTTCGCTGGCGGCCTTGTTCGGCGCTCGCCAGGCTTCCCTCGGCGAAACATTATCGGCTTACTGGGCGGTGATGCGCAGTAGGCTTTAACCAGGCAGTTCTTCCCCTGCAATGTTCGCCATGGTTTATGCTGCTGTGTTGCGGGCGAATCTCCGCAATGGCTGACTTATGGAAAGGCGCTCCGATGAAATCTCTCGTAAGATTTTGCTTCGTTGTTGCTGTGCTGGGGCTCTCGACCGCCTCGCAAATGCAGGCCCAGTCTGCATCTGACTTAGCGCCGGGCAGCACCCATCTGATCAATCCCGAGGACCTGGTCAAAATTCTGCAATCGCCGAAAGGCGAAAAGCCGCTGGTCCTCAACGTCGGCCCTCATCTTCTTTACATGCAGGCGCACATTCCCGGCTCTGAGTACATTGGGGCCGGTTCGGATTCGCAAGGCATCGAATTGTTGCGCAGGCGAGTAAAACCACTGCCCCACAAGACGTTCATCGTTCTTTATTGCGGCTGCTGTCCCTGGAGCCACTGTCCCAACGTGCTGCCTGCCTACAACGAGTTGCACAAAGCGGGCTTCAGCAATGTGAAGGTACTCTACATCGCCGACAACTTCGGGGCCGACTGGGTGTACAAGGGCTACCCCACCATCAAAGGCCAATAGTCGATGAGGCGGGCTGTCCTGATTGTCGTCGCGATCATACTCGCGGCCGGCATCTACGAAGTGGGCCGGCGGAGTTCCGCACACTCCAAACTCGGCGTCCCGTCAGCCGTAGTTCATTCGCTCGCGCCCGATTTCTCGCTGCAGGATTTGAACGGGCAGCCGCTGGCGCTTGCGAACTATCGAGGTAAAGTCGTGCTGCTCGACTTCTGGGCGACCTGGTGTGCGCCCTGCCGAGATGAAATCCCGCACTTTGTGGCGTTGCAGAACGAGTATCGCGAACAGGGCTTACAAGTGATCGGCATTTCCATGGACGACGGCCCCAAGCCGGTGCGCGAGTTCTACCAGCAATTCAAGATGAACTATCCCGTCGCGTTGGGAACTGAAAAGCTGGCGGAGGCCTACGGCGGCGTCCTGGAACTGCCGATCACCTTCCTGATCGGCCGCGATGGCCAAGTTGCGGCAAAGTATGTCGGCGAGGTGCAAATGCCCGTCCTGGAACAGGAGATCAAGTCTCTGTTTCCGGCCAAGTGAGGAGCCGTGCGCGATTGCAAGTCGCGCTCGGCTATATCAACGACCATCGGAATAAGGCGTGAACTCCACGACGAAGATCTCGTCGAAGCTTCCCAGTACGCGATAGGTATGCGTGCTTTGCGAGTCATAGGCAAGAAGCTCTACGATTCGCAAAGACGGCCAGGGAGCCAGCACCAGGAAGCGAGTGTGCTCCTGGGCCGCCTTCAGCAGGAACTGTTTGGCTTGGCGCTCGGCCTCTGCATTCAAGGTGCGGGGAAGTGGGACCACCGGCGCGCTCACTTTGTAGTAGCTCAAGGGCGAATACAGCACGCTGTCGTTGGCGACCGCTGGCATGGGCTGAAAATCGGCTTCCACCAGGGGACTGCACATCAGCAGAGGCGCGCGGTCTGCGGCCGCGTTGGCATCGGCAAACGCAAGCGCTGCCTTCCATGACTCTTCGTGCCGGCGCGACAGTGGCGAGGAATAGGCCTGCAACACGCACAGCGCCACAAATGCGAAGTAGAAGAAACTACGGAACGCGCGCGAATCGATGAGGCTGCACAGCCCTCCCCAGCACAAGGCAATGCCAGGCACGGCCACCAGCAGATAGCGTGGGATGAAGACATGCACCGAGGTGCTCACGCTGATCGCATACAGACACAAAGTAGGCACCAGCGCCAGGCTGACGCACAGCAGAAGCTTGTCTAACATCTCGCGCCTGGGAAGGACCAACTGGCGCGCTACCACCGCGAGGAGGATGACGCCAGCCAATACCAACAACTGCCCCTTTCCAGGATTTAGTACCTGAAAGAACGATGTCCATTGCGGCGCGGGGGCGAAGGAGTGTGTAGTCCGCGTCTGGTAGATGTACCTGAGCCGCGGCAACACCGGAAGCAGGAAGATGGCAAAGCAGCCGAGCGCGACACCAATTTGCCGCAGATCGGCTCGCAGCGAAGAATGCCGAGTCAACAGGTAATAGACCGCAAGCGCTGCCAGAATGCTGGCGAACAGATAGTGGAAATAGAAGATTCCCGCCGACGCGATGCCAAACAGCGCAGCGTACACCGTCCGACTGGTTTTCATCCAGCGCAGGAATAGAAAAATCGTAAGGTTGGTCACCAGCAGCGCGAACGGATAAGGACGCACGTCGATCGCGGCAAAGGCGATTCCTCTGGGCAGGATGAACACCATGGTCGCGATGAGCGACACATCCCAGGCGAACAACTCGCGCGCGCACCGGTAGAACACATACACGGCGGCAAGCATCGCCAGGATGGAAGGAATCCGGAGGACGAGTTCACTGCTGCCGAAAAGCGTCTTGGTAAGCCACAGAATGTAGGCGTAAGCAGCGAACGAATTGCCCTGTACGGAGCGCGCCCAAATCTGCTTGAAACCACCGGCGATCTGCCAGTAGGAAAGAGTTTCATCCGTCCATAATGGCGCGCGTACCGCAAGCAACCACACCGAAAGGCAGACTACCAGAGCAATGCCATAGGCCGCAGCCAGCCAGGTGTCATACTTCGGGCGTGAAACGGCTTCCACTTCGGGACTTGCTGCTACCGCATCCAGGGTGGCGTTCGACATGGCCTGACCTGTCTAAGAAAGACTGTCAACCTATCCCTTCGGTGGGTTCGAAGACTGCGCGGTGTTTTTTTGCTGCTGGGCCTCAGTGATCATGTGCTCGATCACTGCCTTCTGCGGGAAGTTCGGGTTGAGCTTGAGCAGCTTCTCCCAAGCGGCCACTGCGCCGTTGACATCGTTCTTGCCCTGCCACTTGATGATTCCGATGTTCATCAGTGTTCCCGGGTGCTTCGGATCGTAGGTCAGCGACTTGTCCAATTCTGCGAGTGCGCCATCCGCGTCGCCGGTGTAGTACATGCACGAAGCCATGTCGGTGCGGATCGGCACGTTCTTCGGATCGACGCCCAGGGCTTTCTGGAAGTACGAGATGGCATCTTTGAATTGGTGGGCCGCCTTGTAAGTAAGCGCGGTCTTGTTGAGCAGATCGACATTCTTGGGATCGGTCTTCAGCTTGGCCAGCAGCGGCTCCGCTTGCTTGTCGGCCATGCGCTTCATGTCATCCAGGGTCGGCATCTTCTGTTGTCCCACGCTGGATGGCGGGGCGGCTGCGGCCTGCTGCATCTCGGTGGAAGCCGGGGTCGCCTGGGCCGCGGGTTTGGCCGAGCCGCGCACCAGGTATCCCACCAACACGCCAATCAGCAGGCAGACGGCCGCCATGGCATAGGTTTGGGTTGCCGTCCAGTTGGTGGTTGTGGTGCCGCTTTGCTTCGGTTCCGCTTCCATCTTCACTACTCCTTCGTGACAATCCGGGAGGGTTCCACCCAAGTTTCTCTGCTCGGGTCGGGGAGTGCGAGGGCGCACACTTGCAGGAACCTATGGAAAGTGCACACGGCTTGCCAAACACGGCAGACCGGAAACCCGAGGCTAGTCATTCTTATTCAGTGACTTAGCGTGGCCAGCTAAGCCACCCGGAGCAGCAGCGAAGTTCAGGAAGCGTGTTTGTCCGCACTGCGCGTGTGATTTGGCGCGGCAGGGGTTGGCTTTCGAGCCCCTTGAGGCATGTAATTCGCTGTGCAGTTTAGACTTATTCCAGTTCTTCTTTGGAAGGACACCTGCACGAGATACAGATATGAGTGTTGTCGCCGACGAATCGCGCCCACAGCCTCTGGCGAAAAGCGAAGAGCGAACCGCAAGAAGCGAGAACGTGGGTTTTATCGACGAACTGCGCCCGCTCCTCCGTCTGCGCTGGCTGCAGTTGCTCACCCTGGCCGGCCTGCTGGTCACGGTGGGAGTGATCGCCTTCAATCTGAAGTTCTCGGTGCTCGACCTCGACATTTGGTGGCATCTCAAGGCTGGCGATTGGATGGTGCAGCACGTGGCCGTTCCCCACACCGGCCTGTTCTCGTGGACGGCAGCCGATCGTCCGTGGGTGGCCTACAGTTGGGGCTACGAAGTCCTGATGTCTCGTGCCTACGCCTGGTTCGGGCTGCTCGGCATTGGGCTGTACGGAACACTGCTGACGCTCGGAGTCGCCTACTTCATTTATTGGATGACGCGCCGTCTTTCCGGCCGATTCTGGCTGGCGTGCATTTTGGCAATCATTGCCTGCTCGGCGTTTCTCTTTAACCTGATGCCGCGTCCGGTCTTCTTCTCCATGATGCTGTTCTGCGTAACGCTGACGCTGGTGTTGGAAGCGCATCGCACAGGGCGCGTGCAACCTCTCTACTGGCTGCCGCTGATTTTTCTGTTGTGGGCGAACCTGCACATCCAGTTCATCTACGGCTTGTTGGCGGTTGGATTGCTGCTGGCGGTGAATGGGGCGCAGCGGCTAGCCGAGCGTTTCGAATTCGCGCCCACCTGGCTGCTGCCTCCCAACCTTCCGACCGCAACGTTGGCCGCCATTTTTGCCGCGTGCCTCATCGCCACCTGCATCGGACCGTACTCTTACCATCTGTACCAAGTGATCTTCCAATACGCCCAGGCGAAAGTCCCATACCGCATGATCAGGGACCTGCAGCCGATAAACTTCCGGGCTGGCAGCCATTATGTGCAGCTGCTTCTGATGGCTTTCGCGTTCTTTGCCGTCGGGCGGCGACGCCAGGTTGACGTCTTCAAACTCCTGCTGCTGTCCATTGCCGGCGCGGTAGCATTCCGCACTATGCGCGACGCCTGGTTCATCTGCATTCCGGCAGCAGCCTGCATCGCTGACTCGCTTGCAGACGAGAGCGAGCGGGAGCCGCAAGAAACCTGGCTGGAGAACGTGGGAGTGGCGGCGGTGGTCGCCGTGTCATTGTTAGTTTTCGCGGGCAGCACCGACTTCAACACGCGCGGCCTCGACCGGGCCATCAGCGGCTTTCTGCCCGTCAACGCGGTGAACTACCTGCGCAAGAATCCGGCGCAGGGACCGCTGTACAACACGCTCGACTGGGGCGGCTTCCTCATCTGGTACATGCCGGATTACCCGGTGGCCATCGATGGGCGCACCGATCTTTACGGAGACGAGCTGGATGAGCAGTTCTTCACCACAGCCAATGGGGCGCCGTCGTACATAAACGATGCTTACCTCAACCAGGCGGCCGTGGTGATTCTGCAGAAGAGCAACAACCTGGTGAGTGTTCTGCAGACGGACCCCCGATTCCAACTGGTGTACGAGGACCGACTCGCGGCGGTGTTTGGGCGCACACCACAACGATAAATGGGTCGCAACCATAGGCCCCCTCGTAACTTCTGTGATAATAATACGATATTTATGTGTAATTTACTTGCTTTTACTAGGCGATTCTGCCATCCTATCAATCAGTTCTCCACCGGTTGGAGGGATCATCGATGGCCACGAAAACGCTCTCTCGTCCTGGGTTGGAGGCCCATCGCGAATCTCTGACTCTGGCATTTCCGGAACTTGTATCCCGTTTAGCAGATTCCATCGGCCGCAAGCTGACGGCCTATGTGGCAGGCGTGAAAGATGTGCGTGCATTGGATCGCTGGATCGACGGGAAAGAACCGTACGGCGAAGCGGGACCTCGCCTCAGGCTGACATTTCAGGTGGTCCGCACCCTGTTGGATCATGATCCGCCGAAGGTCGTTCAAGCTTGGCTGATGGGAGTGAACCCGGAACTGGGAGATCGTGTGCCGCTGCGGCTTCTGCGCGAGGGAGACCTGTCCTTGGTTGCGCCCGAAGTTCTTGCTGCTGCGCGGGCGTTCATCGCTGGAGGATAGAAATCATTGGCGCTGGAGACGAAAATCCCTCCGCAACCGATCTATCGCGTCGGACGGCAGCCCGATGCTTGGCAGCCTCCTGATTGGTCGCGGGCATCGCGGCTGGATGGAACGTTCGGCAACCGCTTCGACGATCCCGAAAGCTACTACAGGGTTCTTTATGCCTCCAGTCAAGAAGTCTCGTGTTTTATCGAAACCCTGGCTCGCTTCCGCCCCGATCTCACGTTATTAGCGGAACTAAAAGCGATCGAAGGGGAGGATGATTTCTTCCCTTTGGGCGAAGTCCCACCTGATTGGTGCGCCAACCGCGTGATAGGAACCGCGTCGGCGGGAGGAAATTACGCCGAGATTTGCGGTGGTGAGTGGATCACTTATCTGCGCCGCAAGCTCGCGTCTGAATGCCTGCGGCTAGACCTCAAGGACCTGGACACTAGTGTGCTGCAGAGCGGATCACCTCGCCATATCACCCAGCTGGCTTCTCGGGTCGCATATGAGCTTGGGCTTCCGGGGATCTATTACCGATCCAGATATGCACAGGACCTTGAAAACTGGGCACTGTCCGAACCATTTCGAATTCACGATACTGAGTCGAAGCCGATTGCGAATGACTACCCTGCCCTTCGTAAGGCTGTATGCATTCTTGGGCTGAAATTGATCTAGATCGATCGATTGATGAAATAGCTTCCAGGCTCTATCAACGTATTTGTTGATACTCGGCCTTGGCTGCTTTCAGTACAGGCATGTCGGGGTCGGCATCTTTCCAAAGGGCAAAAAACTCCTGGTAGCTGCCACGCGCCTTGATGGAGTCTCCTGACAGAGCGTAGGCCCGGCCGAGCTGAAGGCGGGCCAACGCCGCTAACGGACAATTTACTGCTACACCACGCTGATCTAGAAACTTGCGGAATTCGGCGGCTGCTTCCTTACCTTTCTGCAGCGACAAATAGGCCAGGCCCCGTATATACACGGGATAGAGCGACCCGCCCACCTCGAACTGGGGAAGGGGTGTGCCGAGTTCGTAAGGCTCGGCGGTCTGAAGTATATCGAGGGCTTTGGCCGGATTGCCGCGCCTGATCTCGATGGAAGCATAAATGGCAGGCAGCCAATAGTGATTTATGACCGTGTTCAGCGGAAAGCGCTCAGCCAAATCGTCCGCCATATGCTTCGCCCGGTCGGCATCTCCGATACGAGCCAAGGCCAGGGCCGCCAGAATGTTCACATCGCGAGTGGGCGCGGCAGCGAGCGCGGAGGCGATATCCTCCCGGCTCCGGGCAATGTCGTTAAACTCGGCTTCGCGTAATGCGGCGTCCATCTGCCATGCCGCCGCGGTTTCCATGGAGCCATTGCGCCGGGCCGACTCGGCGGCTCGCCTGGATAATTCCCGTGCACCGTTGAGGCGTCCGTAGAAAGCTTCTGTATCGGATGCGAACGAAAGAAGAATGTCCTCCCCTGGTTTGCCGCTCGCCAGCGCGACTTGACGCTTCATCTCAGAGTCGTCGCTCTCAAGAAAGGCAACTCCATAGCGATTGCCATACAAAATCGGATTGGCAACCTTGTGCTCGAGGGCTTCCTTGTACTTCGTCTTCGCATCCTCGAGACGATTCAGGGCGGCATACAGGCCTACCAGATTAATGAAGGCAGCTGCGCTTCCCGGATTGATGCGGAGATCCTCGAGGCTTGCCGCCACAGCTTTCTCATATTGTCCTAAATAGCTGTAATCAACCCCTAAGTTGCCATAGGGTTCGCCGTTGCGCGGATAGGTCTTGGCCCACATCTCATACGTCTGGATGGCTTTCTCCAGTTCGCCCGTCGCCAGCAGGTAATAGGTACCCGAAATACGGAACCTCTCGCGCTCGCTCACTTTGTCCCGCAGATCATAGGCCTTCTGCAGATTCTGACTGGCGAGGCCGGGCTCTCTCGAATTAGAGTACGAAATTCCCAAGGCCACGTATGCTGCGGCGAAGTTGGGGTCGAGTTCGGCGGCGCGGTTAAAGAATGGAATCGCTGCCGAGCTGCCTTGCTCCTGCAGCGTCTTTCTCCCCTCCGAGAGTGCCTTCAAGGCTTCCAGGGACGGGGTGGTAGCCTGATCCAGAGGGGTGTCGAACTTCTCCACCGTGCTCAGAGACTCGCCGAGTTTTTCCCGGAGCTTAGTCGATGCCTCGTCCAACGCTTTTAAGACGTGTTCTTTGTTTTCCGCCGTCACTTGTTCCTGCGCCAGGAGATCACCCGTCGTGCAATTGACGGCATCGAGGCCGATTACATACTGCCTCCCCAGACTTGCAATGGCGCCTGCGATGTAGGCTTTTGCGCCCGCGCGCTGACAGAGATCACGCGCCACCTCTGGGGTGAGCTTTGTACCTCGTGGCATTGCCATCAGCTTCAGGGTGGCGCGAATTCTGGCATCGGACAGGATGTTCAGAAAGGGGGACTGCCCCAGTTGCACCGAGATCGCCTGCTTCAAGGTGTCATCGAAGACGGGATCTCCGGTCGTATTGTCGAAGTCGGCCAGCACCAGGGTGTCCTGGTCGCTCAACTTAGGGGCGCGGTGCGAGCGCCAGTACAAACCAGCGGCAATGATTACCGCGATTAACAACACGACGGGCGCGCCTATCTTCCACGAAAAAGCGCGCGGCCCTTTGGTGATCGCCGCTTGAGAGACGTTCTCTTTTGCCGACCCAACCTGGCTTTTGACTTTGGATGGTCCGCTGGCAGCCGCAACCAGCTCAGCCGGCGTTTCATCCTCTGCGGCGACAACGACCGAGTGTTGCGATGAGTCGGTGTCGCGCTTAAGGCGGCGCAGTTCGGCCCGCATGTCAGAGGCATTCTGGTAGCGCAGGGTGCGGTCTTTCTCCAGCGCGCGGTTGATGATGTCTTCCAGTTTCGGAGGCAGGTCGGGGTTCAGTCGAACCGGCGCGACTGGGGCTTTGTGAAGGATGGCGTCGAACAACAAAGCGGAGGTGTCGCCGCGAAAGGGCAGTACTCCCGTTGCCATCTGATACAGCACTGCGCCAAATGAGAAAAGATCGGTGCGGCTATCCAGCGGCTTTCCTCGCGCCTGCTCAGGAGACATATAGGCGAGAGTGCCCAACGTGCTGCCGGGGCTGGTGAGATGCTCCTCTCGCCTCGCGCTGACCGTGAGCCCCGATTGATCGGCAGGAGAACTCGTACTGACAACGGTTACTTTTGCCAAACCAAAATCAAGGATCTTGGCGTGGCCGTTCTCGCTCACGAAGATGTTGGCCGGCTTGATATCGCGATGAACGATCCCCTTGGAATGGGCCGCATCCAATCCATCGGCGACCCCAATGGCGATGTCCAGCAGCCGCTCCATCTCCATGGGTCCTTTGTCGACCAGATGCTTTAGTGTCGTTCCGTCGAGAAACTCCATTACCAGGAATGCGCGACCGTCCTCTTCGCCAATATCATAGAGGACGCAGATGTTGGGATGGTTCAGCGCCGAGGCGGCACGCGCCTCGCGGCGAAACCGTTCCAGGGCCTCGGGGTCGCGTTCGACCTGCTCAGGAAGGAACTTGAGTGCGACCAGACGGCCCAGGCGGATGTCCTCGGCCTTATACACGACCCCCATTCCGCCACCGCCGATTTTCTCGACGATGCGATAGTGCGAAATGGTCTTGCCCACCACCTGGGAGAGCCCCCTTCGTGCGCGACCCATGTTAGGAGTTGCGCGTGTGGCAAGTCAATGCGTTGCTGGGATGTTATCCGTTGAGGGAATTTTGCTACAGCACCACTTGGGGTGCGCCCTGCTGGAGCTGTGTTGCGTGTGGGAACACGTTGTCGAGCTAATTGTTTGGGTGGAGTGCGCAGGGATTTAGGCGCGCGGTGCGTGCGGGCGCTCGGCGTGTGAGCTGCTCGTTTCCGGCTAGCGCGCGGCGCGGGTGCACGCTGCGGCGCGGGCTATGCACTGGGCGAGTCGGCGTACGGAACCGGAGTGCGCTGGGCGTGGGGGAAAAATCTGGCCCAGGGACATTTCAGGACGCCCATCCCTGAGCAGAATCGATAGTCATTTTCTGGTAAATTGTCCCAGGAGTTCTAAATTTTTACGCACACGTACTTGCACTCTCCCTCTTTCGTCGGAACGTAATAGCAATAATAGCCAGGAATACTGTCTGGGTCCGGATCCGGGCACGGGTGGAAACCAAGCCCAACTCCACCAAGCGTTATTGCTTTCCGAGTATGCGTCGTCGTCTCCACGCCGTGTTTCTTCGCCAGAGCGTGGAGTTCCGCCTCCCGCTCTTTCAGTTTCGCTGTGTCTGCCTTCTCGGAAGATTTCGGAATCAACCTATTCCATTTTTCTTGGAAGGCCTTAAACTCCGCGCGCCAGGCTGCAGTTTTGTCCTCGTTCATTTTCATCGCGTCTCCCTCTACGCACACTACAAAGTGTGGCCGGAATTTTCATCTGTGACTTCCCGGGCCCAACCAGTAATTTACATCTAAATTACCTACCTGTGCTGCTGGCAACGGATTCATGGACCAGCGTGCCAGCTTGCGGCTGGCGAAGCTTGCCCCTTTCCCCGCAAGGTAGGGCGTCCAATTCCTTAGAACCAATGCCGCAACTTTGTGCATCACTAGAACCTCCTGGCCACGGATTTAAAGACCTTATAGTGGCAAGAAAATTGCGATCTACTTTGTTAACCTCCCTTACAACTGAGGCCGAACCCTGGGTTGAACCAATTGAAACCGAACAATTTCAACTGAATCGGCACATTGAGTGCCCGGCCCTGGCTAACTACCACTGGAGTCATTAAAGATCATGACTGCGATCAGTTCACCACTCCAAGCTATCGGAAATTTCGTGCTTCCCAAATACCACAAGCGGTTTTCGCTGTACGTGGTGTACGGTACGCTCCTGTTGGTGGCTTATGCCGCGAGTTTTCTCCTGAGGTATGACTTGCCTCTCGATCACAAGCTGCTGGTGCTGCTGTTTGTTACGGCACCCGTCGTTGTTATCGCGAATCTCTTTGGCCTAGAGGTGGTTGGTCAACTGGGTAAATGGTGGCAATATACCTTTATAGGCCTCGCCGTTTTGCTATCCACATGGATAGTGCGCCTATCCAAGCGGATAGATTGCAAAGTCTTCAAAACCTGGCAACAACTGAGCAAATCAGAGCTATAACAACTACTTACGGACAGCTTGTGAGGGAGCGAGCTGTGGATATTTAGTGGCGGTCGGCGTGCACTATCTCTACCACTCCGGTTAGAAAACTGGAGAACCTTGAAAGGAATAAAGCGATGGCAAACAAAAGAATATCTGACATTCGAATAACTCCGGACAACCAGACAGTGCTAAAGCAATTGGGCCTTCTTCAGGATCTCGCCGGAACATGGAAGGGGAAGGGGTTCAACTTGATTGCCCGACCCAACTTTCACGATAAGACGGACCTCTACCTGCAACTAAATCAGACCCGTGAGACGTTGAAGTTCGACCCGATTGGGTCATCCATCCCGAATCGTGGTTTCGGCCAGGATGACATTGAGTTGTTCGGCTTAACCTATCTGCAACAGATTTCCGATGCCGCCTTCGACGGGGCACTGCACATCGAGCCGGGCATCTGGGTCAGGCAACCCTCTACTGCATTTCCGCCCGAAACGGCACCCGCGCAAGGGCAACTCGTGGCTCGGATGGGCACGATCCCCCACGGCAACTCGTTGTTAGCCGAAGGTGTTGCTGAGCCTTTCACGGGTCCCCCCGTGCTCACGGTTCCTGGTAGTCAATATAATTTCTCACTCTTCCCGTCATTTAACAGCACGCCCTTTGCTGTTCCGCCGACCGCCCCAGGGATCGTCTTCAATGCCGCAGGCTCATCGGAGAAGCTCACCGCCCCCACCGTGCCAGCCACACCGTTTCCCCAATACGATGTCACCGTTCCGGTCGGCGCCATCCCCGCAGGCCCTTTCAATCCGCCTTTTACGCTCAACACCCGAACGCCCTTTGACACCACCCCACCGGAACCGCCTCTGCCTCCGAACATCGACGGTGTTCCCATGCAAGACGTCATCAACGATCCGATTTTGCTTCTCCAAAAACGCGTCGAGCAACTTGTGGCCGACGGCTATAAGTTTGAGGGGACAGCCCTCAACATCGCCACCACCACACCGCTCAGCTTTCTCAAGAATGCCAACTCCGGTGCAGCCGGGCCGGCAGTACCAGTCACGGTACCGCAGTTCGGTGGGGGCATCGAAAATATTCAGTTTCTGAATGGTGAGAGCCCCGTCGTCGCAGGCAAGACGGAGCTACAAGAAAATGCCGAGACAGCGGTTGTCTATGCGACATTCTGGATCGAAAAAGTGACGCACAAGACGAACGGCCACACGTTCATGCAGTTGCAGTACGCACAAATGGTGGTGCTCAACTTCCCCATATTCCATTTGCTCAATCAAGCACCCCCTGCCTATGTGAACTTGGGATGGCCGCACATCTCGGTGGCGACGTTGAGGAAGAGCTTTAGCTAAGCGAGCGCCGTTGTTAGCCCGGCGACCAAACTACTTGTTTGCGTCAGTCATGGGCGCAGGTAATGGCGCTCAGGCAAACTTCTTGATGGGCGAGCCCGCTTTCCGAAGCCGCGTGCTCGCCCGTCGTCTTGGCTAGTGCGATTCCGTGCGGTTCAAGCTAACCTTCCTTCAACGCCCTATTCGGCGGTCAACAATCAACTGTCGCGGTCCAAGCCGCTGCAGCACCGATGCCCGACGTAAAAGACGTAAAAGACGAAAGCATTTTGGGATCGACTTAATGCCGAGCGTGCTTCCGGTTGTGGCGGTTCTTAATTAAACGCGATAATGTATTCTAAACTGGAATTTTCGTTCTAGCTCCCAACCGCCCACAATATATACCTACCGAGGGATTCGAGCGCACGATTTTTGTTTGTGTGTGCTTTGTTGGCCAGGCCACCCCGTTGAGGGCGCGACGTACGCGAGCGGCGTGCGGAACCTGGCGCGCGCGATTTTGTGTGTTGGAACACGGTGTCGCTAGTTGGCGGGCGGAGTGCGCATGGTTTTAGGCGTGCGGCGTGCGTGCGGGGAGCGCGGTGCGCGGTGTTGCTCCTCGGGCGCGTCAAACGCCCCGCTTTTCGGCAGGAAAATTGGGGCAGAGCCAGCACTACCGCCATCGGCGAGTGCTTGGGCAACAAGATGGTGCAAGCGGCGGCCAGTCGCGGGCTACTACCTCTTGGGAGGCATCGTTGGAGGGCCCCCCCTGTTCTTCTGGGTGGCTTGTGAGACGGAGCCGTCCGGGTTGTGAGCGACATTGTGGCACACCAACGTGCAGGTGTTCGTGGCGCGGGTGTAGGAGACTGGCGTACCAGCATTCGCAGCGACCACATTGATGTCGAAGTTCACCAGACGCTCGCCGGAGATGGTCCCGCTTCTCGCGCCCATGCCGTGGGCGGTATGGCAAACCGAGCAGGTGAAGCCGGTGTTGATGTGGTCACCGTGATGGTTCCAGCTTGCATTGGAGACGACATTGTGAAGGTCGTGGCACTTGCCGCACATGGCGTAAGGACCCTTGATGCTTAGGTCAGGGTTCGGGTACAGGTTCGTAATCAACTGACCGGGTCCGGGCGCCTGGCTGAACTCATAGTCCCGTTCGAGGATGTGCTTGTTGGTCGATCCATGGGGACCATTGGGACCCACGCCCCCAAATTCGCGATTGTCATCGCTGTTGTGGCAGTCGGTACAGAAAATCTGGTTACCCATGGAACGCCCGTGAGTGGTGCCGCCGTTCAAATCCAACATCGTAATCAGCAAGCTGGGCTGGGGTAGCGAACTGGTGCGCGTATGGGTCAGGGGATGGCTCGAGGAAGCGGTGGCGGCGAACTGCGGGATGACATTCAGGGGATCGCCCGCCGAGCCCGCCCTCAGCGGCAGATACCCGAACACGGGGTTGGAAAGTTTTCCCGAACTTGTACCGTGGCAACGCAGACAATTTTCGTACTGATTGACCGAAGGATTAAGGATGGATATGCCGTCCGTGGCACTGATTCCGGCAACCCCATTCTGCGACACACGAATGGCCGGAGGCGGCGGGAAGATCGATACCTGGTTGGACGAATGCCCGTTGTGGCAGTCCGCGCACGTGGCATGCCGGTTGTTGTTTAACAGAACGTCTTCGGCAGCGTCGTGCGCATTGTTACCCGCGGGAAACGGATGTCCCACCTTGGCAAACTCGGCGTACACATTGGGAATCGGAGGGTTGAGATTTGTGCTGCCGTTATGGCAGGCAATACAGTCCTGCTCATTGGGCCCGCGCAGCAGCCGCATCGGTCCCTGCGCGTTGTGGGGCACGTGGCAGGAGATACACGCATTTTGCCCGACTGTGCCGTAGCTGCCAAGGTTCGCCTGCCCGGCTACTTTGTTAGTCACCAGGGCGTGCGCGCTGGTGGCCCATCCCGCAAGCGGATTGATCTGGCCGGACATGGTCCGGGTGGGATCGTGGCAGGCAAGACACATCTGCGCGTTCGAACTGTCGCGCACCAAAAAGTTCTGCGATAACCTATCGATGGCCTGCACGTGAGGGTTATGGCAGGAAGTACACTCAATGTTCCCGTCGATCAACTTCACTGCTCCCGTGGGATCGCCTGTCTTGCCCTGTGAAGCCAGGGATGCGATCAGGTCAATCGTATCCTTGATGGGCAGTACCAGGCTGAAGGGATGCGAACTCTGGAGGTTGGTCCCGAAGACATCGGCGGGATACATGGATCCCTTCATTGTGATCTGGCCATAGACAATCGTTTGGCCGACCGCGACGGTCCCGTCGTGGCAGCTCAAACACAAGTTGCTGTCGGCGCCCATGGTAGGTTGGGTGCCTTTTTGGTGATAGGTCGTGCTGGTGTAGAGCGAATAGGTCGCCTTGGTCTGCGTCTGGTTCCACAGCGGAGTTCTTCCCCCCGCACCGGAGTGGGGCTCATGGCAATAGGTGCAGGAACCAGGGCGAGCGCCGGTAATCGGCGATTTGCTGGCCGGCCCCAAATCATGCATGCCGATCACATCCCCAGTGATCTGCGCCAGCAGGGTAGCCCCAGCCAACATCAGCACCGTGCAGACAGATAATGCTCGCTTCACTGCGACCCTCCCTTGCCCGGCTTGGCGACGCCGTAGTAGTGGAAGACCTGAACCCGCCGGTTAAAGGAATCCACCACGAAAATCCGGTCGTTGTGGTCGATAAACAAGCCGGCCGGCAACTGAAATTCACCTGCACTTGTGCCGCGATTGCCGAAGTAGTAGAGCAGGTCGCCGTCGCGGTTGAAGACCTGCACTACGCCCCACAACCCGTCCACCACGTAGAGGTCGCCTTCGGAGTCGAGCCCAATCCCTTTAGGACGAAACATGGTTCCGGGGCTGTCGCCGATCTTCCCCACCGCGTACTTAAAGGCGCCGGAGCGGTCCAGCACCTGCACGCTGAAGTTCATGGCATCCACCACGATCAGGTTCTGGCCGTCCAGCCGCAGCTCGGTCGGAAAATTGAATTTGCCGGGGCCCTCGCCGTTTTCCCCAATGGTCTGCACCACGCTGCCCTGCATGTCCAGAACAAATATCTTGTTGCGCAGCGTGTCGGTGACATAGATCCGCTGGGCCGCTGAATCCACCGCAATCCCGGTAGGGCGCTTGAAGAAACCTTCGCCGCCCTTCAGGCTCCCGAGCGCCCGCTGATACTTCCCGTCGGAGTTGAAGACAAACACCTTGCCCGATTCCGAATCGGTCACGTAGATATTGTCCTGGGCATCCACCGCGACGCACTGTGGCGCCAGCATAGGGTCCTTGCCTTTGCCGGCGCGCGACAGGAACTTGTACTTCTGTTGCTGGAAATCGAAGATGTGGACTCCGATCGCTCCCGGGTCGGTCACGATGATGCGCCCGCGGGAATCGACGGCGATGCTATAGGGACGGACCAAACTGTGGAATTCCGGCTCGCCGGCAACGAAGTCGAGCACTTTGTTCCAGAAACCGCGCTTCGGTTTCACTTCGCGCTGGGAACTGAAGCTGCGCTCGTAGCTAAGCTTGCGGCCGCCTTCCAGCAACATATCCGGAGGCGCAGGCTGGGCGGGCTTCTCTTTGGGCTTGGACGCCCACGCCGGGGTCAGCAGGAGAAGAAGAATGCAGGCGACGTTGGAGAAAAAATGTGAGGTCCTCGTGCGCGCTCCCGCTAGAAGAAGTTGAACCACCTGGTCACCCCAAGGAAAAACGAGGATATTTTGGCGGGCGGAAGACCTGACGCGCTGAAGCCCTGCGAAAGGTGTGCGTATCCCCCCGTCAAGTACATTTTACGGAATTGGTACTGCAGCAGCGCATTCATTCCCTCAAATTCGTTGGAAGACCCAATGCCGGCATTCACCGTGTTGGTCGATGATTTGGAGTAACTGGCCGACACGGTCAGCTTGCGCAGCGGCGTACTGCCAAGCCCGACTCCGTAGCTGGTTCCACCATAAAGGGTGATCAGGTCCGATGGTATGATCGGCGACAGGTTCAGCGGCAGTATCCCGCCCCCGGTAATAAGTCCGATGCCATTCGATTTGGCGTAATTGGCATTGAGATTGATGTACTGTTTCCACCCAAAGCCGGTCGTGTAACCCTGGCTGCTGCTGTTCGTACCGGGTAGGTTAGTCAGGCCGCTGCGGCTGAAGTTTGCCGCTCCGCTCCAATTGAAGCTGCCGAAGCGGCGTCTCACATTCCCCGAGTAGTTATAGTACGAAGTCGTATAGGTGATCAGCAGGGTCGAGACATTCTGCGCGTAGTTGAAAGACCCGCCCACAAACCACTGGCCGATTCGGCGCGTATAGTTCGTGTTGATCGAGAAACCGAGTGCGTTCTGGCTGCTGTTGTCCACCATGCTGTCAATCAAGCTCAGGCCAGTGTTCAATGAGCCGCCCAGGAGACCATGCGCGTAGGTGACACCCGCGCCAAAGGACGTTGCTCCGAAGTTTTCCCCCAGGTAAGTCTGATCGCGGCGATCGACTTGAGCCTGGAGCTGCAGGTTCGGCGCCAGGGAATAACTTGCCGTCCCGTTCAGGTCCCAGGCATGCGACGATTGCAGGTCGTTTGCCGGCAGAAGGTTACTGCCCGACTGGAGCAACGATTGAAAGATAATTCCAGCCAGATTATCGGTGTAGCTACCCGTCATTGCCATATGCAGCTTGTCGGTAGGTTGCACCCCCGCGCTGGCAACCACTGTATCAAAGCTCCCCTTGTAGCTATAGCCAAGGTAATCCGTATCAATATTTGACCGGTAGAAGCTGGCGCTAAATTGTCCTTGCAGGGGAAGTTTATGCGACACGTTCAAGCCGTACCCGCTGTTGTCGGTAGTGATGGTCCCCGTCTGCGAGCCCTGGAAAACCTGTGGCACGAGTGCGTTGGAAGCTCCCGTCTGATAAGAAGCCGCCAGATTGAAACCCGCAATCGAGTAACTTGAGCTCAGGCCGAAGGAATGAAAGTTGGATCTCCCATTGCTATTTTCCCCATACACCGAGTACTGGTTGTTGCCCATCTGGAAATTTGCCGTGAGGCTGGGCCAGTCGGGAAGGAACTCGCTCCAGTTAATCCCAAAGGTGTCGCTATTGCCGTGGGTGGTGAAGTTGGGCAACCCGGGAACGGCAAATTGTCCCTCGCTGTTATACGCCTTGGCGTAGCTGATCGATCCCGGAAAATGGCTGCCGTTGAAGATGGAACTGGAGAAATTGACGCCGCTGCTGTCGGAGATGGATTGGAAGTTGGAGTTGGCCCGCGACTGCCCGTAATAAGGCGAGAGATTGAAGGAGACAAAATTGGGACTGTAGTAATAGCCGGAGGCAGTGGCATTGCCCCCTACACTGACGCCGTGTGACGACTGAATCTCATTGCCATAGTCTGCGCTGTAGCCGGCGGAAACCACCCCGCTCAGGTTGCTGCTCAGCTCGCCCACCTGGATCTGGCCAGCCGCCGGCAGCACCCAAAACAACAGCCCGGCTATCCCGCAAAACGCATCTCGGATAATACGGCGCACTGCATATACCTCGTCCCTACAGCACCTCGACCTTGGCGCCCTGGTGCAGTTGCTTGTCGAAGCTGGCGCGCAGGTCGTTGGTCTTCTTCTGCTGCAGCTCCTTTTGCAGAGAGGCTTTGACATCTTCAAATTTCGCTTTGCCGGCAGGAATGTGCTTAACCAGCCGAACGATGGTGTAAGCCTGCTCAACCTGGATAAGGTCGCTGACCTGGCCCGGCTGCATGGCCGCCAGTGCCTGCACCACGACGGGCGGCAGCTTGGCGCGATCTACCGGCTTGTGGAAACCCATCATCACGCGGTAGTCATCTTCGGAGATCTTTTCCGCCAGCATGCCAAACGCTTCATCGGTTTTCGCCGCTTTCGCCTGTTTGAGCGCATCATCGGCCCGCTTGCGCTGCTCTTTCAACAGGCTTGGGGTCGGCTTTTCCGGCGGCAGGAGGGTAATGGTCTGAAAAGCGAAGGATTCGGGATACTTAAATCGCTCCGGGTTCTTATCGTAGTAGGCCTTCAACTCGGCCAGGCTCACCGTGGACTTGTTGTCCACTTCGGCCTTCAGCAGTTGGTCAATCAACAGCGAGCGCTTGATCTTTTCGCGCAATAGCTGTTCCGAGCCTTGAAATTCTGCCTTCAGGAACTGGTGGTACTCCTCGGGAGTGGCGAACTGTTTGCGAAAATCCGCTTCCGCACGGCTCAGACGTTCAGGCGAAACTGTCATCTTCCGCCGCTGCGCCTCCTGATAGACCAGTTCCTCGAAGATAATCATCTTCAGCGCGCCGCGGCGGATGCCCGGTTCCATCTCCGCAGGAATGTTGCCGTTATGCTGGCGCGCATAAGGAAACATGGTGAACATCTCAGTCTGCAAATCGCGGTCCGTAAGCACCGCCCCGTTCACCCGCGCCACCGGCTTGCCGCTGGGTTGGCCGGTTGTCTTTTGCGGGCCTGAGAACTGGGTGGGGGCGTGTGAAGCAACCTGGGCGGATGCCGCGGAGACTGTGAGCAGAACTATAGCGATTGCATTCCGGTACTTCATCACCGCTCCTCACCCCTGAGGTTAAAGATTGAGGGGAGGAAATTCCTCCCCTCGGTTAAGGCGACAAACTAGAAGGTTGTCGGAATGGCGTCGCCGCCGTTCATTTCGTTGGCTTCGCCACCATGGCACTGACGGCAGAATTGCGCCGTCTGGTTGGAGCCGGCCGTTCCGCTGCCCGGGTTGTAGGGCGCGCGGATGAAGAACATCGTCTTGTAGATGCCCGGAGGCAGACCTGACTTCGAAGCGGTGACCTTCACCACATTCATGAGGTGCTGGTTGTGGCAGGTCGTGCAGGTAACCACAGCGGTGTTGTTATAGGCGCTCAGGCTGACGAAGAAGCCGTAGTTAACTTTGAACTCAGACGACTTCGGGCCGTTCATGTTGATTACGCCATTGGTTTCGGTGCAATCCCAGTCATACGTGCCACCGCAGCTAACCGCCGCATTCAAGCCCACCGGATGGTCGTTGAGGTAATCGCCGGTACCGTTGCCGTCCTTGCCGAGCAGGGTCGGAATGACGTTCTTGGTTCCATAAGTTGGCGGCAGGCTCTCATAGACCTGGTTCCTCATCATGGCGCCTTGGGCGTAGTTACCGTCGTGGCAGCTCAGGCACAAGGTGATGTTGAGGTCAGGTGTGGAACCGGTAAATCCAATCAAGGTCTCCGAGTAATTGTGCCCGGGACCGGTTCCGCCGAAGAGCAGGGTTTTGCCGACCAGATTGCCTACGTCCTGGCCCCACAGTGCGACGTCGCCGGAGGTAGTATCGCCAGAGCCGTTGATGCCGTTGCCCCACGCGCCGCTATGCGGAGCGTGGCAGGCAGCGCAGCCGCGGCCGTAGTTAAGGTGAGCGCCCAGAACGTCAGACGTTGGGCCGCCCATCTGGGCCATCGCGAACATCCCGAAGGCCAGAATCGTGAGGGTTACTAGAATTACTTTTTTCATGAGATCGATCTCCTGATATGGACTGCAGTTTTTGATTCCGAACTCCCGGAGACCCTAGGCCCCGATGGCCTCCGCTAGTGGTAACAGCAACTGGCTGGCCGAAGAATGAACGGCGGCTCATTTTTATGTAACTTATTAAAAATGCTGGTGTTGTGAGGGTCGTGCACACTCAGCTTTAGCTTCTCCGGGTGGGTGAAATGATCCACTTGGCAGGACTAGCTGGTTAAATGCCCCAATCGGAGCAAAAGCTGGATAAGTTTCGTAATGGGAAACATCGGGAGGAAACTACAGCGGAGCCTTCAGTCGCGCTCACAAGGATACAACTTTGGATGTAGGCTGTGGGAGGGAATTGCCGTGTCTCCGGCTGCTGGATTCCAGGGCCGGTTTGCGTCAGGGCACCGCTTTCTTTAGCCGTGCCCTGATACAAAGCAAAGTGGTTCTCTTAAGAGCGCCTATCCACGCTCGAACTTCTACTTCTTGACTTCGGGCTTGGCCTGCGCCGCCTGCTGCGTCGTCGCTGGCGGCTCGTTGGCCGCCTTCTGGCCGCCTCGCTGCGCTTCCTTCTCCTTCTTGACCTGCTCGGCTTCGGCATCGGTGATGTAGCGGAATTGCTGCACTCGGCCGGGGTACTGCTCCGAGGTGAAGACGCGGTTGTTCTTGTCGATTGCAACCCCGACCAGCGATTCAAACTGGCCCGGATAATGACCAGGTCCGCCGATGTAAGTCAGCAGTTGTCCCTCGCGATTGAAAACCTGCAACTGATTCTGCATCGCATCAGCCACCCAGATGTGCCCATCGCCGTCCACCGCAATCCCCTTGGGCCGGGCAAAATATCCGGGACCGTCGCCGTTCTTGCCGAAGGTACTGAGGAACTTGCCGTCGGCATCGAAGATTTCTACCCGATCGTTGAGAGTGTCGGTGACGTAAACGTTGCCGTCCTTGTCGAGGGCCACACCTTGGGGCGCGGCAAAATCTCCCGGTTCCGTGAGGAAGTGGTTCTTGCCGGAAGTGCCAATCTTGCGCAACAGCTTGAGGCTGTCTGCGTCGTAAACCAGCACCTGGTCCTGTTGGGTATCCACGATGTAAAGAAACCGGTTCTCCTTGTCAATCGCCAGTCCCACCGGATCGACCAGGCCCTTGTCAATCTGGTCCACCACCTCATGCTTGGCGTTGAAAATCAGCACCCGGCGCAGCTTTCCATCGGAAACGAAGATGCGGTCGTCGTCGTCGATGGCTAGACCGTTGATCAGGCCGAAGTGCGCCTCGTAACCGTTGCGAATCAGCACCACATCCCGGGTTTCCGTGTTGAAGATGAAGATCGCCCCTACCCTTTGGTCGGCCACATAAAGCTGGCCCTTGGAGTCCACTGCCATGCCGTAAGGACCAAGCAGTTGGAAGGGGAAATTCTTAAGATTTTCCTTTTCGTCCTGCGGCTTGGAGCCTGCCAGCCGGTCCATCCAGCCCTGCTTGGGCTTGGGTTTCGACGCGGCCGGGGTATGGTCGATCTTCATCCCCGCGTAGTAGGCGATGTAACGAACTCGCGGAATGGACGGCGGCTGCGGCCAGACGAGTTTGGAAATGTCGATCTTGGACAGATCGACCATTTGTTCTAAACCTGGTCGGGAGGGGGCCGCTTCGGTCTTCTTTTTCTTGCCGGCATAAACCGAAACGGGCGAAGCCAGCCCCACCATTAACACGACCGCCAGCGCCATCCCAGCTTTGCCGCGGCAAAAACGAGTTGGGTAAATCGTAAGCATCTTCACTATTCTCCACATCCTAAAATCTATTTCGTAATCACCCTCATGTCGAACCGGTTCTTGTGGCAGTTGTCGCAAAACGCCATGTTGTTGGCCTGGTCCTTCGCCAGCAGATCGGGCTGGGCGGAAGAATGCGGCTGGTGGCAGCTCAGGCAGCTCATAGGATACTTGACCTTGGTAATGTTCGCCGGATCCATGACGTCACCAACCGGGTGGGCCTCCGTCGGATGGCCCAGGCCGTATCGCAATGGAAGTATTGCCACCTTGTTCTTCACATAGTAGTCGGCGGGCAGCTTCACCTTCCCATTGAAGATGGTCAGCAGGTGTTCGGATTCCAACTTCTCCGGTCGCGAATCCGGGCCATGACACTCCAGACATAACGCATTACCTTGCGCCCGCAGCAGCTTCGGATTGTTCCCGCCATGCGGCTCGTGGCAGGTGGCGCAGCCTTGGCCAAACGCCGGTTGATGCAGGTGCGCTTTCTTCATCTGCTCCGCTTGTTCACTGTGGCAGGTGAGACATGCGTTAACCGGATCAGGCTGCAAAAAGCCCGGCGTCGCTCCGGCGTGCGGATTGTGGCAGGCAATGCATTCGCCCTGCGCGCCCGGATGTTGCACCTTCGCCTTCTCAATCTGCTCTGCCTGATCGCTGTGGCAGGTAACGCAGAGGGCCTTGGTGTCGCTCTGGGTCAGCACCACCTTGCCGTCTTTGGCGGGCGCGTGACAGGTATCGCAGCTCCCGCTGGCGAAGGGCGCATGCGTGAACGCCTGCATCAGCTTGGGCTGCGACGACTGGTGGGGATCGTGGCACTGCACGCAATTGGCAGTGGCGAACGGTTGCCCTTGATGCGCCTTGATCAAGCCAGCGTCCTTGGGATCGTGGCAATCGAGGCACAGCGCCGGAGGCGCCTTGGCCAGGTGATAGTCAAACTCGATCTTGCCCTTCTCCCCGACCTTGTGAGTAATGTGGCAAGTGTCGCAGCCCATATCCAGCGCGGCGTGCCGGCTGCCTTTGTCGGGAACGTTGAGCCCCTTGTTGTGGCAGGTCAGGCAAAGGTTCTCTTTGGCCCCGCCCGAAGTCGGCTTCAGCAGTTGGTTCTTGTTGTCCGAAGTGTGCGGATCGTGACACTTGAGGCAATCACGAACTGCCGGAGGATGGACCGTGCCTTTCAGGTCGGCAGCGTTCTTGTCGGCGTGGCAGGTAAGACAAAGCGAGTATGGCGTTGCAGTGATAAGCTTCACGCGAGTGACATCTTTGCTCACCCGCACTTCGTGGCAACTTGTGCAACCGGTCGCGATGGCAGAGTGGACGAACTTGCCCTTCGCCTTGTCCTCATGACACTCAATGCACTTGGCGGAGGGTGTGTCCTTGTCCAGCGGTACCGGATGTGTGGCCGCGCCGCAGAGTCCGGCGCTCAAAATCAGGCCCAATCCCAGAAACAACCGCATTGCCCTCACAAACTGCCTCCCCACCTTAGACTAACTATGTGTGCACGTCGATTACCGCGAGCCTCCGAAGCCGCCGGGATTTGCCTCTGACCACGCTAAGTTGCTGTTTTGGAGACAATTAGGTGGTCTCAGGATTTCTCCGTTAGCATCCCGGAAAGCTCGGATTGAGACTCGCGGAATGGGTTTTCCTCCGCATGTAAAGGTGAAATCCCCCACCAAGTTGCCTTGCGGGGAATCCTGGGCTTTCTCCCTGGACTACAGGCACGGGGTCTCTCTCTCAAACGCGAGCAACTGCTCGATCTCCTTTTGACGCCTTCCGCGACGTCGCTTCCTCAGGTAGAGGAAGATCGGCAACCATATGGCGAGCAGCACAAAAAATGGCAAAGAGTTCAGCATGAATTCCCGTGGGTTGCCAAGCGAGCTGATCAGCGCCGGCACGATAACTAGCGCCATCCCCACAAAACAAGGTATCAGAACGAGCCAGACACGCCGCTCAAAGTCGCGCCCTTTCTCCAGTTGGCTTCTGTACCACTGGAGCGTGGTATTCAGTGGCGCATCCGGCGCCAGCCGCGCCGGCCAAACCCACTTGTACAGTAGAAACAGGAGAGCGAGGCCCCAGAGACTTAACAGGCCAAGCCCCATGCGGGTGCTCCAAAGGCTTAGCGGGTGGCCCACCCCCCACCAAACATGGTTAACCTTGATGAGGTTCCATGCGAAGAACACGGAAAGGACGAGCCCGATGATTGCATCCCGGAGCACTTGAGAGCGAACTCCCTTCTGACGTTTTTGCGCCTTAAGGCGTAGTTGAGCTGCTGACATTTTGAAACCCTCCGTACGTTGTTTTTGCCAGATATTTTGCGGGTCGTTCATCGGGAACTCACTTGGCATGAAGTCCTCCATCGTCGAACCAGCGCCTCAGGATGTTCTTGATCCGGTGAACTTTCATCCCAATGTTTGCCGGCGATAGCCCGGTGATTTCACTAATCGAATTAGCGTCCATCCCCTCGAGATAGGAAACGATAATCTGACGGTCGAGCGGTTTCAGGCGTTGGATCAGCGTTGAGAGACGCTCCAGCGCCTGGGTCTGGCTGGCGGCGAGTTCATGATCGCCGCCAGACATAGCCTCGACGTTCTCGATGCTTACCAGTTTGTTCCTGACCCTGCTCTGCCGGATCACGTGCCCGGTGGCCACGTTGTGCGCGACACGGTACACCCACGTCCGCATCGAACATCGCTGGTCGAAAGACGCGAAGCTGCGCCAAAGATGGAGATGAATCTCCTGGAGCAGGTCACGGCGCGTGTCGGGATCAAGCTCATACGCTCGCGCCAGCCGGTCGAGTGCAGAACCGTAGGTGTCCGCCGCCTGTTCATACAGCGAATCCTGGCTCACGCCTTCAACCGGTATGGGTTCAGGCCCTCGCACAGTAGGGTAGTCGCTAATGGGTTCAGGCCCTCTCACAGATAAGGTAGTCGTTGACCATTGAGCTTTCTAACAGATCTAGCCAAATATATTTGAAATTTCCCAGCTAACCCGTTTGTCCCAGTCTCTTGGCGGCCTGCCCGAGGATGATCCGGTCCCAGACCGACCCATGATTGAGCAGCTGGCCAAATGCGCGCTTTCATCACAGAAATGGGTGATATGCCTCACTCAAGCGGCGGACATTGAAGTGTTCCTTGTCGCGCAATCGCCTAAATCGCAATAACTTACGCGTTTATGGCGGGATGGCTTCCGACGTGCACTTTAATCAGTTGCTCACGGGAAGGAGCACGCATGGCCTTCAGCCTTTCATCGATTCCAAAACGCATTCATAAGACCTTCGCTAATTTGCGGACAGGCATCGTCCTGCTGATTCTGGTTGTGATCGCCTCTGCCATGGGGACATTCGTTCTGCAGCGTCCCGCCACCGACGCGGACAGACTCGCCCAAGCTTACTCGCCCAACACACTGCGCTGGCTCGATCGCTTCATGCTCACCGACGTGTTCCATTCGTGGTGGTTTCTCACTCTGCTGGGATTGGTGAGTTTGAGCATCGTGCTGGTGTCCCTTGATCGCTTTCCTAATGCATGGCGCTTTTACGCCAGGCCATACCGCAAGACGGACTGGCACTTTCGCGCAGCACTTCCCCACAAAGTTGAGCTGCCCATCAAGAACGCCGAAGACGGACTGAACGCCGCCGAGCGCGCACTCAAGAAGCTGGGCTGGCCGGTCGAGCGCGTCGCCTACAAAAACGAACCCTCCTTATATTCCGAGCGGCATCGCTTCTCGGTAATGGCGGTGTACATCGTCCACGCCAGCCTGCTTCTGATCTTCGCCGGCGGCATCATTGATGGGGCCTTCGGGTATAGCGGCTTTCTGGCGCTGCACAAGGGTCAAACCGGCAACGTCATCGAGCTGCGGAGCGGTGGCAAGAAACAGCTTCCCTTCGCGGTGAAGTGTTACGCCGCCGGACAAGACAACTATGCTGACGGTTCTCCTAAGAAGTGGTGGTCGAAACTGGCCGTCGTGCAGGACGGAAAAGAGATCGAGTCAAAAGAAATTGTGGTGAACGATCCCCTGGTTTATCGGGGATTGCGCTTCTACCAGTCCAGTTACTGGCTGGACAACCACACGGTGGACTCGCTGCAAATCGCGTGGGTGGCAAAAAACGGCAAGGAAACGCCTCTCCAGTTGCACATGAACCAGCCTGTCGCGTTGGATAGCGACGCCACCGTTTCCCTGGTGGACTACATTCCGGACGCATTCGTTCGCGATGGCCAGGTCTTCAAGAAGTCCGACGACATTGAGAATCTGGCGTTCGGGCTGGAAGTAAAAAATCGCGCCACCGCCGAGGTCAGCAAGGTCTGGCTGTTGCCGGCACAAGGCATCGTCCTCGGTGGAGAGAACCTGAACTACCAATTCAAGAATCCGACCGGCGCCCAGGACATCGCTTTGGCGGCGGTTACCGGCCTGGAAGTCTCACATGAGCCCGGACAGTGGCTGGTGTGGGGCGGCGTGCTGTTGATGTGCGCCGGACTGGGGGTTGCGTTCTACATGGTGCATATGCGGCTGTGGATCGTGGCCATTCCCGACGCCAAGGGCAAGCTGGTGTTGTGGGTCGGCGGTCAAGCCAACAAGAACCGCGACCGCTTCGAACAGAAGTTCAATGACGTGGTCGAGGGTATCCGGAGCGAACTGGAACGCGAGTCGCTTACATCGCGGCCTGCTCGCAAGGAACAACCGGAACTAACACTGGCTGGCGTGAAGTAAGAGTTCGGGTAGTGCGGCGCTTCAGCGCCGCGTCCGGGCAGAAATTTGAATTGAAAGCCGGGCTTTAGCCCGGCGGCATCGGACAGGGGCTAAAGCCCCGGATCATTAGCAACAGGGTTGACGCGGGCCTGAAGGCCCGCACTACCCGGACTTGCGAAAAATCAATTAGTGCGGAAGACGGAGGAAAGAAGATGGCAACCCGCGCACGGGTCGTACGAATGGAACCACCGGCCGCAACCGGCGGCAACGCCCTGCTGGTCCTGGTTGGACTGTCAGTGGTTTTTCTGCTGATCGTGGCCTTGCTGGGCGTGGCCAAATCTGGCGGCAGCCTGATCAGCGAAAGCAATTTTCTATATGTTGCGCTGATCTTCTACGCCGGCGCCGGCTCGTTGTACATGGGATTTGGAGTCACCGGAACGCCGCGTTACGTGAGATATGCCTCGGTGGCAACCTCGATCGGCCTGGTGGCTAATACGCTGGCCGTGGCGCACCGCTGGTATCTCTCCGGGCGCCCGCCCTTCGCCAGCATCTACGAGATGCTGTTGAGCTTTGTTTGGGCGGTGGCCGCCATGACCCTGATTGCCGAGAAGAAGTTCGGCGTCAAGATCATTGGCAGCATCACCATGCCCCTGGCGGTAGTTTGCGTCATCCTAATGCAGTTGCTGCCTTCCGAAGTGCGGCCGCTGGTGCCAGCGCTGCAATCCACCTGGCTGCATGTCCATGTCACGCTGGCGATGTTGAGTTATGCCGCCTGCGCCTTGAGTTGCGCACTGGCCATGATGTTCCTCATCCAGGACGGCTTCCAGACCGAAACTTTCCTCGCCTGGACGAGCGCGATGGTCAGCGCCATCTACATCGCCATCGTTGCCACTCGCTTCGAGAAGTGGGGCGGCTTGTCGGTCACCGGATGGAATGCCCAAACCAAGTCCGACATTTTTCTGGGCCAGGGCATGCGCCTGTTCGTCACCGTACCCGACCTGGGTTGGCTGTTTGTGATTGCGGCCTTAGCTGCAATCGTTCCTCTTCTTCTATATTTCGCGGGTCGCGTGCGGAACGATGGATCATTCTACGGGACCGCCAACAAGGCGGTATTTATCAGCATTCTCCTGCAGCTGGTGGTGGTGGCTGCTTTCGTTCTTCGCGTCCGCGATGCGGCTTACCCGTCACCCGACCAGGATGGACTCTTCCCGACCAGTCTGGCTGCCAGCCCGTTCCTACTGGGGGGCATGGTGACGGGTATTTTTGCTTCTTTGTTGTACCTGATGCTGCTGTGGCGGCGCGCCGACCTCCAGGGTCTGCTGCCCTCGGCCGACACGCTCGATCGCGTCACCTACAAGACCATCGGCATCGCCTTCCCGCTGCTGACCGGCATGATCGCCGCCGGCGCGTACTGGGCGAACCGCACCTGGGGCTCGTATTGGAGTTGGGACCCGAAAGAAACCTGGGCCGCCATTACCTGGCTGGTTTACGCGGGTTATTTACATATGCGAATCACGCGGGGATGGCGCGGGCGTAGGGCCGCGTACTTCGCCATTCTGGGCTTCGGGGTCGTGATCTTCACTTTCCTCGGCGTCACGTATCTGCTTCCCGGCTTACATGCGTACGCATGAGGAACAGGGCTGGCCGATCCGGTTCTGAGGATGGATTAGGCCCCAAGATTCAGCGCCGATCCCCCAGCCCTGAAATTTGATTCATCAAGGAGCCGAGCAGTAGCCTTAAAGGAGTAGCCTTACAGCAGTTGTCTTCCAGATGTCAGTCTCATCTCCATTCCGACTCTATGATGCCGATCCCCCGGCGCGAGCTGAGACTCCGCCTTGGGAGCAGCCGCCGGTGGCGCGTAAGCGCCATCTCAACTGGGCGCTCAAAGCGGTATTGCCAATCGCGGCGGTGTTACTGAACGGCCTGCTGCTGTTTGTGCTGGTTTCTTTGTCGCTCGGCGAAGGAGAACGGCACGTCATCCTCGCCGTCGCCGCCGCTGGCGCGTTACTCATTTGCGTCGCGGTCATCATGGTGCTGGCGGTTTCCGTCCGCCGTCCCATGTTGGAGTTGCAGGACAAGATCGCGCGGGTCCGGCTGGGCGACATGGATGTCGCTGTCAGCTTTGCCTCGCGTAACGACGAGATTGGCGACCTGGGCCGCGACTTCAATGACATGGTGGCGCAACTGGAGGCCAGCCGCGAAGAGATACAGCGTCTGCATCAGACGCAAATGTCGCGCGCCGAACACTTCGCCACTCTGGGAGAACTGGCGGCGGGACTTGCCCACGAAATCCGCAATCCTTTGGCCGGCATTGCCGGAGTGATCGAGATCATCGGCAGAGATCTGCCGCCCAACAGCCCGGCGCGTTCCGTCATCAAGGACGCCAAGGAAGAGGCGGTGCAGATCAATCGCATTCTCACCGAACTGCTGGAGATTGCCCGGCCCAAACCGTCGCAATTCCGCGTCGGCGATATGTGCAGCACGGTCGAGCACGCGGTCATGTTCGCGCGCCAGCAGGCTATCACCAAACGCATCATTGTCGAATTGGAAATCAAAGATGCGATTCCGCCGGCCGAACACGACCCCAATCAAATCAACCAGGTGTTGCTGAACCTGTTGCTCAACGCCATTCAATCCATGGACAAGCCCGGTGTCATCCGCGTTTCCTTGGAGAGCGATGAGGACGACGTGCTCATCAGCGTCGCTGACGAAGGCAAGGGAATTCCGCCGGAACACCTGCCCAACATCTTTCGTCCCTTCTTCACCACCAAGGGGCACGGCACCGGATTGGGACTCTCGCTCGCCCGTCGCATGGTGGAAGCGCACGGCGGCCACATCGACGTCAGCAGCGTGGTAGGCAAAGGGACCGAATTCCAGGTCCGATTACCGATTGCACCTCTCCAGGCGGAAGCCTCCTAAAATAGAATTAGTGCGTTAGCCTGTCCAGATGCTCCATCCCTGGCTAATTTGGGCAATTATTACCTTGACTCGTCCACTGTTTTGAGCTATGATTTTGACAGTGAGGCGGTCGATGAAAGAGCACAAAGAACCTGAGAGCCTGCAAGAAGCGATCATCTACTTTGCAGACCCTGACAATTGCATCCGCTACCTGTCCGTGCGGCGCTGGCCGGATGGCAAGGTCATCTGCCCGACTTGTGGCTCGGATGGAGTGAGCGAGTTCAACAGCACTCGCCGCACTTGGCAGTGCGCTAGTCACCACACTAAGCGCGAATTTTCCATCAAGGTTGGCACGATCTTCGCGGAGTCTCCTATCGGCCTCGACAAGTGGCTCACTGCGATGTGGATGCTCACCAACTGCAAGAACGGTGTAAGCAGTTGCGAAATTGCGCGTGCTGTGAAGGTTAGCCAGAAGGCTGCTTGGTTCATGCTTCACCGCATCAGGCTTGCCGTGCAGGACGATTTCTTTGGCGGCAAGTTGGGCGGTGAAGTCGAAGTGGATGAGACCTTCATCGGCGGAAAAGCTCGCAACATGCACTTGAGTGAACGCGAACGCCGCATCACTGGTACTGGCGGAAAAGGTAAAACCATTGTGTTCGGCGCACTGGAACGTGGCGGCAAGGTTCGAGCTGCTGTGGTTGAAACTCGGAAGAAAGCAGGGCTTCAGGCTTGCGTTAGAGAACATGTCGAAGCTGGTGCTGCGCTCTACTCCGACGCGCTGGCATCCTATGACGGATTGGCTCAGGAGTACGCCCACAAGGTTGTTGACCATGCCGAGAAATACGTTGACGGGCAGGTTCACACCAATGGGCTGGAGAACTTCTGGAGTCTCCTGAAGCGCGGCATTGCTGGAACCTATGTAAGTGTGGAACCATTCCATCTGTTTCGCTACCTTGACGAGCAGATGTTCCGCTATAACAACCGTGCCACGAAAGACAATCCGTTGACCGACGCTGATCGTTTCGATATGGCTGTGCGCCAGATCGTCGGCAAGCGCGTCACCTTTGCCGAGTTAACTGGCAAACCTAACTGACCAAGGACTGCGAAGTTCAAGCGCCAGAATCGCGGGAAGCGGACGAAGAAGCCTTTGCCCGCTTTTTTCTTGCCCTCTTCTGCTTATACTTTTGTTCTCTCGCTTTCAGTTCGTCGTAGGACACCGAGAGCACCTTCCGCACTACAGCGTCGAATTTTGCGGACTCTTCGCTCATCTTCATCGCCTGACCTTTGGCTGGGGCGGCGATATGAGTTCTGTCTGGATGCGGACAGACCACTCGACCCCTACTTTGTCGCACTCCGATTGGCGCATAACCCGACAAAGCTCTTTCACTGCCAGGTGCATCTCGATATCCCCTAAGACGGCGTTATCGCCTTTCAACAAAACTGCGGCATGGGCTTCGCGGAGTGCGCGCTTTGCGTCTTGTCTCGCCCCTTGGTACTCGCGCTCCGATTCCCATACATTGATCTCCCTCACCGCATCGGAAGCGACGATCAATTTTGGTCTACACTCCGCGCTGATCGTGAGCTTGGGCGTGGGGCCGCTTGGTCGCAGCCTCGGGTCCATCTGTGTTTGAGCTAGTGCTGGCAACCCAACGAAAAGGAGTGCAAGTGTAAGCATGTTTTGCGTTTTCATTTCGCCCTCTTGGGCCGCTTAGGTTTCGGGAGCAGCTTTCCCGTTACAACGCCTTTGGCTTTTCCTGTGTTTCTTCTCAACATTTCAGATGACCTCCGCTATAGATACCTCTCCGGTTTGTCAGCGATGGCTCGCAAGTTAGCCATCTTACGATTTAATAGCACGTAGAAGCGGTGCACATGGGGATGGACATCTGAGTAATCTGCTGATGTGACAGTCGAGTCATCCATAAAGACGCCCGTTGCTGTGGCTGGGAACTCTCTCAACTTATTGCCAGCCTGCAAAACCCAAACTTTGACAGACTCACACCACTTCAAATGCTCTTCCCGTGCCTTGTTTAGGTCAGGTTCGTGTGCCCACTTCGAGGGGGCTGCACTCATCAACTCCAGAGCCGCGCCCATTAAGAGAAAAATTGTGTCTGACCGTTGCTTTACTTGGCGTGCTCGCCTGTTGGCTTTTATCTTTCCCCAGACAGTCTCCCAGACTTCATAGCCAACGAGAAGGAGGATCAGCAACTCCATGACCCACATCGAAATCTCGTATCGACCGTAGGTCTCAGACAACATACGTCTCCTGTGATCTAGCAGAATAAGTGCCAGCACAGCGAGGTAAAGCACTCTCCGCCTTGGGGTCATCGTATGCCCCCAAGACTGGACGAGTCAAGGTAATAATTGCCCTAATTTGGACAATAGTGTCGGCACACAAAGGAAAGCCGGAGCCAGTTGGCTCCGGCTTTTCGAATTAGGAGGGTTGGAGTTTACCGATTGATCTTGCGGCGCAAAATGCCACCGAGTCCGATGATCCCGGAGCCGAACATCACCAGCGTGCCGGGCTCAGGAGTTGTGCCCTGATTCTGGTCGTATCGGAAGGTATCCCAGCCGATGCCGCCACCGTCGGTGATGTCATAGAGGCGGATCTCCGTGATGTTAGAGAAGCTACTGAGGTCGACGTGATCGGGGGCATAGCCTTGCGAATTTCCAATCAGTTGCACCGTCGAATTGAAGTGGCCGTCTGTGTATACATCGATGAGCGCTACGACGCCAACGTCATTCACGCCCATCCCGTCGAAATTCAGGTTGTTCACCGGAGACGAGAAATTCAAAAACGTCTCCTGCGCGCAATCGATGCCACCGCTCGCTGGTCCGGAGCACAAAAAATTCGGGGGCGTGCTCATATACTGGGGCTGCGCCGTCACATAGTTCACATTACCAGGCGTTGACGAGAACAGCACCCCGGCATACTGATTCGTAACTACGTCCATGTCGCTCAAGTTGTCGAAGTTGACTTCGACTGAGCCGGCAAGGGCCGCCGTTGAAAAGACGGCAGTCAGCAATAGAAAACTTAGCGTGCGAAACGTTCTCATTTCAGGCTCCTCCTCCGGCTCGCTAGCCGGAATTTCCCCTTTTGGTTGCCAATAGCCCACGTACTATACACCCATCGAGGGATTCCCGCACACCTTTTTTTTGCCTGGGGTCCCGGGTGTGTGTCACAACCATCTTGCGTTGCGCAAGCAGTCAAAAATCCCAGCAAGACAGCCGCGCAGCGGCGGCTTTGGTTTGAGCCCGGCGCGCAAGC
>PLBW01000208.1 GCA_003135475.1 Acidobacteriaceae bacterium
ACGCTGAAGATCACCCACTTGCCATCGGGGGAAACTTCCGGCTCACCCACGCGCTTCAGCTTCATCATGTCTTCGAAGGTGAAGGGATGCTTACCCTGAGCCAAAGCCGGAACAACCAATGACGCGACAACAATCAAGCAGAGAAAACGGCGCATGACCTGCCTCCGTGGGGAACGGCTCAGTGTAAATCATGCAGGCTTCAAGCGGTCATGACAGACTTTGTTCTGCTTCCTGGCTCGAGACGTTGCTTGCTACGTCTCAGGCCGTTGGTGGGCTTCCGCCCGCTCCACGCACTCCAGGATTTCCGCCTCGCTGAGCGTATGGTCGGACGCCTTGGCGCGCCGATAGATGCTCTCCACCACATCCTCAGAGGCCGGAATACCGCGCCGGTCCAGCCAGAACAACACGTTCGACTTCCCGCTCATGGGACCGATATCAATCACCTGTTCCAAACCAAACACATGCGACGGCACTCCCGAATACACCGTGTTCGCCAGTTCGATGTCGTTCTTCTTATATGCCTTGATGACCGCGGCGGCATGCACGCCGGTGGCAGTGCGAAACGCATCTTCGCCGACCACCGGATAATTTGCCGGAATGGGCACGCCGGTAGCCCGCGATACCGCCTGGCAATATTCTTTCAGCTGGGTGAGATCCCGGTCCGCCCACGGAGGAATACCCATGAGTTTGAGGTTCACCAGCATCTGATCCATCTGCGTGTTGCCAACTCGCTCTCCGATTCCCAGCGCCGTCGCATGGACACACTCGGCGCCCGCGATCAGCGCCGCCATGGAGTTGGCGATGGCCAGCCCGCGATCGGAATGTCCATGCCAGTCCACGCGAATCTTTTCGCCCGACGGCTTCACCACTTCCTTGATGACGAACTGCACCAGCGCAAATGTCCCCATGGGCGTGGCGTGTCCGGCAGTGTCGCAGATCGCAATGGCGCGTGCCCCGCAATTGATCGCCGCCGAGTAGAGCCGCTTCACCATTTCCGGATCGCACCGCGTAGTGTCTTCGGTGACGTACATCACGTCGAGCCCAAGCGACACCGCATACTTCACCGCGCTCTCAGTCGTCTCGAGCAGAAAGTCGTCGGTCCAGTTTTCCGTGTAACGGCGGATGGGACTCGATCCAATAAATGCCGCAGCGTCGATCTTCAGCCCCGTACGCTGCACAATTTCCGCGATAGGACGAATGTCGTTCTGATGGGTACGGCACGCGCAGTTGGCGCGAATCTTCATCTTGTGGCCGACGATCTCTCGCGCCAAAGCCTCCACATGCTCCACCGCGCGCGGGCCCGCTCCGGGCAACCCGAGATCGAGTGAGTGAATGCCCAGAGTTTCCATCAGATGCAGTATCGAGATCTTTTCCTTGATGGAAGGATCGCGCACCGAAGGCGATTGCAAACCGTCGCGCAAAGTTTCATCATTGAGCAAAACATGCCCCACCGGCCGCAGCGACGCGGGATGAATCCGGTTCCAGTCGTAAATAAGTTCAGAAGTTAACATCGCTCTTAGTGTGGGAAGGGCGACTAGCCCGTTCTATTTCCGCAAAATCACGTTGGGACAGCCGCCCCCGGCATCGCTCGTGTGGGGACGGGCGACTCGCCCGTCCAGCCGAGCAAAGCTCGGCGGCCCTTATTTAGTCTTAGGCGGCACAGTCAGCCCGAAAATAGAAATCTGCCCCGGGCCAGCAACATTCAAACCACCAGCCTCCTCAGGATTCGGCAAATAAAGCGTCTTACAATGTTCGCAGCGATAGACTTCGGCATCGCGCCCCCAAGCCTTCTCCACATCGCCACAGGCCTGCTCCAGCACATCGGTGGCATAGAACCAGCGCTTGAGATGCCCGCCACAGAACTTGCCTTTCTCGTTCTTCTCGTTGCAAGCCCGCTGTCCCGGCTTCTTGATTTTGACCTTGTGGTTGGGGAGTTGCGCGGGAGTCGATGTGCCAGAGGTTACGGTTCCGCTAGTTTACAAAGAATTCTCCCTCGTCGCGGCGGCCTATGCGCCGCCAGATTCGGCTACGAACCCTCCATTCTACTCGAAGCGTTTTCCAGGATGCCAGAGACCCTATAGCCAATGTAGGCGCGGGCGTCCACGCCCGTGCGGCGCGACCCTAGAGCCGCCCTTTTCGCACATACGCTCCGGCTGAGCGTAGTGCGCCGAGCAATCTCTGACGCAGGCTGCGGGAGAACATCAGATCGACGAAGCCTTCTATCTGCCGCGTGAACGTTTCGCCGTATCCGTACCACCAGACTTTCTTCATCCCGGGCAGACGATCGGAGTCCAGGTACTTGATTCGTACCATTTCTTCCAAACCGAAACGCCCGTGGGTGCGGCCCACGCCGCTCGCCTTTACTCCGCCATGTGGAGCTTCGCTGATGCCGAAGCAAGCGACTGCGTCGTTCACCATGACCGTCCCCGCATGGATGCGCCTGGCCAACGATTCTCCGCGGGCACGATCGCGCGTCCAAACGCTGGCAGCGAGACCGTAGTCGGAATCATTGGCGAGCCTGATCGCCTCATCGTCGGTGTCAAACGGCATCACTGGCAGGACGGGACCGAACGTCTCCTCACGCATGATCTGCATGGCATGGGTGACGTCGGCCAGCACGGTGGGAGCGTAAAAATTCGGGCCAAGCTGTGTGAGCCGCGAGCCTCCCGTGAGCACTCGCGCGCCCCGCGTGCGCGCATCTTCGACCTGCGACTCGACATTGTGCAATTGCCGCTCGTGAATCATCGGCCCGACATCGGTTTGCGGATGGATCCCGTTGCCCACTTGCAGTTGTTTAGTTTTTCGCACACAAGCCTCGAGGAACGCGCCATACAAGCTGCGATGCACGTAGCAGCGCTCGACCGAAAGACAGGCCTGTCCGCAATTCACGAACGCACCCCAGACCGCGCCGCTGGATGCGACGTCCACATCCGCATCATCGAGCACCAGCATGGGATCTTTTCCACCAAGCTCGAGCACGACTGGAAGTAAGCGCGCAGCCGCAGCCTGAGCAATGCGCTTGCCCGTAGCAACGCTTCCGGTAAAGATCAGCTTGTCGATTTCTGCGTTCAACAGCGCCGAGCCTGTGACTCCATTGCCAACGATGACCTGAAAAGCATCCTTGGGCACACCGGCTTCATGCAGCAATGACGCGAGTTCCAACGCGGTCAGGGAAGTGAGTTCGGATGGCTTCAGCACCACCGCATTTCCGGTGACGAGCGCGGACAGCGATTCAGTCGCAGGAATGGAGAACGGATAATTCCACGGCGAGATAATGCCGATTACGCCAAACGGCGAGCGCAGCAACTTGCCGCGCTTGGTCTTCATGGCGAGATTGCCATGCGGCAGCGGTTCCTCGCGCAGGAAGTCATGCGCGTTGCGAATGCAAAACTCGGTTGCGTCCAGGATGACCAGAACTTCGGTGGTAAGGGCTTCGACTGCCGGCTTACCGGCTTCGCGGCAAATCAGGTCGGCAATCTGATCGCGCTGCTCGCTGAGCAGGCGCTGGAATCGCCGCAACAGCGCGACTCGGTCCTGCAGCGGAGTTGCCGCCCATGCAGGCTGGACTTGTTTTGCGCGCAGGACGGCTGCCTGTACATCGCTCGGAGTGACGCAAGCCAACTCAGCCAGCGCTTCTCCCGTCGCGGGATTCGTGCTGACAATGGTCGCGTTTCCGACGGCAGCTTTGGTTTCGGTTGGCATCGTGCTCAATATTCAACGCTCACCAGATAGAGTCCGCAAGCGGCGGCAGTAGGTCCGGCCGCGCTGCGATTGCGAGCGTCGAGAATTGCAGACACATCCTCGATCTGCAACGCGCCTTTTCCCACCTGCAAGAAAGTACCGACCAGGTTCCGTACCATGTGGTGCAAGAAACCATCTCCGCGCACAGTGTAAACCAGCTCCTCGTCGGTTCTCATCCACTGCGAAGAATGAATGGTGCGTACATTCGTCGTGATTCCAGAATGGGAAGCTGCTGCTTCCCTGCCCTCCGCCATACGTGCGCTACGTTCCGGGTCGGAAGCCGCAAACGAAGTGAAGTCGTGTTGGCCGACGACATGCTCCGACGCGCGAATAAGCGCCTCTTCGTTCATGGGGTAGGGGTCATGAAAGATATATCTCGCCAGGAATGGCGGGCATATGTCCTTGCGATAAATGCGATAGCGGTAGGTTTTCGCCTTGGCGGAGTGCCGCGCGTGGAAGTCGTCGGCAACCACCTCCACGCCATTCACCCGCACCGAAGCAGGAAGCACATCGTTCAGCGCGATGACCAGGTTTCGCTCTGGAATCGGACTCTCCAGCCTCACCGATGCGACCTGGGCCCACGCATGGACACCCGCATCAGTGCGCCCCGAGCCCTGCGGCAATACCTCTTCGCCGGTGAGCCGCTGAAGGCACTCCGCCAGCGTGCCCTGCACGGTCCGCAGTCCCGGTTGGACTTGCCATCCGTGAAACTCCGATCCGTCATAGGCCAGCGTGATTTTGAGATTGCG
>PLBW01000008.1:0-596 GCA_003135475.1 Acidobacteriaceae bacterium
GTCGAGCACGCCATCCTGCACCTTATCTATTCGCGCTTCTGGACCAAGGTGATGCGCGACATGGGCCTGGTGAAGAATTCCGAGCCGGCGGACCGGCTGTTCACCCAGGGCATGGTGATCAAGGGCGGCGCCAAGATGTCGAAGAGCCTGGGCAACGTGGTGTCGCCCGACGACATGGTGGCGCGCTACGGCGCGGACTCCACGCGCATGTACACGCTGTTCGCCTCGCCGCCCGACCGCGATCTCGACTGGCAGGATGCAGGCGTGGAAGGCATCAGCCGGTTTTTGTCGCGGGTGTACCGGTTCGTGGCGCGCAATGCGAAGCCAAACGGCACGGCGTCGGGCAGTCGCGACGGGGGACAGTTGTCGCCCGCGGCGCGCCAGATGCAGCGCAAGTTGCACCAGACCATCCGGCGGGTGACGGAAGATTTCGGCGGACGCTGGCACTTCAACACCTCGATTGCGGCGATCATGGAATTGCTCAACGAGATGTATTCCTACGAAGACAGCGTGCAGCGCGGGCAGGCGGAGGCCCCCCCGGCGCTGGTCGCCGATGCGCAGCGCAGGCTGGTGCTGATGCTGGCGCCGTTCGCGCC
>PLBW01000008.1:617-3424 GCA_003135475.1 Acidobacteriaceae bacterium
CCGCCGACGCCGAGGAGGCGCAGGTGCGCGAACTCGCGCTCGCCGACGAGAAGGTCAAAGCCGCCATCGCCGGCAAAGAGGTCGTGAAGGTGCTGGTGGTAAAGGGCAGGCTGGTGAACATAGCGGTGAAGTAATGCGATCTGTGGGCGCGGAGCTGCCCTCCAAGACTCTATCGGTGACCCTGATCACAGACATCTGAGCAACCGCTGGGTTCGCCGAGTTCTTCCACGAAGCGCGCCTCGCTCTACCCGGCGGTAGATCAGACGAGGTCTTTCAGTACCAAATCCACGTCACGTTTCTGCTCTCCCGATTGAATGGTCAGACGCAGCTTGGCTCCCGGCGGCTCCGACTTGAATTGCTCGCGCACCGCGGGCAAAGGTAGCTGGCCCACCGGACGGCCGTCGATAGCCAAGATCTTGTCCCCGACCTTTAACCCGGCGGTTGCGGCCGGCCCGCCGCCGATTACGTCCATCACTTCAAAAGTCTCGCCTGACTGGTTGAGCCACATGCCGGAGCGGTCAAAAACGTCCGGCTTGCCATAGTTCGCGTTGCGCTCGAAAATGAGCTGCTGGTGGGGGTAGTCGAAGGTGATATTGAAGCGCTTGAGCACCCCCGCGCCGACGTTCCCGGCCACGTACGGGCTCACAAAGGCACCCTTTTTCTGCAATGACAGTTNNGCGCCATAGTGGGCGGCGAAATCATGCTTCTCCGCAAAGGGCCCCAGCAGATCCAGGGAGGAACGGCTGCCGGTATCAATGTCGAACTTTCCCTCAATGCCATCGAGGGCGCCTTCCACTTGCGGGATGTGCGCGTTGAACTGAAAGGGCACCACTGTGCCCTCGCCCTTGTAGGCGAAAGCGGACGGCGACGTCAACGTGNNCCACTTTGGCGACAAAGCGCTTGAAGACTTCATAGCCAATCAGCCCGTTGATCGGGATGCCCTCCACGTCAGCGAAGGCTTCCATCGGAAAGACGGCAAAGACTTGATTGGAGAGGGTCGCGTCGCCCACACGCAAACTGCCCATCTTGACCAGCCCAACATCCTCCGACTTTTCGCCTACACCCCGGCCCTGGAGGGCCCCCTCGGATTTCAAACCGAGCTGCCGGGCCAGCGCCGGGGTGACGATATTGGCCCCTCCGGTGTCACACAGCATCCGAAACGGGCCCTTATCGTTGAGCTTCACCTCGACATAGATGTGATTGTTGAGCAGCTCGAAAGGCACGGTCGTCGAGCTCTTGCCTCCGGCAATGGCAAAATCCGGAGGCGGGGGTTGTGGCATACGGAACTGCGCTTCCTGCAGGGAGACGTTGAACTCGACTTTCTCCAGCGTGACATATTGGTCGTACTGTGGCTCGCCGTTGGTGGAGCGCACGGCAAACGGCACTTTCACTCCATTCACGGTGCGGTAATCGGAAAAGTAGGTAGTGCGGGTTTCGATGTCGGCCTTCTCCACGGTGTGATCGATCATGTGGGTAGCGGCATCGATCCACAGGTCGAATGGGCGGCCTCCTTGCGGTGTGATCCGCAGAACATCGAACGGCCTGCCTTGCTCTTCCTTCCTGCCGAGACACTCGATTTGCGCCGCCCAGCGTTGTGGAAACCAGTACCCCAGAGCATTGCGGTAAGCTTCATCAGCCGCTTCCTGCCGCGCATTTTCTGCTCCCTCCGCGCGCGGTTCGCCGGAGGCATCCTGCGACCAGACCAACTTCCCGTCGAAGCCGTCGGCGCCGGATGTCGGACCGAGTTGGTATTTTTCAACATACCGCCCGGTAAGGTTGTCCTCCCATGACTCGGCCTGGCCAGTCAGCCCACTGGTCGTCAGCTTGCCCTTGCTGTGAGTGGTGTGGATCCCATCCCAGGCATCTCCGCCCAGCGCCTGCTTCGCCTGGGCAAGAATCTCCTGTGCACACTGGGGCGCGGCTGCTGCCGGCAAGCAACTCAGTAATGCCAATAGGAGTCCCGCAATAACTCGGTTGCGCATCTGCCTTCCTCCGAATCGCTGTAGCCATACCACGCGGGCACACGCCAGTCCCTTGCCTGCGCACGGTGACACATCGAGACTGTTGTCACCCCGAGTTACGAAAGCTGCGGGAAGAATGTTCCGAAGGGATTTGTTGCGATTATCAGGGTTGCTGGCTGGTAACGTGAAAGAACGGCGAAATGACACTCCGACCCGCGGCCTTCCAATCGCGGAAGACCGGGCCCAGCCAAGCGGATTCGGCTGGTTGCTTCAATTTGAACGCCGCAAGGCGTAAATCACCCAGGGCGCGATGCGCGTCTCGCTCACCCAGCGGTAGGGCTCGTCACCGTTCGCCAAGGGCTTGCGCATTTCCACTATTTCCAGTCCGGCGCAGCCATAGACTTCGAGGTAAGACTCGTGGGGCCAGAGAATGTCCACCGCAGGCGAGCGGTCCTCGAAATCCGTGGTAATGATTTTCACGGGATCGCCGGGGTTGGCGTTGCGGTTTTCGGGGAAGTTTTTCGTCGAGAACGAGGCCCACTCGTTGCAGTAAATCTCCGGCGCGGAAACCATGTTCACGATGATACCGTCGGGTTTGAGCAGCGCGCGCAGGTCGCGAAACAGGCGCACCTTCGCGTCCATGCCGGGAATGTTGTCGAAGGTGAATGCCGATTGAATGAGAGAAAAACTTTCGCGCGGCAAACCGCTCATGTCGTCGCCGGGAATAACGCGGTAGTCGCCCGTCGGATCGATCTCGTACGCCTTCGCAACCATCTCGGGCGAGATGTCCACCCCAACCGTCTCAAACCCGAGCCCACGCAGGAAGCGGGTCGAGCGGCCCGCCCC
>PLBW01000097.1 GCA_003135475.1 Acidobacteriaceae bacterium
TCTGCTGGTCCTGCGCCTGCGACAGCTCCCACAAAGTCAGAGCGGTAGTACGATGTTCGAATTCACGGCATGTCATGACACGCACCTCGCCGTAATGCTCGATATCCCGGGCGCAGCGGCTGCCGAATGTTGCAGCTTCCGGCTGAGCATGTCGTGCGCCCGGTGCAGCCGCGAACGGATGGTGCCCAGCGCGCACCCGAGGGCCTCCGCCGCATCTGCATAAGTCAATTCCTGGAGATCGCAGAGCACCACCGCCTCGCGATAATGTCCCGGCAGAGAAAGCACAGCCTTCCACACCGCCGTCGAAGTCTGTTGCCGGGCGATTCTGTCGCCGGGATCGCTATTGACGGTCAAAGACTCCGCTTCGTCATCCAGCGGATTGCTTAATCCCGTCTCCAAATAATTACGCTCCAGCGCCCGCCGCACGTAGTTGCGGGCCACCCCGAACAGGTAGGCTCCCAGCGCGGCTCGGGATGGGTCGAAGTCGCGGCCCCGCTGGATCAGGAACATGAAAACGTCCTGCGTTACCTCTTCGGCGATCAGCCGCGAGCCGCTCATGTGCAAGGCGAAGCGAAAGATGGGGCCCTGCCGCCTGCGGTAGAGGGCAGTGAAGGCATCCTCGTTTCCGGCCAGCGCTTGCGCAAGCAGCTGTTCGTCGGTTCGCTCGGTCAGCAACTCCACCTCGAGTGGTCAACCCGATCTCGTTTCCGTCAGTATTTCCCCTGGCCGAAACGGAAAGTTCCGAAAAGTTGAGATTCTTTATCGTATGCCCTGGCGGGCTTACCAATACAGAAACACCGGGAGAGGGGAAAAGGCGCTGTTAATCTGCGGGTTCCCTCCGTGCGATGACTCTTCCGCAGATCGGAAGTGAAGCGAGGTGCTCAGCCAATTAGCTCCGCTCGCGTCACATCGAGAGGATGATCGATCAGTGGCGCCACGCGTTCGATGAATCGCACCGTGTGGGGCAAACTGGCGTGATACTCGAATGCCTCTTCGTTTGTCCAGCGCGAGTGAATGTAGAACAGTCCCGGATCTCGGATCGAACGAAAAGCGTGAATGCTCAGGCAGCCGGGTTCCTCGCGGGACGGGCGCACAACAGCATCCAACGCCTCCGCGACAGCACTCTCATTGCCCGCGCTGGCGTGAAAACGGGCGAATATGAACAACTCCAAGGACCACCTCCAGACAACCATCCGACTCCGACGTTGCTACGAGGTTACTTCCCCGATGAAGCCGCCGCGGTTTGCGATCCGGACGCCTTTCGCTCGCCCGCCTTCAGTTCTTCAAAGCTGAATTGCTTGCCCACAGCCTCATACGGCTTGCCGTCAACCTCGACGTAGGGATAGACGAAATAATTCAGCGGCGGGCCGTCCTGTTTGGGCGAAAGGGTTATGTCGCGGCCGCTGGAGAACTGGACCCGATTAGCGTCCAGGCTACCGAAGAAATAGTCCTCTTTCTCTTTGGCTTTCCATGCCTCGGAGATATCGACCGGAATCCAGCCGATCTTGGAGGCGTAGAACTCCGCCCAGCAGTGATAGCCGGCAATGTCTCCCTTGTCATTGTTCTCAGGCAGAGGAAACCCGATGTCGAACTTCGCAGGGATGTCCTCGGCGCGCAGCATCCCGATGAACGGCGAATGGAAATCGGTGCAATTGCCGTGCTTGGCATCGCAGGCCCACAGGGCATCTCCGCGGCCCCAGCCGGTTCCGGTCTTGTCGTAGCGCATAGTCGTGAACAGGTAGTCGTAGGCGACTTTAGCTTTGGCGACAGTCCCAACCTGATTGCCAGCCACCCCTTGGGCCAGGGTCTTCATCTTGCCATCGATGGGGATCAGCTTGTCAGGCTCGACAAATCGGGTCATCGACGCCGGCACGACTCCGGGCTTGCTGTCCTTGCGCTCGAGCTGCGCAAAGTCGCCGAGCGAGTACTCGCGGCGCGTCACTTCGTACTCCAGTGTGAACTCGGCCGTGCCCTGCGCCGGATTGCGGACTTCGGCGTACATCATGCGGTTGCCGTACTCCGCTTCCTGCGTCATCTCTGTCTTCACCGGAGCCTTGACACTCACCAGACGCACGGTTTGGTGCTCATCGGTGTGCGCCACCGGAGCCCACACGCGCACTACCTTTGTTCCCGGCGGAATGTCTTTGAGGGTGAAGGAATACGTAAAGCGAAACTTGCGTATGGGTTGACTGAATTTCGGCTTCGCTGGCGCGGACTGTGCACTTGCAAGCGACACTGCAATACAGGCCAGCAGCAGCGACGACAAAACGCGTGGCTTCATAACGAATCTCCTGCTCTCGATGGTTAATTTCGAACGAGAAATCGGCCCGCGATTAGAGGGAGGGGGTTCAAGTGAAGCCGATGAGGCGGAGTTGCAAAGGCTGTTGTGCGGCGTGCATTGGCGGACATTCTATCAAATGCAGGCAAGGCTCCTGTCAACCTGCGGTAACTATTCGTAGTGGGTTCGGTTTTCGCGTGACCGACGATCCAGTTGGTGCTGCATCTAGGCGGAGAGCCCGTCCTTCACCAGCGCAAGGGCGCGACTCGCGGCTGCGGCAAAGGCGCCGACCGTGTTCGGATCGGTCTCCGCCGCCGCATTCCAATTGATGGTCAGGCAAAAATACACCCAGCGGTCATCGAAGAGCATCCCTCCCGGCACGCACAAAGCATGATAGCCAGGCACGTCGATGCTCCCGCCTTTCACGAATGCACTTACACCCAGCGGTAGAGGCACCAGCCAGATAGCGTCGCCTATCGACAGGATCCGTCTGAACTCATTCAGCGTCTCTTTGTTGTGGAAGAATTCGCCCTGCAAGGCTCGTGCGTAGTAGGACACGAAATCGTCTGCCGAAGCCACCAGTGATTCGACTTTATTCATCGGCGAATTGACAATCGACTGGTTGGCCGCCGCTCCTATTTCTTCCCATGTGAATGCCTTGTGGTCCTTTGCCCCCAGCAGATAACCGAAGAAGGTGCGGGTGCTTTCCGGGATCATGACGCTCTTCAGTCCCGCTGAAGTAATGAATTCACGCACCTTGTCCGGACCAACGTGCTTTAAGCACATGTCCGTCCCAGTGTTGTCGCTATGCATGATCATGGCTTCCAGCGCGGTACGCTCGGAAACCTTGCCGATCAGATTAGGGGGATTAAACGTTGGGCTATCCAGTGACCAGACGCTGGCATCGAGCGACAGCTGTTGTGCCCTAATGGTTTTAACAACCTGAGGTGAGTCGGCTTGGCGCAACGCTTCGCAAAGGATAAAAGTCTTGATGGCGCTCCCCACAAACATCTGTTTCGAGGAGTTGGATTCCACCAGAAACTCTGGCTTGCCGTTGCTCGCGGGCGCGTGAACCTTGATGGCCACATCTCCCGGCAGCGATTTGAAGAGTGACAAAATCGCTTGCGGAGATGTTTGCTCTTTTCCTTCGGCCATCGCGGGGAGCCCCATTGGCGTTATCCCAATTGCTGCTGCCGTTCCTGCCGCAGCTGCCAGAAATTCGCGCCTTGAACGAAACATATCTCTACTCCTCTCACCTGATGCCGGCTTGGCTCGCGTCACGCAGTTCCAGAGTCTAACACTGGTTCGTCACAGTGACCGCCTACGCGGAAGCGGAGCCGCCACCGCGCATTTTTCGCGATCGAAGGAACTTTGCCGATATCAGCAAGGCAGCTGCGACTCCGCCAAAGATCGCGCCCATTCCAAACATCACCAGAGGCACCAGGAAAAAGCGCAGATTCCATCCGGCGCCGATTCGCGCTTGTGTGGGCGCGTGCGGATCGTAACGGATAGGATGGCGGCTGCCAACAGGGAACTGCGCCGCCCGATCGGCGGTTTGCTGATAGTTCTGGCTCTGAAAGCTGATCAACTCTGCCGTGATCGGTTTGCCGTCAACGGCGTAGAGCACCTGCAACTTGGCGGCGTAAAGCTGCTCGTGTGGGGGCGCCGGCTGCGTCACCACCTCGCTGCTAAGGACTTGAGCTTTGGTCTCGGGCCAGGTTTGCAACACTTGATACTGCCGCCAGAAAAAAGGGAGGCTCAAAATTACGGCCAGGGTGCACAGGATGAGATTGGCAACTCCGAGAATCACCAGAAGGCCGTGTTTTTCGCTGTTCAAGCGCACACCATGAAAATCATGTTCACCACAGAGACACAGAGGAAATCAAAAGAAATCGTTTTCACCACAGAGACACAGAGAGCACAGAGAAAGTCAGAATTAATCCTTGAACAAGATGAAGAGACTAGTTTCTTGATACGCCTTCAATTGTTTTTTCAGCAGTTTCTCCGTGCCCTCCGTGTCTCCGTGGTGATTCCTCTTACTTTTCTCGCTTGAAGTCCTTCATCTCTTCGCGGACCCGGCGGAAGCGTCGGAGCAGTGATCCGAGATAGCCCAGGAGTATCACCCAGGTAACGATGTAAGCGGCTTTCAATGCGACTGGGAAGTTCATCGCGGGCCTCCTTGCAGGGCTGCCGCGGCGTGCGTGGCTTCAACTTCTTCTTCCAGCATCTGCAAGCGGTAACGGACCACCATCAGCACAATTCCCACGCAGGTGAACGCCGCCAAGTTCCAGAAGAAGGCGTGCAGCATGGCCGGATCGAGGCCCGAGTTTTCGCCGCCGCCCATTACCGGGGAAGGATGCTGGGTACGGAACCAGCGTATCGACATGTAAACGATGGGCACGTCCACGAATCCGAAGATGGCCAGCGCCGCGGCCAGGACTTGCGTCTGTCCGCCTGCCGAAAAACGTCGCAGCACCAGATAGCTTACATAGATCAGCCACAGCACCAGCGTGGTCGTGAGCCGCGCATCCCAAGTCCACCAGATGCCCCAAACCGGGCGCGCCCAGATCGGACCCGTGATCAGGACAATGGTGCAGAACGTCACCCCAACCTCGGCGGAAGCCGCGGCCACAGCGTCGCTGGCGAGATTGCGCTTCCACAGGTACACCACCGACGCCAGAAAATTGACGAAGAAGCACACTCCAGCCGTCCATGCCGAAGGGACGTGATAGTAGAAGATCCGCTGAACCTCGCCCATGGTCTGCTCGGTGGGAGCAACGAACAATGCCTGATAGGTGCTCACGGCCAGCAGCCCGAGAGTAAACACAACGAAGGCTATGAATATACGTTTCATTCCGCGTTTAACACACTTTCGAACAGAAGAAGACAGACGGCCGTGAATACCACATCGTAAACCGCCAGCATCTTGATCCAGAAATCCGGGGACGCTTCTCCCGTAAGGATGGAAGTGGTGGCATCCACCATGGCCAGCAATGCCGGTATCGAGATTGGGAACAGAATGAGCGGGAGCATGATCTCGCGGCTGCGCGTGCGAATCGAGAGCGCCGCGAAAAAGGTGCCGTTGACCACGAGGGCCCAAGTTCCGAGCAGCGCCACCACGATTAACTGCCAGACCGGCCCGACCGAGCGCAAGTCGTAGAAAACCACAAACAGCGGAGCCATCAGCGCTTCCAGCACCACCACGAAGAAAAAATTGCCGATCGCTTTGGCCAGGAACAACGCATTCGGCGGAGCTGGTGACACCCGGTAGGCATCGAGTACTTGATTGCGCAGCTCGCGCGCCCAGGTCTGGTTCAGCGCTACCACCGCCGCGAACAGGAAAGCCACCCAGATCAGGCCGCCCGCGATGCGGCGCGACTCCTCCGCGGTGGGATTGAAGGCGAAGCTGAAGATCACCACCACCAGCAGCGCAAAGAAGAGCATGGAGTTGATTGCGTCCTTGGAGCGCCACTCCATGCGCAGATCTTTCAGCAGCGTGGTGCGCGTCACACCCAGGGTGGTCATCGCGGCGTCCACTCCGCATTCGAGGCCGCCGCTTTGCGGACTGCTTCTTCGCGAGCCACGATTTGTCCGGCAGCCATGTGCACGAATTCGTCGGCCACGCCATCCATCAGTGCAGCCTGGTGCGTAACCACGAAGAGGGTCTTGCCCTCATCGCGGACCCTTCCCAGCACGGCGGCCATCTCGCGCGCCGAATGCACATCGACGTTGGAGAAGGGCTCGTCGAGCAGGATCAACTCCGGATCGTGCAGCACCGCACGGGCCAGCGACAGGCGCTGCCGCATACCTTGCGAGTACTGGCCGATGCGGCGAGACAGTTCCGGGTCGAGCCCGACCATCTGCATCGCCTTGCGGCAAACCGTGTCGTCGTCGAGACCGTACAAGCCGGCGAAGTAGCGCAGGTTTTCCATTCCGCTTAACTCGTCATAGAGCAGCGGAGCGTGTCCCATGTATCCCACGCGATGAGCGACCTTGCGATGATCTGTTGTTCCCAGCAGCGTGAAGCTGCCCTGGCTGGGCTCCATCAGCCCGGCGACTATGCGCAGCAGTGTGCTCTTGCCGGCGCCGTTATCACCCAGCACCACATACAGGCGCCCAGGGGCAAAGCTGGCCGAGATGCCGCGGATGGCGGCAAACCGGCCAAAAAATTTCACCAGGTCTTTAAGGGTGATCGCCGGCGGAGTGGGTGGGATCTTACTGACTTCCGCGTTGTAAGCTTCCGCGATACTCTCTCCAGAATATTTTCAATTATCCCCAGCGGGAAGCCGGCTCCCTGACGCGAATCAGCGAACATTCACGCCAATCAGAGCTTGAGCCGCTCTTCTACGCGGATGAGGCGGTTGTCGATGTCCACCACCTTGCTGGTAAGATTGTCGAACTTTTCATCGAAGCGGCTGAACCGCAGGTTCATGTCGGAGCGCAAATCGCGAATGCCGGTGTTCTGAAAGTAAAAGCCGACGAGAATCACAACCAGCGGCAGGCACAGCGCGGTGAAAAACTGAGCATTGCTCATAGAGCTATTTTAGCCCTCCACTCAGGGCCGCTTTCTGGGCATTGCCCTCGGCGGCCGGAGCAGCGCCCGGTTGCCCTGGCTGTTTGGGAGCGTACTTCGAGGCGCACTTGGCTTGAATGTTAGTGGCGTGGAAGACGCCATCGCGTCCGAACTTTCCTTCTGCCAGGGCCTGTGCGTTGTCTTTGAACGTGTCAGGCGGCGCTTCGCTTCCGCTGTAAACCACTGGCAGGGTGCGGTCCTGCTCGACCAGCAGGAACTCCAGATGGGTTCCCTGACGCTTAATGGATCCGGGCTGAACGTTACCGGCCACGCGCAGCCGTTTGCTGTACGCGCCGTTGCCCATGCCGTTCAGTTCCTTGATGGTGACGTAGTAGCTCTTGCTGTCCTGCACGCCGGTGTAGGCGAGATAGCCGAGAGCCACGATGATTATGACGATCACTGCGCCGAAGCGCACGTACCTGCGTCCCTGCTCTGACATTAAACTAAATCCTCTGCGCTGTTGAACGCCTGACGGCGGAAGCGTCATGGCGTCCGTAGCGCTTCCTTCCCAATGTGCTTCAAGGATAACGCTTTTGAGCGCACAGCGCCATGTGATTCAGATCACATCATCCGGTGACTCTGGCCAAAGGCGGCAAAACCCAGCCGGCACTGGCTTGCGGGGGACGCTTAAGCCGCGCCGCGATGGCGATTCGCCTGGGTCAAGCTTGACCGCACCAGTTCGATCAGTTCGGGCGGCGGCAAGGGTTTGACCCGGAAGACCACCTCCAGCCCTTCGTACTCGGCGTTGGCGTCCGGCAGGCCACTGAGCACGACGACCGCGATCCAATCGTTTTCCGCGCGGAGTCGGCGGACCAATTCTGGCCCACTACAGCCCGGCATCAGGTGATCGGTGACGATCACTCCGATGCGACCACCACGGGTGCGGAGGGTGGCCAAGGCACTTTCGGCGGTAGTAGCGATGGACACCTGGAAGCCAGCCTTCCGCAGGACTGCTTCGCGGACACTCAGTTGCACTGGATTGTCATCAACGAGAAGGACTTGGTTCAAGAATCCATCTCCCACACCGCTTCCCGGAGATCTGGCTCACCAAAAACCCGAGAATCACTGCCGACTACCTCAAGGTCCTAAGCGGTACGCTGCTGGCCGCAAACCTCTTCCTTGGCTCGCAACCAGTCCTGCTCGGGCGAGCCGCCCACACCTCCGCGCTGCAGGTACAGCTCATAGGCGCGGGTGCGGATCTTCTCCTCGACCACCGGCGAGGTTTGAGACGCGTGAGCGAATTCGGGCGTCGTCGTCACCGGTTGCGCCGCCTGAGTGGCATTTCCATTCTCAGGCTGAGTACCATTCCCGACTACGGGAGTAGTCTTGCGGCTCCGTTTTTTCGGCGTGGTGCCATCATTGGCTCGTGTTGCTTTCGGCATCGTACTTGACTCCTGGACCATGAAATTTGCAGCCGGTCCGCGCTCAGCGAACAGTCGCGGCCGATCACTACAACTTCAACTATAAACGAATCTGCCGCCCTGAGGAGAGCCCAGGTACCTTTTTCCACAACTTTCAGCAACTCGGATGAACATTCTGTTACTGGTCACAGGTTGCTATCGTTACAAGGTTCTTTGTTGTCCAATGGTTGGCAGCTCGACGATTCCGGAACCAAGCTTCCTGGGCTTGCGTATAACTGAAGTAGGGCGGAGTCCCGTTCACCGCGATGCTATTTTTCGAGATTCTGCGACAGATGTTGCGAACCTTGTGGGCGCACAAGCTACGCTCGTTCCTGACCATGTTTGGCATCGCCTGGGGAGTAGGGTCTCTTTTACTGCTGGTTGGACTGGGAGAAGGATTCCGCTCGGGCAACCGGCGCGAGCTGAACTCGCTCGGGGAAGACATCATGTTCATGTTTCCCGGACGGGCCCCGGCGGTCGCGGGCAATATGAGCTCCGGTCGCGAGTACCGCCTCACCTATAAGGACTATCTTGACGTTCAGCGCGAAGCCCCGCACGTGCGTGCGATTGCGCCCGTGCTGAGAAGGCAGGACATTCGCGAAGTCAGCGACTACGGCAACACCAACGGCGAGGTTGTCGGAGTTCCTCCGCACTTCAATACCATTCGTTACCTGCCCCTCGACAGCGGCCGCTGGATTAACGATGCCGACGATACCCAGAAGCGGTTCGTGTGCGTGGTTGGGGACGAGATGGTGAAGAACCTGTTTCCCGGCGGCAGAACCGCAGTGGGCAGCGCGATCCTGCTGAATGGCATTCGCTTCGAGGTAGTGGGGGTGGTGCAGCGGGTAGGCCACGGCGATGACAACTCGACCAACAACCGCGTCTTCCTTACCTACACCATGATGCACCAGTTCTTTCCCTTGGCCGGGGAACAGCAGCAGGACGCCGTCTCGTTCTTGAACTATCGTCCGCGGGTGCGCGACGAGCACGCTATCGCCCGTCAGGAAGTGCGCAAGATCGTCGCCCGCAATCACGGCTTCGATTGGCGCAATGAAGACGCCTTCGAAGACTGGGACACCGTCAAGAATGCGGAGACGGTGGGCAAGATCTTCGACGTGATGGATATTTTCCTGGGCGGAGTTGGACTGGTCACGTTGACTCTGGGCGCGATTGGCATCGTCAACATCATGCTGGTGGCGGTGAGCGAGCGTACCCGCGAGATCGGCTTGCGCAAAGCCCTGGGCGCCACCAACCACAGCATCCTGTTGCAGTTCTTTCTGGAAGGCGCCTTCCTCACCCTGATGAGCGGAGCCATCGGCATGGGTGGGGCGGCGCTGCTCATGCACCTGATGAGCGGCATGGGACAGGTGCCAGGTTTCGATCCCCCGACTATGTCGTACATGTCGGCGACGGTCGCCATTGGAACGCTGGCGCTGGCCGGAATTTTTGCCGGTCTCTATCCCGCCCGCAAGGCCGCGCTGCTGCAACCGGTAGATGCGCTGAGGCAGGAGTAGCCATGGTCAAAGATCTGATGACGCAGGCTTACGGCGCCATGCGCCACGATCGGCGCCGCACCGCGCTGACCATGCTGGGAATGGCTTGGGGCATTGCGACGGTGGTTCTGCTGCTGGCCTATGGCGCCGGATTCGGCCGCGCCATCGAGACCATCTTTGCCAATTGGGGCACGCGCATTATTGGCGTCTTTCCCGGGCGCACTTCCCAGCAAGCCGGCGGGCAAAAGGCCGGAACCAAGATCCGGTTCACCTTCGATGACATCGATCGCATTGTGAATGCAGCCCCGCTGGTGCATCGCATCACCCCGATGGTGGCGAAAGACTGCGTTGTGCAACAGGATGTTCGTACCTACACCCTTCCCATCAATGGCGTTTATCCCAGCATGTTCAAGATTCAAGCTTTGAACCTGGGCGAGGGCCGCTTGATGGACGAGGACGACGAGTTGTCGCGGGCGCGGGTAGCGGTCATTGGCTCCGAGGCCAAGAACAAGCTGTTTTCCGGCCAACCCGCTTTGGGCCAGTACGTACGCATTGACGGTATCAGTTACCGCGTCATCGGCGTTCTGTCGCCGCACATGCAAGAGGGGGACGACAGCATCAACAAGCTGATCTACATCCCTTTTAACACCATGAGCGATTTTAAGGACACGCACTACCTGGATGGCATCTGGCTCGACTACGAGGGCAATGAATACGAACTGGTGGAGCGCCAGGTGCGCGGGGTGCTTGCGCAGCAGTACAACTTCAAGCCCGATGACAAGCGCGCCATATTCGTCTTCAACATGATGAAGCAGTTGAAGCAGTTTCAGATCATCATCACCGGCTTGCAGGTCCTGCTGGCCTTCATCGGGACGCTGACCCTGGGCATTGGCGGCGTCGGCCTGATGAACATCATGCTGGTATCGGTCACTCAGCGGACGCGCGAGATCGGCGTGGAAAAGGCCCTAGGCGGCCGGCGTCGCGACATCCTCTTTCAGTTCCTGGCCGAAGCCCTGGCGATCACCTTTGCCGGCGGCATTGCCGGCATCGCCATGGCTTATGCGATTTCGATTGGCGTGGGCCGCCTGACCTTCTACAGCGCAGTGGCCAAGAATGCCGAAGCCGCCGATATCCGGCTGATTATCGATCCCAAGATCGTCCTCATCGCCACCATCATTCTGACCCTGGTGGGCCTGGTAAGCGGAATGCTTCCCGCGATTAAAGCGTCGCGGCTCGACCCAATCGAAGCGTTGCGCTACGAGTAGCGTCCCTCTCCGACTCTCACCCCGGTTAGAATAGAAACCTAAGCTTATGATCCGATCGATTGTTTTCCCACGCGTTGTCGGCAAATCGCTCGAGGAGTTGCAGCCTGCTCTGGAGTTGTTCCGCGCCCTGGGTTTCGCACCGGGCAATGAGTGGCATGAGGGCGGAAACCACGGAATCGAGATGCTGGCTCCTAGCGGAGGGATCGAATTCCTCGCCGCTGCCGATGCGCCCAGCGTCGATGCCATGGTGGAAGTCTCCGATGCGGACAGTGCTTGGCAGATCGCTAAGAAGCTTGGTGTGACCATCCGTCGCGAGATTGCCGATACGCCTTACGGCGCACGCCTTTTCGAGGTGGAAGTGAGTGGGCTTCGCATCGGCTTCCTGACCTATGCGAAAAAGGTTGGAGAGCCTCACGGGTCGGAAGCTTCGCTGAATGCAGCGGGCAAGCAATTCGCCATTGTGGTGGGCCGCTTTAACTCTTTCATCACCGAGCGTCTGCTGGATGGCGCGCTGCTGGCCTTGCGCCAGTGTGGAGCGAACCCGAACGACATCTCCATCGTTTACGTGCCGGGAGCTTTCGAGATTCCCGCCGCAGCACGGCAGCTGGCGCAGAGCGGGCGCTACCATGCCGTCATCTGCATCGGCTGTCTTTTGCGGGGCGGCACCTTGCACTATGAGGTGATTGCCAACGAAGTGACGCGCGGAGTGGGCCAGTCAGCGCAGGAAACCGGAGTGCCGCACGCCTTTGGAGTGCTAACGTGTGACACCCTGGCGCAGGCCATCGACCGGGCGGGATTGAAGGCGGGCAACAAGGGATTTGAAGCGGCTCTGGCGGCGGTCGAAATGGCGTCATTGCGGCAGCAAGTTGCCGCGCATGTGACTAGCGCAGCGGACGGAAAGCGATGAGCAAGGCCGGCACTCGCAGGAAGTCGCGTGAATTGGCCCTGCAGATGTTATTTCAAATGGAAATGGGAAAACAAAACCCGGACCAGGTGCGGCGATCGTTCTGGGGTGAACGCCAGGACCTCGACGACAAGGTGCGTGGCTTTGCCGACGACCTGTTCGGCATCGCTGCCGAACGCGGAGAGGAAATTGCCCAGTTGATCGAGCGCAATGCGGAGCATTGGCGGATGGATCGCATGGCAGCCGTGGATCGCAATCTTCTGCGCGCTGGGGTGGCTGAGTTCTTAGG
>PLBW01000141.1:0-187 GCA_003135475.1 Acidobacteriaceae bacterium
GAACGGCGCCGCTCGCCAGCCGCAGGGCGTAAAGCAAGTTAGGCAAGGCGAAGGCGAGCCCGTAACTCAGCACCGCTCCCCATGCAAGTCCCGGCAGTCCGAACCGCGTCACAAACGCTATTTTCAATGCCAGGCCGAGAGCTGTCGAAATCAAGATTGTCAGGAAAAAGAACTTCAGAGCGCTCAC
>PLBW01000141.1:192-2361 GCA_003135475.1 Acidobacteriaceae bacterium
AACAGCAATGATCGCCTCAAGGTCCGACGTACCCAGGCCAGATCGCCCCGAGCGTACGCCTCTCCATAGGCCGGCCACAACGCTCCGAACCACATTGCAGGCAACATATACGCCAAAGTGAGCATCTTCTGTGGTACTGCGTATTCCGCAACCCTCGCGGGTCCAAGCAACTGCCCAATAATGATGTTATCGGCCGGTGCCGAGAGAGCAACGACGACTTGAATCGCAAAGAACATTCCCCCCGCGTGCGCCAATGTCCGCACCATACGGCGGTCGACTGCCGACAACCGCGGCAATAGCCAGGGTCTCGTGTGCCGGAATTGGACCAGCCAGTTGAATAAGGTGCTCAGAACCGGTCCGCCTGCTAACGCCAGCACCAACCACGGCAGACCGCCACGCAGCGCGATCACCACCAGTACTCCGCAAAGGCTGAAGACGCTACCCGCCGCGAGCCAGAGGTTGCTCGCAAAGCCTTCCTGATACCCTGACTGGACTCTCTGGACGGTGCCGAGGGGCATGTTCACGAGCGCGCAGAGGACGAAAACCGCTAGCGCTGGTCCGCACTCGCGGACGGCGAGCGTCGACTTCAGGTTGAACACCTTCGGCCAAGGGACAAACGGATAGGCAGCAAGCCCAAGCGTCAGCACCAGTGCTGCAACGGCCAGCAGCATAAAAAAACCGCTGGAAACCGCCTGGACAACCCGGGCACGGTCATCTTCGCCGTGGGCGCGGGCGATCACGTTGAGCAGTCCGTTACCCATACCGAAGTCCGCGAAACGGAGCATCACCGCCAGCGAACTAATCATCATCCAGAGGCCATACCGCTCGGCCCCCAAGTAGTGGAGCGTGAGAGGGACGGAGACGAGAGCGGCAAGAATGGCCACCCCTTTCGCCACAACCGTCGCGGCCGTCGTCAGGGCCACCCGTCGATATCGCTCCTTGCCGCGCCCCCCCTCCGTGGATGTGTCAAAGGGCCGCAGGCGCACGAGCCCTGATGCATCGCGCAATGCCNNAGCCTAGAGTGGGTGGCATCCTGAGGATTTTGCGATTTCGCTGATGGAAAGGATCGCAAAGCACAACCCTGTGGCAGCCAGCGGCTACTGGGTCAGGTAAAGCGAAGAAGAGGGTACAGTCGGGCTCCAGCGACCGCGCGGACCAAGTCCTGCTCGATTTCCACGGCCACGGCGCNNGGTAAAGCGAAGCGGAGGGTGCAGTTGCGGCGCCGGCGACTGCGCGGACCAGGTCCCGCTCGATTTCCACAGCCACGGCGCGATTGAGTAGTTCCACGTTGACGATTACCCGGTAGCCGGATTTCTCCCGGGCCAGGATACCTTCCAGCCCTTCCAATGCACCTGCACAAACGCGCACGCGCTGCCCAATACGCAGGAAAGGCCTGGGGGAGACGGGCAAACCGGAACCGACAGCGGCTTGAATGATCTTGATCTCGTGGTCGGGGATGGGGCAGGGTTTACCGCCAAATCCGACGATGGAGATGACACTGGATATTTGCAGTACCTTCAGACGATCTCCGAAATCGAAGCGGCAGAAGATGTAGCGGGAGAAGAGTGGAAGATCGATGGTCTTGATGCGGTCAGACCAGCGGCGGCGGGCACGATAGAGGGGCAGATAGCTTTCCAGCACTTTGGCCTGGAGCTGCTCATCAACAGCCTTTTCGTGCTGCGGCTTCACCATGAGTGCGTACCAATTCACTTGGCTCCCTCTTTCAACGTCTAATCCATCGCCTATTAGAAGGTGAGCTTCTCGATCAGCTTTACGACAACGGAAGAATGGTCAGAATACAGCCACAGAGCGTAACTTGATTCGCTAGACCTGCCAGGCACGTGAGGTAGCGATTATTCGCGGGCAGCGCTACTGAACCTTAAACCGCTATCCCGACTTCAAGTCGGTTATGAATCCAGCGCCTTTAGCAGGCGGTCACTTAAGCATTCGGACAGGCTTCCGCCACTGTGAGTCACACTCTCTGCGGAATACGGGAGGGTTAACTGACGAACTGCTTTATGTTGGCAGACCCGCAACCGGAAACTGCAACGAGCAAGACTCCTCAATGTCCACCATTCAGGAAGGTCGATTACCACCTTTCGACCCTGCGCAACACCAAGTTTGAGAGCGGATGTTATCACGATGCATTGCTGCAAGCAACATGAATCG
>PLBW01000141.1:2389-2894 GCA_003135475.1 Acidobacteriaceae bacterium
AAACTCCTCTTGCAACCGCCGCGACGACCCCCCTTGACGTACTGGACCAACCCGGCCGGCGATAGCTGCGGCGGTGCCGTCACCAGCATGTGAATATGATCGGGCGAGATTGATCCCCGAACGATGCTCACCTCTCGCGCTTGACAAATCTGCCGGATCAGATCGCGGGGACGCTCCGCCACTTCCCCGCGCCGCNNGTCTCGGAGCAGCGGAGACTCGCTGAGCCGCAGTACGGGACGATTCTGAGGGCGAGTAAGTTCGCCGGGGAGCAAGAACAGCTTGTAGCGCAGCTTGGCGAGAGTCAAGTTCTGCCATGATTCTTGCAAGCACTGGCGTTGGAACGCCGTGACCAGGTTGTAGGCCAGACGAATGATCTCCAGGTAGAGAGCATTGGCCTGGAAAGAATGGGTGGGGATTTTCCGCAGCGCGTAATCCTCCCGCAACTCGGCGATGCGCTCAAGGTCCGGATTAACTACTACCCACCACGCGGTGATAATAAAGAGGG
>PLBW01000110.1 GCA_003135475.1 Acidobacteriaceae bacterium
GCGGCATTGGCCGCGGCAATCTCTACCGAAATGGCGATGTCGCCGAGCACTCTGGGGCTGAGAGAGGGGAACGTCAGTACGTCGGTCGGTTCATCCTTGCCCCGATACTCGCGGTTGAGTTTCTGCATCTCCTCGCTGCAGGTGACGAAGATGACGACGTCACCGCGCAGTCCGACGGCGCGTTGCGCTTTTCCTGCAAACAGCGCCAGCGCGCGCTCGCGAACATCGGGGACTTGGTGTACCAGGAGAAGCATTTTCTGCTCAAGTACAAATGGGAGGGCACGTTCAGCCCTCCCATATCATGGTAGCAAGAATTTACTCGGAAACACGATTTTGTGCGGGCGGGGACGGTTCGGCCGAAGGTATCTCCGCCAGCGATGTTTCCCGCTCGACGCTGGTGGTAGGCGCCCGCCCATCGCTGCTGCGCGCGGTCGCGAAACCATTGCTGTTCTTGATTTCCAGCGACAGCGACAACTGTTCGTTGCGCCCTTTATAGTCGTCATACGCCCGGATGATTCGCTGCACCAGGTGATGGCGCACCACATCCCCCTCGTCGAAGTAGCAGAAGCGGATGCCTTCCACGTTGCGCAGGATCTCGATCGCCTCCACCATGCCGCTGCGGTTGGCATTGGGCAGATCGATCTGGGTGATGTCGCCGGTGATGACCGCCTTGGAGTTGAAGCCGAGGCGGGTCACGAACATCTTCATCTGCTCCGACGTGGTGTTCTGCGCTTCATCCAGAATGACAAACGCATCGTTGAGCGTACGCCCACGCATGAACGCGATCGGAGCGATCTCAATGATGTTCTTCTCCAGGTAGCGATCCACCTTGTCGGGTTCGAGCATGTCGTATAAGGCGTCATACAAAGGACGCAGGTAGGGATCGACCTTTTCCTGCAAGGTCCCCGGCAGGAAGCCCAGGCGCTCGCCGGCTTCGACGGCGGGACGCGCCAGTACGATGCGATTCACCCGCTTCGACAGCAGCGCCGCGATGCCCATCGCCACCGCGAGATAAGTCTTGCCGGTGCCCGCGGGTCCGACGCCGAACACCATGTCACTGTTCTCGATGGCCTCGAGGTAGCGCCGTTGGTTAATGCTCTTGGGCTGCACGCTGCGCTTGCCAAACGACCGCTGTTTGCCCGCCTCCGCGAGTCCACGCAAGGTGGCCGTCGGGTCCGAGGTCAAGACGCGAATCATGGCGCCCAGATCGCCGTTCACGAAAGTAAAACCATTGCGTAGCAGGTGCTGGTAGTCGGTAAATACCTGCTGCGCCCGCCCCACGTCGCCGGCCGCGCCCTCAATCTCGATGGAATCGGGCCGCATGGCGATGGCGACGTTCAAGCCATCTTCCAGCAGGCGCAGGTTTTCGTCTCGGGTGCCAAATAGGGTTTCGATGTTCGGGCTTATTTCGATGTTCTTTTTCATTTAGAGTCGGAAGTCAGCCTCCGTTTGTATCGCGACCCCAACTCCCGTCGTGGCGGGCGGATTGGAGCCTTGGGTTCCGAAAGCGGGATGGACCGGCGACAGGCCAACCGCTTCGGTCTGACATTGGGATGCATGGCAATGCTGTGCAGTGGTAGGGATTGAGCCCGGAAGATTGCCCAAGCGAAAAACAACTCTCATTGGCCGCTAGCGTATCCCCGAATGGGGACAGAGTCAAATCAATAAAATGCAACTGGATGACGATCCGAATTCTCTCCTGTTAACCCCGCCAGTATCCAGTTATTTAGATGGCGCCCCGAAGAAAAGGGAGCGCCGTGCTGTAACTTGTATTATGGTCTGGTTCAGAAGGATTGGTGGCACTTCAGTGGAGCGTCAGAATGCAAGTTCGAAGAGGCCAACTCGCTCGCTGCAGTTGGCCCGCTTCGGGGTGGAGCTAAGCCGGTCAATGGCTAGACAACGCTTCCTTTGCCGGTTACTGATCTGTAGCGTGCTGTTGTGCGTCGCGACCGCTGTTTTCGCAGCGGCCGCCGTTCTGACAGCCAAAGTCGAGCGAATTGGCGCCTTGAGTGTGCCCAGCGCTTCCGACGCCCTGAAGCAAGCGGTCGAAGAAAAGGGATACCGCATAACCCTCGACGGCGGTTGGACCGCGGAGTTCTGGTTTGCAGAGCAGCTCAAGACTGCGGCGAAGGATGTGCCCGGCGTGCTCTATCCGGAGTTGGCGAACGCAGAGTTTGTTGGCGTGGCCAACCTGCCCAAGGGCATGACCGATTTTCGCGGACAGGCAATTCCTGCCGGCGCGTACACCTTGCGTTATCAACTGCTGCCGCAGGACGGCAACCACCTCGGCGTCGCGCCTAATCCTGATTTCCTGCTGGCCATTCCAGTCGCCAGCGATCCCAATCCCGAACAGGGTTACCTTTATAAGAAGCTGGTTGCGCTGAGCGCGAAAACGACTGGTACGAACCATCCGGCAGTAATTGCTCTGGATATAGCAGGCGACCCGGGCAGTGCCGTGGCAGATAAGCAGGGAACGGTGGTGTTTACCGTAGCTGTTCCATCCTCGGGTGCCACAGGAACTGAGAAACTTGGCATCGTGGTGAAAGGCACCGCCGCGCAATAAATGCGCATGGCAGGCTCCCGCAATGCTACTGTTGTGCGTTCTCTCGCTGGACCCACCTGATCCTTGTCGGGCATGAAGAAATTCTTCCTACGCCGTTCCGTGCCGCTGCCTCCTCTTCTGGATTGGTGCTTGTTACTGCTTCTGCTGGCGGCCACCACTCCCGCGATTCTGTTTCGCCACCAAGCGCTTTTCATCGCTCCCCCACTTGACCTGCTCGATGGTTCCTGGCTTCTCGATACCAGTTACAAGGCAGCGACCGGAATTTGGTTCGGTCGCGACGTGACATTTACTTACGGACCGCTCTTCCAATGGCTCTCCAGTGCACCGTCGCGCTGGCTGGGGATTTCGACGGGGATGGTCTATGCCACCTGGTACACGCTGCCATGGTTCGTCACCATTCTCGCCACATTCGCCAGCGCCTGGCTGCTCTTCCAGGAGGCAAGTTCGTGGAGGCGGCGGCTGTTCGTGCTGTTGGCCGTCGTCTTCTGGTCGCCGCCAGATGTGCGCGCCTCCGTTTCCATCGTGGTCTTTCTGGGATTCTTGCGGCTTGCGGATGTCGTAGCATCAGACACCCGGGCCCGCGTATTGCCCGCACTTGCAGCCGGAGCGGTGTGTATCATCTGCTTTTTGCTTTCCGCGGACACGGGCCTGTACGCAGTAGCAGCGTTGTTGCTGTCCGTGACCGCCACCTACGCGGTGAAGCGGAGACTCCCCGGAGCGGGCTTTAGGCTAATGCGTTTGCTGGCCCTAGCTGGTGCATGCTTTGCGGTCCTGATGTTGGCGACCAATGCCGCCATGGCCTCTCCGCTCAATTTCAAGTTCTGGCATTCCAGCTTTACGCTGGCCACTTCCTATCGCTGGTTCGTGCCATCGGGGATGCCGAAAGCTGGCAAGCGCCTGGTTTTTTCCACCCTAGCGATGGGTATCCTTGTCTTCGGTGCGGCTTGGAGGTGGCGTGAACCGGACAGTCGCGTTTGGACGCTGCGTCCAGCTTTCCTGCTCTCTGGGTTCTGCTTCTCATTTCTTATGCTGCAAAGCGGATTGGTGCGTTCCGACTACGGCCACGTGCTGCTCGCCATCTTCCCCATGGTTTTCCTCGGCGGCGCAATCCTGATCGGCGGGCGACCCTCAGCTCCTGTGACCTCAGGCATCCTGGTGGGCGTCGCCGTTGTCGGGACCTTGCTGCTGGCCCATCCTGACGCGGCTTTCGCTCCCCGCAGCCTGGAAGCAAAATGGAGAGAAATACAAAATCCGACCCTGGTTTGTCCCGACGGGTTTCGCGCATTCGATCACGCTTGCTTCCGCACCGCCGACAGCGAACTTTTGTCGTCAGTTTCGGCCTATGTCGATCAGCACACGGATCGCGGCGGTCCCATTCTCGTGTTTCCTTACGAGACCGCGTTCGGCCTGACTTCCCGCCGCGTGGTTGCGGGTGGGGTGCTGCAAAGTTATCTGGTCAATGGAGAGTACCTTACCAATCTCGAGTTGGCGGGACTTCGCAGGTCGAATCCGCTATTCGGACTTTACCTTCCCGACGGCGTCATCAGCCAAGGCGTAGATGGCATTCCCAATTTCACCCGCAGTCCGAAGCTGTGGTTCTACCTAATGCGTCATTACCATTCCGCCGGCAGTCCCGCGAACGGCGTGCTCGGACTGGCGCGCGACGAAACTCGCGATTCGCGGCTGATCTTCAACCAGCAGAATCTGGGCAATGCCTCTGGTGAAATACCCATCACTCATCGCAATAGCGCCGTTGACTTGGGACCGGTCCATTGGCCAACCGCCGGCGCAGACTTCCTGCAGCTCCGCCTTCAGGTCACGTACTCAGCCTGGTGGAAAATACGGAAACCTTCGCAAGTCTCTTTGCAGATTACATTCGCCGATGGATCGCAGAAGCGCTTGCCTTTTCTGGTGGAACCAAACCGCACCTCCGAGGTTTGGCTTTACCCATGGGACGAAGCGGGGATGGGAAGCTATTTTGCGGCGGAGGAATCGGAGTGGCGCCGCGCCAGCCGTCCGGCAATCGTCGGCTTGAAATTGCTTATCACCCGCCTCGATTGGATCTCCGTCGTGCCCAGCCGCGTCTTCATCGAAAGCGTAACTGCTGTTCGTATGTCCATGCCTGCGCGCAGCGGCCCTCAGAACTAACGAATAATCCTTGAGGCACTTTTGCGCACGCTCCGAGCGCCTTCGTCTTAGGATCACCAGCCGAGCAAGCCGCCGTAGATTCGACCGCGACGCGTCTTCCGGTCCCGCCGTATGCCTATCGTTTTAGATTTTTTTCGTTTTCAGCCCAAAATTCATTGTTCGCATTGCTGTTTTTCTCCGCTGCGGTGTTGCGAAGTGCATCACCACGATGAAGATTGCAACGCCTCCTCTCGACCCTCTCGAATCGATGCTAACTTACTGGTTTCGCTGGCCTTACAAAATGAGAGCATGCACGAAAGACGACATTCCACGAATCTGTAGTTGAAGAACGCAACGAATCACGTCGTTGAAGAATGCAACCCGGGCATAGATGCGATTCGCAACATGGCTGCACAATGCAAACAATCGTCGCCACTTACACGCGCTCATCGCAATGATTTTCCTCATTCGCTGGTTTGGTATGCCGAATGCCTTAAGAAAAGTGTCAAGCGCGAAGCAACTGAAGCGCTGGCAGAGCAAGAAGCCCTCGGATGCGAGGCAGGAGGCGGTTATGACAGTTCTTCTAGTTCTCATGATGTTCGCAATCTTCCTGACCATTGATTTCTTCTACTCGAAAGCGAAACACCCCGTGCTGCAGGTAGCCCCGGCAATGCGCAAACAAGACGCGGCAGCGCGGTTGAAGCCCAGCCTGGTGGGCGGCTTCTCAGTCCCCGACAATCTTCGCTATCACCCCGGACACACCTGGGCGCTCAGCGAGAGTCCGAACCTGGTACGAATCGGCATCGACGACTTCGCCTCCAAGCTGACCGGCAAGGTCGAGCACATCGTGCTGCCGCAGCGTGGCCAGTGGATCCGTCAGGGACAAAAGGTATGGAGCCTGGTGCGCAATGGCGTCAAAGTTGACATGGTATCTCCCATCGAAGGCAGCGTGACCGACATCAACGAAGCTGTGGTCAGCGATCCGACGCTGGCGACGAAAGATCCCTACGGCGAGGGCTGGCTGGTAACCGTGCAGTCTCCCGATGCCAAGACCAACTTCCGCAATCTGCTGGGCGGCGCACTGGCGCGGTGGTGGACGGAAGAGTCCTCGATGCGGTTGCAGCGGGTCGTGCCCAGCGCGCTGGGCGCCTTGGCCCAGGATGGTGGAGTGGCCATCGACGATCTCGCCAGCACCATGCCGGACGAGCAATGGACCAAGATCACCCGCGAGTTCTTCCTGACGTAACTGCAGTCAGGGAGCAACGCCCCGGAGGCACCTCCTGCTCCGGGGCGTTTTTCGTGCGCTCTGTTGTTGACTGCAAGTTTGTCCGGCCAGCTTCTACAACCACCCCTTCGCGCGGGCGATGCGAGCGGCCTCGACGCGGTTGGCGGCGCCGAGTTTACTGATGGCTTCCGACAAGTAATTGCGCACCGTGCCCTCCGACAAATTCAATTCTGTGGCGATTTCGGAGCTGGCTTTGCCTTCGCCGGCGAGGCGCAGTACCTGGCGCTCGCGCTCGGTGAGCGGGTCGACCTCGTCGGTCCAGGCCTCGGCGGCGAGTTGCGGATCGATGACGCGCAGTCCGCGATGCACCCGGCGCACCGCATCGGCGAGTTGTTCCGCAGGCATGTCTTTGAGGAGGTACCCCGAAGCCCCGGCTTCGAGGGCACGGCGCAGATATCCAGCGCGCGCGAACGTGGTGAGAATGATGACGCGCACCGGCACGCCGCGGCGCTTCAGTTCGGCTGCGACCTCCAACCCCGTCAGCGTGGGCATTTCGATATCGGTGATGAACACGTCAGGACGGGTTTGCTGTACGATGCGCAGGGCTTCGTCGCCGGATTGTGCTCGGGCGATGACCTCGATATCGTCTTCCATTTCTAGTAGCGCGGCGAGCGCGCCCAGGACCATGGCCTGGTCTTCGGCGAGGACTACCCTGATTTTGTCGCGCTTGGCGGCGGGCATGTTCTCAGTTTCGCAGAACCGAGGCCATGGGCGCGAGAGGCAAATGAATCACCAGGCGGGTGCCGGCGGCGGTCTGGCGCTGGAGCGAGCCGCCGATTGCCTCCAGCCGCTCGCGCATGCCGCGCAGGCCGTTGCCCTCCGGACCATCGGCGCCGCATCCGTTATCGGCGATCTCCAGGGTGCAAAGCTGTTCGTCGCGTGCCAGGCGGACGCTGCAGGTTTGCGCTTGGGCGTGGCGCACCACGTTGGTCACGGCTTCACGAAGCGCCAGGGCAAGCACGGTTTCCTGGGCCGGGCTCAGGGGAACCTCCGCGGCTTCGCAGTCCACGCTGATGCCCGCGGTTTCGAGCGTCTGGCGGGCGCGCAGGAGTTCGGCGGCGAGTCCCTGGCCGCGATATCCGCTGATGGCTTCGCGCACATCGGCCAATGCGGCCCGCGAAGTGTGCTCGACGTCCTGCATTTCCTGCTTGGCACGCTGCGGGTCGCGGTCCACCAGCTTGCGCGCCAGCTCCGCCTTCAGGGTGATGAGCGACAGCGTGTGTCCCAGCAGATCGTGGAGGTCTCGAGCAATACGTTCGCGCTCGGCCACCTTGGCCAGATGCTCGATCTCGTCTTGCGCGAGTTGCAGCTTTTCCGACGTGCAGTGCGAGACCGCCCCGAAGTGGTTCACCATTCCCACTAGGACGATCAGCAGCAGCATCGAGCCCCAAAATTCCACCGGCAAGTGCAGCTTGTGTGCGTATGCGCCGAGGAGGGCAACATCCAGCACAACCAGGCAAAGCACCCGGCGAATACTGGTGGTGGAGCCACCCGCCGCGATTGCATAAACCAGCAGGCAACTGACCGCGCCATGGTGGAAGGGAATCAGCGCCGCCGCCATCACGAACATCGCAGCGATGGCAAAAAGCTTGCGCGGCTCGGGGCGGGAAAACGAATACAGATACAGCCAAATGAAAAAGATGCCGTACAGAGTGTTGCCAATCCATAGCAGCGGCCCGGCATGCCTCCATGCCGGATCGACGAAGAACCAGATCATGAATGGCAGCCAGATGAGCGGCATCCAACGATAGCGATCATCGCTAGGGTAAATCTTCCACCAGATTGTGCGAAGGGTAGTCATCGTTTGCTCGATCCCTATTGTTGTCTGGAACTGGCCTTAGGCACAACCGCGTACCAAATCACGGCCACAGCCATGATCGCCACGCTCAGCCAATTCCAGTGGCCACTGAGAGTAAGCGCTGTAAAGATAACCATGGCCACAGCCCAGAGAATCCATTGCGCAGTTTTGCTTTTCATAACCACGTTCCGATTCGCTTTCAGCGCCAAATTCGATAACGGCCTACATCAACTGACCACTGACAACTGGCAACTGCACTTTCACCCATACAACTTGCCTTCATCGCGCCAGTAGCCCCAGGCTGCCAATCCCAGGCAAATCAAGGTGAACGACAGCAGACCCTCGACATGTAGCCAAGTGGAAGCCGGCGCCATGCCCAGGCCGACCACGTTCAGTGCAAGCTGGCTCATGTGGTAGGGAGGCAGAAAGTTGGCGAACACGCGCAATCCGTGGGGCAGCATGAAGAGCGGGATCCACAGCCCGGAGCAGAACGCCATCGGCAAGTAAATCAGATTGACCACCGCGGGCGCGGAATTCGGTTTCGCGAAGTATCCGATCGCCAGCCCCATCGAGCTGAAGGGAACGGAACCCGCGACCAGAATGCCGACCAGGCGAGCGGCCGTCGTCAGCGGCAGGCGCACGCCACCGAATGTAGTTCCGACGGCAAGCAGCAGAAGCATGATCACCGTGCTGAATACGACTGCCGAGAAAAGCTTGGCGAAAAAATAGGCGGCAATCGGCATGGGCGAAGCGCGCTTCACCTGCAGCCAGCCCTGGCCGCGCTCGATCGCGAGGCCCACGCCGAAACCGAACAGCGAGACTGCCATCACGCCGAAGCATCCCATAGTGGCCAGCATATAGACCGCGCCTTCATTGCGGTTCGCAGGGTTTCCCGATCCCAGCACGATGCCGAACAGCACGTAGAACATTAGCGGAAATGCGACCGTCGAAACTGCGTACACCGGAATGCGCACATTCTTCAGCAGCTCGTACTTCGCTTCCTTGTAGAAGAGCGTGATGGTTCTCGCCGGCGAGCGGCGGGTCACAGGTAGCGTGGCGGGAAATGTGGTGGCAGCCATGTTAGTTCCTTTCCTTCGAGGAGTCGGTGTTATGGTTTTGCGTCAGCGCCAGAAACGCCTCTTCCAGGCCCGCATTGGTGACTTCCAGATCGCCCAGCCAGGAATCTCGCTGCAACAGCTCGCGCACTACTGGTTCGGCGGCGTTCACTTGCAGCTCAAACGCGTTGCGGTCGGCCTTGACGCCGAGCACGCCCGGAATCTGGCGGACTTCTTCCAGCGACAGCCGGCTGGTACAGCGAATCTGTTTGCCCATGGCGCGCGCCTTGATTTCGGCGGGCGTGCCTTCGGCCACAATCGTTCCCTTGTCAAGCACAAGAATGCGATCGGCCAGGGCATCGGCCTCGTTCAAGTAATGAGTGGTAAGCAGTACCGTCTTGCCACGCCCGATGAGGGTGCGAATTTGTGCCCACATCTGGCGGCGTGCTTCCACATCCAGGCCAACCGTGGGCTCGTCCAGAAAAAGCAGGTCGGGATTGCCGCACAGAGCGATGCCGAACAGCACGCGCTGCTTCTGGCCGCCTGAAAGCTCTCCGTAAGGACGTTCCGTGATGTCCTCGAGCCCCGCAATCTTCAGCGTCTCTGCGATGGGCAGAGGCGCGGGATAGTAAGACGAAAACAGGTCAATGTGTTCGCGTACTTTGAGCGTTTCGGGCACCCGCCCAACCTGAAGCATGGCGCCGACGCGAGTTTGCACGTGCCCCAGATGAGGATCGGATCCCAGCACCGAAACGCTGCCCGAGTCGGGACGCGCCAAACCCAGCAGCATGCGCACCAGCGTGGTCTTGCCGGCGCCGTTGGGACCGAGCAGAGCCAGCAGTTCGCCGGCGTGAATCTCGAGATTTAGGTCGCGCAGCGCGACAACCTCTCCATAGCTCTTCTTCAGATTGCGGCTCTTGGCCACACTGGCCGGCCGGAAGGCTGGGATGCTGCGTGGCATTTCGGCTAAAGCGGTTGACATGGTTCGCTCCCATGGCGCCGTTTCATCACGCCACGTTTGCGATCATCAGGTATGCCACGCTCAGGCGGTAGTGTGGATTGTCAGCGAACGAGGGTGACAAATGTCATGGAGGCCGCTCCTCGCTCCTCGCTATTCGTTATTCGCTTCTCGCTTCTCGCTACAGATCTTCATCAGCTCTTGGTTGCATGAGAAGCCTAGCCAACAGAGAGCGTCAAATCCTAAGCGCTCAGGTTATGTTAAGATCAATCCATTGTGCCAACCGTTTTAAGGTGGCTCGGTTTCAGGGTCTTGATTTACCCGAACGATCATCGCCCGGCCCACATCCACGTCGTAGGGTCGGGTTGTGAGGCCGTGTTCCAACTGAATTGTCCAAAAGGCCCGGTGACGTTACGAGAGAATTACGGGTTCTTGCGCCGGGACATCGCCCGCATCAAAGCGATGTTGGCAACTGAAGTCTCGGAATTGTGCAGAGATTGGGAGAGAATCCATGGCAAGGCGTGATGAATTCCAAGTAGCGACCGAGCGTGCCAAAAGACGGCACAAGCGCATCCCTTCGGCCATTACGGCGCACTACGACCCCATCAGTGGCCGCGTCGTGGTTGGCCTCAGCTCGGACTTGGAGGTGACGTTTTTCCCTGGTTCGGTGCAGGGGCTGGAGAACGCCACGGCCTCGCAACTCGAACCTATCGAGATTACGCCGTCTGGCTTTGGCCTTCATTTTCCAAAGCTGGATGCGGACGTTTACCTGCCAACCTTGCTGGAAGGTGTGTTCGGTTCCAAGCGCTGGATGGCTGCCCAACTGGGCACACTCGGAGGAAGATCCAAGAGCGTGGCCAAAGCCGTGGCTTCCCGGAACAACGGCCGGCTGGGAGGCAGGCCGAAGAAGATGGCCGTCAACCACAAACCTCGAGTCTAACCACACCAACGTCTTTCTTTTCAGTCAAGTTGCTCGTTGCCCGAATCAGGGCGCCATTCGCCGCCGCATCCAAAATAGTCCTCCGGGTGACCTTCGTCACATTTGCACGTGATAGCAATCACGGCTCGTCCCACGCCCCAGAGGCGACACTTACATGTAAGAGTGAGGGGCCGGAGCCGAGACGTCGTACCCTGCCTTATGCGACCGTCGGCCGAGGGAGACAGAGGTCTGCCATGTTGCTTGCATACCGCCTAGTAAAGCTGATCGAGAGCCATTCCGATGGGTTGGCCCGCAGCCTGCACGACCGTTATCGCCAGTGCAGAAAGTGCACGGCCTACGCTAACGTGCCCGAAAGTGACCTAACCGAAAAAGTGTATGAAGTGTATCGCCACCTGGGCGAGTGGCTGCTGAGCAAGACCGAGTCCGATATAGAAAGCCGTTATCTGGAGGTCGGCGCGCAGCGCGCGGCACAAGGTGTGCCCATTAGCCAAGTGGTATGGATGATTTGCCTGGTCCGCGAGAACCTTTGGGACTACATGCAAAAACATGCCGAACTGGAGCACCCGGCAGAAATCTTCGGCGAGATGGAACTGCTGGAAATGCTGGAAAAGTTTTTCAGCCTCGCCATTTACTACGCCGCGCTGGGGCACGAGCGTGCCACCGCGGGCTACTCCGTGAAATCGGAAACTGTTTCGGCTTAGACGAGGAAGCCTGTCTATGTCTTGGATCGATCAATACCGCAGCAAGTTGGTTACGGCGCAGGAGGCGGTATCGTGCGTGGAGTCGGGCATGCGAGTATATATCCACCCCGGCTGCGCCGAGCCCGAAGCCCTGGTCGAAGCTCTGATCGGACGCGCCGCCTTCGTAAAGGACGTAGAGGTCATGCACCTGCTCACCATGGGTGCGTCACCCTACTGCGTACCCGAAATGGCGGCACACTTTCGCCACAACGCACTGTTCGTTGGAGGCAATGTCCGCGAGGCGGTGAATGATGGCCGCGCTGACTATACCCCTATCTTCCTGGGTGAAGTGGAAGCCTTGTTTGAAAGCGGCGAGATGCCGATTGATGCCGCTTTCATCCAGGTGTCGCTGCCCGATTCCCACGGCTACTGCAGCTTTGGGGTCGGAGTGGATTGCACACTGACAGCCGCGAAATGCGCCCGCCATGTGGTTGCCCAGGTGAATGCCCAAATGCCGCGCAGCTACGGCGACAGCTTCATTCACGTCAGCAAGATTGACGCCATCGTGGAGCTCTCGCGTCCGCTGTGCGAAATGAAGGTGCAACCCAGTTCGGAGTTGTTCCGGACCATTGGCGAGCGGGTGGCGTCCTTGATCGAAGATGGCGCTGTCCTACAATGTGGGATTGGCGGCATCCCCGACGCGGTCCTGCTCAACCTGATGGACCGCAAGGACCTCGGCGTCCACACCGAGCTGCTTTCCGACAATATTATTCCGCTGATCGAGGCGGATGTGGTCAATGGGCAGCGCAAGAACTTCAAGCCGCGCAAGGTCATTGTCGGCTTTGTGCTGGGCACCAAGAAGCTGTTCGACTTCATCGACGAGAATCCCATCTTCGAGTTTCACCCCTCGGCCTATACCAACGATCCCTTCCGCATCGCGCAGAATGACCGCATGGTGGCCATCAACTCGGCCATCGAAGTGGATTTGACGGGGCAGGTGTGCGCCGAGTCGATCGGGCCGCAATTCTACAGCGGCTTTGGCGGGCAGCTGGATTTCATCCGCGGAGCGGCGCGCTCGAAATACGGCAAGCCGATTATCGCGCTACCGGCGACGGCCAAGCATGACACCGTATCGCGGATCGTGCCACGGTTGGCCAACGGCGCCGGCGTTCTGACTACGCGCGCTGACGTGCACTACGTGGTCACCGAATATGGCGTGGCCTATCTGCATGGACGGACCGTCCGCCAGCGGGCTGAGTCGCTGATTCAGATTGCTCATCCCAAGTTTCATGACGAGCTTTACGACTATTGCGAGCGCCAGCGCTGGTTCCAGCGCAACGCGTACGCAGCGGAAGTGAGAGGGTAAGGAGCGCAAAAATGTCATCGCAACCGCGCGGCTATGTGATCATCGATCCGGAAGAATGCAAAGGGTGTGGCCTGTGCGTGGACTCGTGCCCGCCCGACTGCCTGGTGCTGGCGCCGGGACTAAGCAAGTATGGCGTGCACCCGGCGCAATACACCGGCGAGGATTGCACGGGCTGCGGAGCTTGTTTCTACTGCTGCCCTGAGCCGGGAGCCATCACGGTGGAGCGGTTGATTCCGGCCAAAGCCGCAACCGCGGCCATTCCGAAAACCCAGGAGGTGACCCGTGAGGCAACTCTGTAAGGGCAATGTCGCCATCGTCAAAGGCGCGGTGCTGGCGGGCTGCCGGGCTTTTTATGGCTATCCCATCACTCCCGCCAGCGAAATTGCGGAATACGCCGCCCTCCTGATACCGGAAGTCGGCGGCACCTTCTTGCAGGCGGAAAGTGAAGTCTCGGCCATCAACATGGTGTACGGCGCATCCTCCGCTGGCATGCGGGTGATGAGCGCCTCGTCAGGTCCCGGACTAAGCCTGATGCAGGAAGGCATTTCCTACATCGCCGGCTCCGAGTTGCCATGCGTCCTGGTGGACGTGGTGCGCGGCGGACCGGGACTGGGCAACATTGCGCCCGAGCAGAGCGACTACTTCAGCATGGTGAAGGGGGGCGGCCACGGTTGCTATCGCAACCTGGTGCTCGCGCCGGCGTCGGTGCAGGAGATGTTCGATCTCACCGTGCTGGCCTTCGATCTCGCCGATCGCTACCGCAATCCAGTCGTCATCATGACCGACGGATTCGTAGGCCAAATGATGGAGCCGCTTGACATTAAGATGCGCAATATTGAACAGCCGGCAAAAGACTGGGCGGTCAAAGGCACCGCGGAGACGAGAAAGAACCTGATCACCTCGATCTTCCTCGAAACGGATGTGCTGGAGGCGCATGTTAACAAGCTGGAAGCCAAATACCAGCTGGCGCAGGAGCTGGAGACCCGCTGCGACGAATATCTGACGGAAGATGCCGACGTGTTGCTGGTCGGTTTCGGCATCGTTTCCCGCGTGCTGCGCTCCACGGTGGACCAGTTGCGAGCGCAGGGACTAAAGGCAGGGCTGTTCCGCCCCATTACGCTGTGGCCCTTCCCGTCACGCGAACTCTGTAAAACGGCGCAGCACGTGAAGTCGGTGATGGTGGTGGAGCTGAACACCGGAATGATGGTGCAAGACGTGAAGCTGGCGCTCAACGGTACGGTGCCGGTGGAGTTCTATGGACGTACCGGCGGCAATGTTCCCGCGGCGGAAGAAGTTACCGCGCAGGTGTTTGCGCGCATGTCGGCCCTGGTTTAGTGTGTGCCCACGCTTGTCCGTCGCGGCGGACAGCTAGCTTGATGAGGAGGCATTTGTGAACGGCTACGAAGTCATCCATGAGAAATCGCCAGCGTTCTACGATCGCTACTTACGTAAAGACGAACTTCAGCAGCAGACACATTACTGTCCCGGCTGCGGGCACGGCATCGTGCATAAGCTGATCGCCGAAGCGCTCACCGACCTTGGCCTGCAGGACCGCACCATCCTGGTAAGTCCGGTGGGCTGCTCGGTCTTCGCCTACTACTACTTTGACGTGGGCAATGTGCAAGTGGCTCACGGACGCGCGCCCGCGGCGGCGACCGCGCTGAAGCGTTCGCGGCCCGAGTCCATCGTGATTTCATACCAGGGCGACGGCGACCTGGCGGCCATTGGCACCGCCGAAATTGTGCACGCCGCCAATCGCGGCGAGAACATTTGCGTATTCTTTGTCAACAACTCGGTCTACGGCATGACCGGCGGGCAGATGGCGCCGACATCGCTGATCGGCGAGGTGACCACCACTTCGCCCTGGGGACGCCGTGCCAGCAACGAAGGCTTGCCGCTGCACGTGTGCGAACTGCTGGCTGCGCTGGAGACGCCGACGTACATTGAGCGGGTCGCGCTGAACGACATGAAGAACATCATGAAGGCCAAGCGCGCGGTGAAGAAGGCCCTGCAGATCCAGAAGGATGGTGGCGGCTTCTCGCTGGTGGAAATCCTCTCGCCCTGCCCGACCATCATGAAGATGGATCCCGTAGTGGCGCGCAACTGGGTCGGCGAAACCCTGGTGAAAGCGTTCCCCCTGGGAGTATTCCGCGACCGCAGGCCGGAGTTGCCGCCCGGTCCGAAAATCCCGGTGAAGACCGTCGCCGAAGCGCTGGAGGTGGAGGAGAGCGCTCCGGAAATCGCATCCCCACGCCGCCATCACACCCGCGACCTGACGCTGAAGATTGCAGGCTTCGGCGGCCAGGGCATCCTGCTGATGGGACAGTTGCTGGCGGAAATGGCTCTGCGCGAGCAAATGGAAGTAAGCTGGCTGCCATCGTACGGTCCGGAGATGCGCAGCGGCAGCGCGCACTGTCACGTTTCGCTGTCGCACGAGCGCATTGGCTCGCCGCTTATCACGCAACCTGAAGTGCTGATTGCGATGAACGAACTCTCGCTGCATAAGTTTGCGGCCAGCGTGGTTTCCGGCGGACTGATCCTTTATAACCACACCGAGCTGCCCGTGGGCTTCAGTGCGCCACAGGCGAGAGTGGTGTGCGTGCCGGCGTCGGAGATTGCCGACCGTTTGGGTTCGGCAAAGGTGGCCAATGTAGTGATGCTCGCGGCGCTGCTGGAGGAGACCGAGTGTTTGCCCGCCGAGTCAGCCATTTCAGTGCTGGAGACGGTGGTGAAGAATCCCAGGCTGCTTGAACTCAACCGCCAGGCCATGAAAGCCGGACGCGATTACGTGGACACGGAAATTGAAGTGGGCGCGGTATCGCAGCCCGACGGGTACTCGTACTGAAAAGGCTGGGGCAGTTCCAGACTGACTAGTTGGGACCTTTGGCGGGTGTGTGAGAACTGTGCCGTCCTGGTCTTTTCCTCACGACCGCTGGCAGGCGCTTGAACCTGAGCGCCCTCAAGGTCCAGGTGAGCCAAGTCATTCAGCATGACAGCAAACTCATCGACTTAATCTTTCGGTTTACACCCAAGTAGTGGATGGGTGCGGATTTTCAGCCGCTGGAGGGTTGGTATGCGATACGCCGGAATGCTACTGGTGTTGGCCTGCGTGGTGACGCCATTGCTGGCGCAGGAGAAAGCCGAAGAAGGCCCGACCAACGAGAAAGCGCAGAAGACCTATAAGGAAGCGCTCGAGTATCTGCACAGACGCATGCCGGATGCCGCCCTCGAGAGCTTCAAGAAAGCGGATAAGCAGGACGGTGGGCACTGTGTGGCCTGCCAGAAGAACATGATCAAGTACGGGGTCGAGCTCGGCGAATGGAAGATGGCCGAGGCGGCTGCGGGGGAGAGGGTGGCGGAGGCTCAGGGCGAAAAGAGTGTGGCGCTCGCACACTATGACTTCGGGTTCGTGCTGCTGCAAGAGGCCATCAATAAGCACAAGGAAGACCTATTCGCCCGTGCCCACGACGAGATGACCAAGGCGCTGACGACGACCCCCAATTTCCCGGCTGCGATTTTTGTCGATGGCCTGGCGCTGGCCCACCTCAAGCAGGACGATGCGGCGAAAGCGCGGTTCGAGCAGTTTGTGACGATGAAGCCGATAGATGATCTAGACCGGCAGCGTGCAGTGCGCTATATCAGCCAGCCCGAGCTGGCGCGGGCCAGAATGGCGCCCCCGTTCGCCGTAATCACCGCGGATGGACAACGGCTTTCGCTGGACGATTTGAAGGGGAAGGTCGTGCTCATCGACTTCTGGGCGACCTGGTGCCCCGCTTGCCGCGACGCCGTGCCGCACCTGAAGGCCATTGCAAAGAAGTTCCAGGGTCAGCCGCTGGTGGTACTGAGCGTGAGCCTCGACAGCGATGAGCAGAAGTGGAAGGACTTTGTCGCGAAAAACGAAATGACCTGGTTGCAATACCGCGACGCCGGCTTTGGCGGGCCGGTGGCAAAGGCGTTCGCGGTGGATGCGATTCCGCACACCTTCACCGTTGACACGGATGGTGTGCTGCAAGATGAGCACATAGGCGACGCAGCCATCGAGGGCAAACTGAAGAAGCTGGTGGGGCGGGCACGCGAACTGCAAGCAGCGGAGAAGCCGGGGCAGTGAGCCGGACGGAGGTTTTTATCGTTTGCTCCCCTTGAGTCCGGCTAAAGCAGACCGGTGCCAGGCAGGACTACATCCCTCGTTTATCCACGCCGAACCTCAACGCGCCAATCCGATGAGGAAAGCAGCGAGAAGGACCAGCACCAGGACGACCCGCCAGCGCCTGCCTTCGGGCAGCGGGCCTCCGCCGGAGACGCGAGGCGGGACCCAGAAAAGGGCCACAACCGCCAGAACCAGCGCTGGCACGAACAGGAAAGCCAGTAAAGCGTATTGCGCCTTGCTCTGCGCAAACAGCCCGCCTCGGCGCAAAGGGGATGCCAAAGCACTTCCCAAGAACCAACACAATACCGCGCTGCCTAGTTCTGCGACTGCGCCAAGAATGCGTAATATTAGAGGCGTCATCGTAATCGATAGCAGTGTAACAGTTCGACTGCAGCCAGCGGACCCTGCTCGGGAGCGACTCCAGGTCCGGCAGATGGCCGGATGATGCCTAGCGCGCCGCAGGTGGGCTCGGCGCCGCCATCCTCGTCAGCTTCCATGGTTTCAGCTTTGGCATTCCGGGAGGCATGGACATGGCGCTCATTTTGAGTTCGGCCGTGGTTTCGCTCGTCAGCCGCATGGTGAAGCGATCAGTCTCGTTGGTTTCCGGGTTCTTCGCGGTCAACAACAATCCGTCGTTATTCAGGGCCGCCTCTTGGATGATCTCGGTGACCTCAGTGTCACCTACACTTTTGATTTCGCCCGCATCATTGAACTTGAGGTCATGCGCGCGACGCAACGACCCGGAGAGCTGTTGGTCCTGCAGCGCCAACTGCACTGTCAGCCAGGGACGCTCCTCAAAAGTTCCAATCCAGGTGCCAGCGTAACCCGCCAGCGGTGACTTTTTAACCGGCTGGCCCGGTGTCGTCGGCCGCGACGAGGTCTGCGACCAGCCGGCACTACTGAGCGCAAGCACTATCATGATTGCAATCGCAAGACGCTTCATCGGTATTCTCGCTACGGATTGTACTCTCAGCTTGCATCCAGCGATGGCGCCGTGAACGGCCAACCGGCATCAACGTTATAGCAATGCTGGCAATTGGGCAGGCGGCCATTGGCGTCGTAGCAGCAGCGGTAACTGGTATTGAAAAAGGGGAACGGGGAGCACGTTCCCCTCTACTGACGAGTGGCGTCGCGGCAGGAAGCAATCCCGCCGCACCTACAACCAATCTCAGCCCCTTATTCCCCGACTGCGGGGATCAAAGTGTGACGATCGCCTTTGAAGAGCCGAGCCGGAGCGGCTTGCCGGGCGCGTTCTTCCTGATGGCAGTTCCAGCACAGCGGCCGCATGTGCTGCAGCGTCGCCTGTAGCTCATCGAGATGCATGTGGCGCAACTCAAACAGTTTGTGCTGCTCATTGAGAAGCGCCAGCCGGCTCCGTCTCCAATCCGATGGAGACAGGCTACGCTCGCAGATGGCGCAACTCTTGCCTTCATACCATTTGCTCAGAAGCCGATTCACGTTCTCCGGAGAAGGGTTGATCTGCGCCAGGCATTCCTGGCCGCAATCGCCCTTCTCTGGCCAGCGCGAGCACGACTTCAGCCGCGAATGCTCCTTGCCGCGTAGGGCGGTCCAGAATGCGTATTCATGGTCAACTTCGATGTCGGCCGGCTGCCCCGAGTCCGGACAAAGCGCCGACTGCCGGCCGCGGTTCTGGTAATAATTTTGAAGACTTAGCGCCACCGGCAGACCGGTGACAAGAACTGCGCCAACGAAGAATAGAACGATGAGAAATAAAGCGAAAGTCAACATAACTCACCTGCAACAGGGAACGGGTCCGACAAGATATTTGTAAACCGCCTTATCACCAGGGTTCAGTGACGCGGCGCACATGGGCATGTGACGGACAGAAAATTGGGCGGCGCGCTCCGCCGCACATTCCGATCCTTCTCGCAGGTTAATCGGCTTGCAAGAAAAGGCAATTCTCGAGTGGACGGCAAAGAAGAACGGGCAATTGACAACCGGCAACGGACAACTGAAATGCAAAAGGCCGGCACGCGGCCGGCCTTTGCTTCGGAAAACAGGAAGCTACTTCTTGGGGGCGATTGCGTCCTTCGCGGCCTTGGCCACGCGGAACTTCACCACGACCTTGGCAGGGATCTTGATCGCTTCGCCGGTTTGCGGATTGCGGCCCATGCGCGCCTTGCGATTCGACTTCACTAAACGGCCCAGACCCGGCAATACGAATATGCCGGCCTTCTTGGTCTCTTTGATTGCCAGTTCCGCGAGCGCCTCGAGGAAAGCCGCGGCGTGCTTGTTGGCGAGTTCCATCTTCTCGGCCATGTGGCGGACGAGTTGGGTCTTGGTCATGCCTGTTGCCATTAGTAAATCCTCCTTGAAAATTTGAGCAGTAAAAATGCTCAAGTTGAGCGTATGTTACACCAACCTCATTCGAGTGGGAAGCATTTTCGCCATATTTTATGCGGTTTTTCCACAGGCCGTGCTCGCAAAGCCACTGCCCATGCGGGTCCGGTGAACCCACGCTTTGGTGAAGGTGCCATAATGGGAGATTGGGGCCGATGAGCTGGCCGTGGAGTACCACTATTGAGCTGCGCCATTTGCAGTGACCGGAAGGAAAAACGCTTCTGCCTGGCAGTCCATGGACGCATCTGCCCGCAATGCTGTGGTGAACAGCGTGAGCTCACGCTCGACTGTCCCTCCGAGTGTCCTTACCTGCAACAAGCGCGCCAGCACCAGAAGCCGCGACAACTGGAAGACGCGCCGCCGGAGGAAGTGTTCCCCAAGATCGAACTCTCCGACGAATTCCTCCACGATCGCGAGCCGGTAATTTCGGGGATTCTGCAGACGATTGGCAGGCTTTCCCGCAGCGACCGCAGCTTGACTGACCGGGAAGTAATTGCAGCTCTGGCCAACCTGGCCACGAGCTACCAGACACTGATCGGCTCGGGCCTGGTGTATGAGCAAGTGCCGCCAAGCCTTGCGCAACAGGCGCTCATCGAAGCGGTGCGTCAACTGCTGGAAGAATTTCGCCAACTGGAGCGCGAGCACCTCGGATACACCACGTTGAAGGATGGCGAGGTGTTGAAGGCGCTGGTGCTGGTGTTGCGGCTGGCGCACATCCACACTTCCGGGCGGCCGCGCTCGCGAGGGTTTCTGGATTTCCTGCGCCAACAATTCCACCAGGCGCAATCCTCAATCGCCGCCGACGACGAGCCCGGCAGCCGGATCATCATGCCCTGAAGGCAACGCGAACCTTTACGATCACTGCCGCTGTCTGCACCACATTTCCTGTTTCAACTCCACGGCTGATACTATCGGTTTTCTTTGCCTATGCACGTCGCTCACGGGACCATTCTATTTTTCGCGGCTCTCCTCGCGGGAGCCATCAATTCGGTGGCCGGCGGCGGCAGCTTCGTTTCCTTTCCCACGCTGTTATTTGTCGGCATCCCGCCAATAAACGCCAACGCCACCAACACGGTCGCACTTTGGCCGGGACAACCGGCCAGCGTCTGGGCCTATCGCCACGAGTTTCGCAGCCTGCCGCGGCGCGTCCTGGTGCCGCTTACGGTGACCGGCATTCTCGGAGGCTTTCTCGGCGCTTATGTTCTGCTCATCACCCCGCCGGCAACCTTCATGAGGCTGGTGCCGTGGCTGCTTTTGATTGCCACCCTGATCTTCATGATGAGCGGACGGATTACGCGCTGGGTGCGACAGCGGGCCGAGCACGGGGAACATCACGAGTTCGCCACCGGCCGCGGAATTTTCCTGCAGCTGTTCATCGCGTTTTATCTGGGCTACTTCGGCGCCGGTGCCGGCATCCTCATCCTCGCCATGCTGGCCCTGCTGGGCATGGACCACATCCACACCATGAATGCGCTCAAGGCCTGGCTGACCACGGTGTCCAACGGCGTGGCCACGGTCCTGTT
>PLBW01000106.1:0-11567 GCA_003135475.1 Acidobacteriaceae bacterium
CTCGAAAGTTGCAACACATCCCTCGTCATCGCCACATTCTTTATGCGCTATCAGATTCATCCCTGTCGCTGTACCTATTTTCAGCGCCGTGAGCGCCGGATCCACGAATTCTAGAGCCTTGCCCCATGCCAACACTTTCTCACCAAGCTCCTCCGTGGCTTTATTACGCGCTCGTTCCAAAGTAATAGGCAAGCATACCGGATACCAGAAATGTCGTTTTCGGCTGGACGTGGTCGATGATGGATAAGAGGTCCACCGCCTGAAGATGTTGGGTGGCGAATTTCAGCATTAGCCAGGAAAACAGGCCGACATAAATCAAGGATACGGTAACCGCAAGGACAGCGCTTATCTTCGGCTGATTGGCGGAAGTTTTCTTCGCTTTCCTGCGCGCGAAAATGAAAGCGAACATGATGGACAGCTGCGGGGCATACATTTCAATAACCCGGTTTATCAGGTCCAGAAACTTGTTGGGAATGTAGTCGCTGAAGTGCAGCGTCACACCCAAGGCGTACAACAATCCGGCCATCCAGATGAGAATCAGGATTCCGCTTGCGCTAACCTGGAGTGTCTTCATAATACCGCCTGGAGAGACTTGAATAGCGACTGCGCCATCGGCATACCCATTTTCAGGCCATCGGGATCGGCCTGAAAATCCCCGCCCTCCATTTTGTAGCGCCTCAGCACCGCCGCCAGAATCTGTATCTCATAGGCGTCCTGTGCTCCTGCTGCATCAGGCCTAACCAGCACCTGAAACGCGATCTGCCGCTCCACCTTCTTGTCGGCAAGCGAATCAATCTGCACAAATTCTGGAGTGTATATATAGAGATTGTTTTTCACGGCGATAGACGGGTCTTCAGTGACCGCAAAATTCATCGATTGCAGCACATGAATAATCGCGTCGCGAATTTCCTTGAGGGTGTGTTTCGTTGTGACGGTTTCCTTCAGGGAAGGATTGGGCAGAAACATCAGTTCATGCGAAATATGGTACGGGGTGGCTGGTCTGGTGCTTGAGTTTGGCTTCAGCTGGCAAACAAGGGGCTGGTAAGTAGCGCCCCCCGCGCCTACTGCAACAAAGTCCCAGGCTCCGGGTCCCTCGATAATGCCCGTGCCGGGTTTTTGCCCCGAAATGCCGCTAATGATTACATGATCGGCGTTTTTCGTTTGCCAGTGCACTCTCACGCCTTGCGGAGCGTCCGGGTCGGTCAGATTTTTCTGGTACTCATCGCAGAACAGCTCAACGAATTCGGGTTTAGAGCGCCCCTGCGCAGGCAGGAGCGTCACCCAACAGACAACCCACAATGGCAAGAATCGCATGAGCAGCCGCCTTTCAGGCGATGCGAGAATACGCGAGCATATATCAGAAAAGCCGAATCTGCACCCTAGAACAAAGGCGAATAGCTTTCGCGGGTCCGGCGCAGCTGGGCCCGTGCCTTGACTCTGGGTCGCCTCTCCCAGCAACCCGCGCCCGGCCAAATCAACCGAAACCAGCCGAGTAGGAACGCGGACATGTCGGCTGATTGTTCCCTCTAGGTTATTGAAAGTCAACATCGTTCTGGCGATCTAGTTTTGGCGAATGACAGGTTATGAACGTAGCGCTGGAGAACCCAAACCCGGAGAAAGTCTCATTATCCCTGGACTAAAGATGGGGGGCAGGTCAAGGGCGGCTACCCGGAAGGCTTCTGACTCACGGCCGATCAGCCGAAAATCGCGGTTTAGCTGTGGGTTGGGGCATCCGGCGTGCCAGTTGTGTGCCAAATTTACACGGCCCGAAAACTCGAACAAAGGGAGAAGCCTTAAAAGGCATGCAAGAGTCTCTCACCGCCGTCGACTTTTCTGGCACTTCGCAGAAGCTGTTCCACTAAATCATCATTCTTTATTCGGTTCTGTAGTTCCGACGCCGGCCAACTATTACGTAGGAAAGCTGAGATCAATCCCCGCCTCAATCGTTCGCACTTGTCCCAGTTCGAAATCCAAGACAACTCTGGCACGAATGGTTCCACAACAATCCACGCGTTGTCGCTTAACCGTTGGTCCCAAGCCGCTTGATGCACATACTCGAATGACTCAGCGACCAACTCGAGGGGGGCAGGCGGCGCATTGTTGAGTGCCAAAGCAAGCAAGAACGCGAAAACATATGTCCGATCACTGTCCGTTCCGTGCGTCCGCAAATGTTGAGAGGTACGAAGCCATACTGAAGTCTCACGCTGTGATATTTTTGCCGAAAGCGGCGCAACAACACGGGCGATTGCGATGAGGACAGGAAAAGATCTCTCTGAGCCCCCTTCAACCCACTCCATTACTGAGGATAAATGACCCCGTAACGATTCCCGACAGGTGTCGGACATTGCACCGTTGTGAATTTCACTCCAGTCAAGTATCGCGAATACAGCTTCTCTCCCCCACAGATCCAAAGCTCGATGAATAAAACCATCCGAGTTGCTTTCCAAAAGCGCTCGAACGATCCCGGCAATCAATATTGGATCTAGGTCCTTGTGGCTGGCCACTGCCTCGAACAGTTCACGCTTTCGATCCCCACCGGCCAGCCAGAGCTGGAATGATGTTGCTAGACTAGGTTTGGCCTGGAATAGTGCGGGCAGGAATTGGATTTGCCGACTGGTGATACGCCGAGCCGTCTCTGGCTGCATCCCTGCTATAAGCGCTGCCAAAGTTTCCTCACCCAACGGATTTAACGTCGATCTAAACAACTCGCTGACCAACCACGTTGCATCCTCGGAGTGTGACACCCACAGGTCCTCCGCACGCTTCCGTAAAGCCAGCATTTCCGCGTCAAAGCTTTGGTAGTCGCTCGTAGTACCGATGCCAACCAGCAGGTCCCGTTCTTCGTAGCTCTCCAATCCAGCATTTCGCTGTTCGCCAAACAGCGCACGCTTTAGGCATTCCCCGGAACGAACATCTGGAAAGTTCTTCGCCACTGTTGAAATGAGTTCAGGAAGAGCCATTGAGCGTTGGAGTGCCTCATAAACGAATACAAGCGACTCAAAGTCCTGGCGCTCGCTACTTTCGTTCGTCACTTGCCAAAGAAAGGCTCGCAACTTCCCACCCGTGGTTCGTGAGGCATCTTGCGCTGCTTCGATCGCCCAGGCAGGAGTATCACCAGGCATCGAATTTGCGATCACCGCCTCACTGACGCCAGCCATCACCTTACTGTCAAGCATTACCTCACGTGCCTTAGATGTAGGCACGCACTGAATATCAAAAGGCCGTTTATCAAATGCTCTCACTGCGAGCGCACCGGTACAAAACGTAAACTGCATTCTCAGGCTGGGCCACTTCTGGGCCCAGAGTGAGAAAATTGACGATTCGAATTCTTTGGAATTTCGGGCTGCAAGGATTACAGGTGTATCCTCGCGTCGATAATGCACAGATATTACTTTTTCGAGGATGTCTCTCTGCGGTGCGACAATTGATGAACTCTTAGCGATTGTCTTTAAGGTTAACGGTTTGGCGTATGAACCGCGAACACCGCTTTTGTCAGGACGTCTAAAGAGTGAGTGCAGACAATCCAACGAGACAAGTTCTTGCATTACAGCAGCGGGTATCAAGATGGTATGCGTCCAAACGCATCCAGGCCTAGGCATCTCGGGTGCGTACCAGGTCTTAGCCAGCGCATACGCTTGCAGTGAAATCAGGGGGTAGCCTGTAATGTAGTCCTCAAATCCACTACTGACGTTGCTGCCTGATAAGTCGCTAAGCCGCAGCACCAAGCGGATTAGGTCCTCAGGAACGTCAATTGAGCTTTCCAGAAGACGATGCCCTTCCGCATAGCCATGAAGCAGCTGATGCAAGAGCACGCTCTGTGACGTGCTTGTAGGTTGCGGGAAGTTCAGTGCATTAGCCATTGGAGCGGCTCAGTTATATCGTGGCGATTTTTGACATCTTTACCTACTAGCAAAACGCGCCGATCAGGTGCTTTGCTCTGAAGTTCGGCGGCTTCCTTCGCAAATTGCTTCGTCTTCACAATATTGTCTGGAAAGGCATCCTCCAAAAGCTGCCGGTTTAGCCGCAAAGTCTCCTCCCCGATGTCCGGTTTCTTTGCCAGAAGGTCTCGCAGCTCTTCGCTCGTCTCCGTGCGCAGTTTAACCTCCTTAAAACGCGCTTCGTCAAAGATACTTGCGCTACCAAGCACCGAGTTCAAGCTGCGAACCAAGACCGTTTGAAATGTTTCGGCGCTTCGCCCACTTTCTTGCAGAGTCGCTTGGGCGGCAGGATCCAGTTGATCCCACAACCAACTGGAGAGCGGATCACTCTTCTCAATGAGTCCCTCTACGAACTTTTCAACGTCCTTAAAATCGCCGGAGGTTAAAAGTGACGATGCATACCGTCCACCTTGAGCGCTAACACCATAGAATGAGACGTCGAATGCCTCGCTGTTCGAGGCGAGAAATTGATCAAGCAAAGGCAAATGCTTCGATATCCAATCCTCGGGGCTTGCGAATTGGACAACAAGGTCCCATGCAGAAACGACGACCGCCAGCCGGAAGCCAGGCCGAAAATAGTCACGGCCGAGTATGAACTGCAACAACTCTACCAGTTGTACCTGCGTTGGAGACGTGTCAATATCCCATGGCCTCGGCGTAGTCTCCGCTCCGTCGCCATCAACGGTCTCTGCCATCGAAGGGTCGTGAGCAATTGCCGATTCAATCAATGCCTCCGCCATGTCAATTCGAAGTGGGGCTGCAATATTGTCCGAGTGAATAAACAGAATTCCGCCATTCGACTGACGCAGATGTTCATCGTATTGATTAGTGAACTGGCGGCTCGTCCACTGCAGCCTAAAAGATTCTCCAGACGGATCCGGAATTGTGACAGCAAGCGGGACCTTCGTTTCACGATCTCGCAGCAACATGGAAACTAGCTTTTCGGAGAGCGCACGATTTCGCGGTACGGGTTTGTATTGCAGCCATGCATCCCGAATCTCATTCAAGTACTTGCTCTCGCCATCCAGCGTATCGAGCTCAAGCTGGCAGTCAGCACTCGAGTGATTAACCATGTACCATAGCGCGGCCAGAAAACTTGTCTTTCCAGCGCCCGGCAGGCCAATCAGAACAAATTGATGTGACGTTGGATCGCTCATGGCTGTTGGTGCTTTTCGAAGTGGCGTACCGCAAATCGCTCACTCTCACGGCTTCCAGAGGCTTCAGGCAGGAGACTCATTGCCCGAGAGCTAGGGCAGAATGTAATCCATCCATTCAACAACTCGCCTGTCCCCTTACCGAACCCGAGCTGCCGTGCTTTCGTCGGCCGGGCCGCCACTTCGCCAAAGTTCAGATGCGAGACACGCTCTCCGAAGAGCGCAGTAAACTCTTGCGCAATCTGCTTACGGAAAGCCTGATCTTCTGCCTTGTCCCCGGCCTCGACAAAATAGTCGAACTTGGACCAAAGAACGGTGACAACGCAATCACCGGACAACACTTGACTATCAAGGCATGAGCGCAAAATTGTCTTTGCTTCCTCGATCATTGCCCAGCGCTTGTCAGTGCGGAGTGCCTTCCTGCTATCGAGCAAGAGAATAAAGTTTCCAGCACGCCGCAGAAAAGCTAGATCTTTGCACGCGTCCGTGGAATCTCTGACATGTTCGAACATCTCACCGGACACATCTGTGAACAAGAAATCGACACGCGTAGAAGGGGCTTTCGCGGCGGCCACTCGAAGATGAAGGTATTTGGGGCCTTGGTCATCATAGAGGGTACGCGGCGTATCCTCCTCCGCGCTCTCTGATTCAATGCGCGAGAGATGACAGCGCTGTTCGAACGCCGGTAGCGTTGCCGACCCAGCAAAAATATAGTTCGGAATCTTGCCCCATTGGAAAAGTTCATAGATGCTTGTCAACAATGTAGTCTTTCCAGCCCCAACGGGGCCTGCGATCACAACCCATCGTACCGGTCTGGACCTTGCCAAGGCCATCGCACTAGCCTCTGTCAAATCGCTGCCCCGAGGCAAATCAATGATGTCTGATACCGACACCAAACCGTCTGTCGTGTTCGCAGAAGTATCCACGCTTACGGGGTCAGCTGCAGCATTACTCTGTGGCGCTTGCGAAGGGGACGTATTCATAGATTCACTTTTGCTTTTTCCAGCATCGGCACAACAACGCTTCTAAGAAAACTTGATAGGCCAGAACATGCGGGACCATGACGCTATCCACCGCCATTCGTGTTCCTTCAGCAAATGCAGGCAACCAGGCGTCATTCTGAGGGGATGCGAGGGACAGTTCTATACCGTGGCTGATTGGTGTCACCTGCTCGAGTGCCGACAGATAATTCTTGTTTATATAACTCTGGCGCCATTGCACGGAGACGTCGTTGATCGCATCCGTAACACGGACGGAAACAGGAATCTTAGACTTGGCACTTCTAATCACCCGATCAAGGAAAGCCACCGCAGCGACCGGCCCCGGAACGACTAGGGTTAGATCGGCAAGCTCTTTGCCTGCCATCAAGGCCACTGCCGGCACCGAATACGTATTCCATCGCCTTCCATCATCTCGGCTATGCTCTGAGAATAGCCACCAAAGCATGTTGCTTTCTTCGCTAACGAGAGACACCTCGTGTTGCAGCCGCCGAAGTTCTGCAGTCAAACCTTCATATGGATCTCCCAGTGCCTCAATTGCGTTGAACAGAGCCTTCCGTGACCCGCTTTCTCCAATCTCGGTGACCGAGGAACCGCGCTCTGTTGATTGTTGGCCCACATAGCGAGTTGCGATTTCTGGAATGTCTCTAACCGGAGGAGTCGGTCGAGCGTTTCCGGCGGCAGCACACACAAGCGACAATGCTGCTATAGGACCCAGTCCACTCTCGGACCGCTCGAGAACGTCCACTAGTTCCGCTCCAGCGAGGACGGCAAATTCTTGGTCGTTGTCTCGTGTTTTGAAGGCTGGATCCGCGGCTTGAAGTGCCGCTAGGAACTCTGCCGGAAAACTGTCTTTCGGGTTCCCCAACCGGTTAAAGACCCGCACAAGCGAAACGACAGCATCCTTATTAGGCGTGTACTGTTCGATTGCAGCCCACCGCTTTGGTAGTTCTTCCGCGTTCGGTTCGATGCCGGCCTGCCTGTACCAGTTGCTAAAGTCCTGATGCATGTCTTTTTCCTCGTCGCCCTATCGCTTTAAGAACGGATTCTTGTCGGGTTCCCCATCTCCATATTGTTGTTCTACTCGCCGCCAGAGATCAGACAGCTTCCCTTCTTGGGCCGCACGGGCAAAATAAGCAGTGAACTGTTCGTCAGTCGGTTTAATCGCATCGTCGTCGTGCACAAGATTCAATGCTTCTGCAATCTCACGTTGTACGCGGGATGGCAGTTGCATGAATCGATACGCCAGTCTGCGCACTGGGTTGGACACGGCGGTCTTACTCCCGACGAACGGTGGGCTTTCTGCCTCAGCCTCGTATATTTCCTCACGTGCGGTAGGCGCGGCGGCCTCCGTTTCTCGCTGATCCATTGTATCCATGAACTTCAGAAAGTTCTCACGCGGAGCGTAGATCAGGTCCTCCACACGTTCCAAGTAGAGGACCTTCTTATAGAAATCGCACGAAATCTGAGTTGCTTCTCCCCAGATTGCGTCGCATCCATAACGCTTTGCGATTGAACTGAGAAAATAGAGCAGAGCTGGCCCTACGCCGCGAACAACGTACTGATAATCTTGCGATGGTGGCCGGACACTGAACGGGTGCGCTGCCAAATAATCCAAAACAATTCGGTTTTTCCATGTCCGCCGAAAGTGTGAGACCCCAATCACTTTGGATTCTGGAAACCAATTACACTTCAAAAGCACCAGGCACGCGACTTCACATTGTGGATTGTTTTGAATGTGATCCCCGATGTCCTCGATCGCCCTTGCATATGGTTCGAATGCGGAATGCGCCTCGAAACGATGTACAGCAACCTCGGCAAAGTCGACAGCGTCGTTTCGCCGCGGATTGGCATCATTTCCCAGTGTTTTCCGCCAATCATTCACAAAGGCGAGATCCTCCGCTCCCGCAAACACAGCCTTCGCCGTTTGGTATTTGTTGTTTAGCTTTACTGAAAGGTCCATCGGTTCATTTCGCAACCCACAATAACCCTTTAGTTTGCATGGCTAAGCGTCTGAACGCAAGTGAACCGGGCGGGTCAATTGCCGAGCGATGGGCGGCCGATAGCATCTGCGACGCTCCTGACGGTCTCGATCTGTCTCGATCCTTTTGACGGCCGTCCCATTTTTCAGGAGCCAGAGAAAGTGCGCGCTGGATTTGACCGACTGACTGTCGGTCAGTCAGATGGCCTCAGGGTTAGCTGCGTTGCGGGTGATTCTGTATGCCGCAGAGGGGCGGAACGAGCGCAGTCAATCTGATGGCTTCACCGTTGCTCAAAAGTCCAAGCTCGCCAATTTTTCAACGTGGGCGCTTCACGCGTCGGATTGAAGGAGATCCCCGTAACAACCAGGTGGTTGATCTACCGATTCACTGCAAAATAATTCGCATTCGCTGCAACGCAATTCAAACAATACTGCAACCGAATTCCAACAATTACAGTAGCGCCGCCGGAAGTCGCGGCTGCAGCGTGTAAAATCGCAGTCTAATGCCGCCTCCGGCCGCCCACAGCGCAAGCCAAGCAGGTCCCAGTCTCTGGGCGCGGCTGCTGCGTATCCTGCGGCCGTCGCACCAGCACACTGCTTTCTCGGCCACGCTCCTGATGATCTCGGCCCTCATGCTGTCGCGGGTGATCGGCTACCTGCGCGAGGCCTATATCGCATGGGCCTTCGGCGCCGGTCTGAATACCGATGCCTACGTCGGCGCCTTTAACCTGCCGGACTTCCTCAACTACATTCTCGCGGGCGGCACCGCGTCCATCACTTTCATCTCGATCTATACACGGCACACCTCGAAGGGACGCGACCGGGAGGCGCAGGATGCCTTCAACTCCACCATCACCATCATGACGGCGGTGGTGTGCCTGGGCACCGTATTGCTGGAGATCTTCACGCCGCAACTGGAGCGGCTTATCTTCCCGCATTTCTCCCCCGACCAGTTGCAGTTGTGTGTTCATCTCACGCGCATTCTGCTGCCCGGCCAGATCTTTTTTTACGCCGGCGGAATTGTTTCGGCGGTGTTGTTTTCGCGGCGGATGTTCCTGTACCCGGCGTTCAGCCCCATCTTCTACAACCTGTTCATCATCGTGGGTGGCGTGATCGGCGCGCGCCGGTTTGGCATTTCGTCGTTGGCTTACGGCGCGCTATTCGGCGCCTTCGTTGGTCCATTTCTCATCAACGCCATCGGCGCGGCCCGCGACGGCCTGACCTATCGATTGAACTTCGACTGGCACAATCCGGAATTTCGCGAATGGGTAAAGCTTTCCATTCCCCTGATGCTGGGAGTGTCGCTGGTCTCCGCCGATGACTGGATCCTGCGCTATTTCGCCTCCGGAGGAACGGGCGACATCACGCGCCTGAACTATGCCAAGCGCCTGTTCGCGGTGCCCATCTCCATTCTCGGGCAGGCCACCGGCCAGGCTTCGATGCCTTTCTTCGCACGGCTGTTTGGCGAGGGCAGACGCAAGGACTTCGCCGACACGGTCAACGGCTCGGTGTATCGCATCTCGGCGGCGTCATTTCTCTCGGCTGCGTGGATGATGCCGGCAGCCCTGCCGCTCATTGACTTGGTTTATCGCCGCGGGCGATTCAGCTTCCAGGACTCGCGGGAGACGGCACTCTACTTTTTCTGGTTCGCGCTCTCGCTGGCGCTGTGGTCGGCCCAGGCTTTGTACGCTCGTGCCTTCTATGCCGCGGGCGACACCCTGACGCCGATGATTGCCAGCACCATCATTGTGGCGGCATCGCTGCCCGTGTACTCGGCGTTCTTCCGCCATTTTGGTGTGACCGGATTGGCCATGGCTTCAGACATAGGCATCTTGATGCACACGGTTGCGCTCGCCTGGCTGCTAAGTCGCAAGAAGCTCGTCCCACTAGGTGGGATGCCGTGGCCGGAATTGACGAAGGCGGTGGGAACAGCGGGCTTCGCTGCTGTGGTCTGCTATTTTGTCGGCAGGACGATTGCCGTCGATGGTAGCCGGAAGGCCGATTTGCAGTCCTTGGCACTGATTAGCGTGACTTGGCTGGCGGCGGTGGCGGTGGGCCTGTGGCTGACGAAGTCGAACCTGCCGCGCGAGCTGCGCAGAAAGAAAGCCGCGGCAGCACCGAACATCACGCTACCGGAACCGGCCATCGAGAGGACGACCGGAGGGATGGAACCGTAGTTGAGAGCTGACGGCTGAAAGCTGAAAGCTACTTCATCACCTGCATGCGCGACCAGTCATAGCCAAAGTGTTTGCCGCAATCGAGGCAGGCGATGTAAGGCGCCGGCTGGTTGCTGGAGACGCTCTCCCATTCCCTGTGACTGGAGTCGCACCGGCTCGATGACGCAGCCGAGAACGGTTTCGAGAGGTTGCTGTGTCGGCAATGTACTGCAAGCAACTGAAGCACTCTCTCCCACATCGGAGTGCACCTTCTTTCGAGGGACCTTGCGAACGGCGGCCAATACCGCCGCCCGCAACTCGTGATTACACCCGGGCTGCTGCCGCCGAAGTACCGGCCTCGCCCGTGGTCGTCGCGCCGGTCTCCTTGGATTCGCCATTGGCTTTCTGGCCGGGTTTGCGAATATCGATGCCGCCCTTGAAGTAGGCGCCATCTTCAATGCTGATGCGCTGGGCAACCACATCCCCGGTGAGCGAGCCTTCGCCGCGGATGTCCACGCGATCGCTGGCGGTCATGTTGCCGCGGACTTTGCCCAGCACTACGATCTCGCGCGCCGAAATGTTGGCGGCCACGACGCCGTTGCGTCCTACGGTGACGCGATTGCCCGGCAGGTTGATCGACCCCTCCACCCGCCCGTCAATGTAAAGCGACTCCGAACCCGTGACCTCTCCCTTAATGACCAGCGACTTTCCCAGCGTGGCCTGTTCCTGGGTATTGATTGGAGGGCCGGCTGGGCGGGGTGCGCTCGGCGGCTCGGGGACGGCCGGAGAGTAGTCGCGCTGCGGCTCGGGACTAGGGGTGGGAGTTGAAGATGGAGTATTGCTAGGTTTCCACATAATCGGTAAACGAATCCTTTCTGAGGTTGTAAGTGCTTCCACCCCAACAACCGCAAAAGCGGCGGTCGCTGGGGGCCCGGCTTGGAGAGGCACTTGTTTTGCCAAACCCAGGCTCCACAGCTCCGCTTCAGAACCTGACGCTTTGGTGCGGTTTGTCTGGGCCATCGCTCAATGCGCGCCGAAGCACGCACCCTTGTGCGATGTAATTATTGCTACCATACAGTGAGTTCTTGCATGAGGGAAACCCCTAGGCAACTTTTTCATGCGACCTCAGTGCATCCTTAGTTAATGGCCTAGGTGAAAGAGACTAAGCAAACCGGACAAACTTGACCGTGGATGAACGCCGATTAGACTTTTTATGCTGACTGATCAAGCCATCCTGAGCCACATCGAACGCCAGCCCCACCGCTCGGCGGGGTTCAAGCAACTCGTCCGCGAGATGGGCCTGCGGGGAGACGAACGGCGGCAGCTCGCCGAACGGTTGC
>PLBW01000106.1:11601-29721 GCA_003135475.1 Acidobacteriaceae bacterium
CGGCGACATCTACATCAACCCGCAGGCCATCGGTTCGGCCATGCATGGCGACCAGGTGCTGGTGGAACTGGGACGCAAGCGCGATACTCCGGGGTCCCCAGCGCGCGCCGGTTTCGCGCGTGCTGGGGTGGGTGACGACGGTCGTGCCGAAGGTCGCATCCTGCGCGTGCTGACGCGTGGTAATCCCACCGTCGTGGGCACCTTTCATTACGGATCGCGCCAAAATTACGTGACGCCCATCGACGAGAAGGTCACCAGCGAGATCATCATTCCGCGCGGGATGGAGTGGCCAGCCAGCCAGAGTGAAGCCGAATCCAAAGCTGGACCCCATGGTCGAACCGGAACCCCACCGACGAAGCAATCTACGGTACATCGCAGGGGGCGAGCGGACGCAGACCGAGTCCTCGGGGAAGAGGCGCGCCGCCGTGAATGGGACGATCTCGAAGGCTTGGTGGTGGATGTTGAGATTACCGATTGGCCGTCGCCGGCTGAGAGCCCCCGTGGCCGCGTAGTCGAGATTCTTGGCTACGAAGACGACTTCGGGGTGGACGTTGAGATCATCATCCGCAAGTTCCACCTGCCGCATCGTTTCCCGGTTGAAGTGTTGCAGGAGGCGCAGCAGTTCGAGCCGGTTATCCCCTCGAGAGAGTTGCGCCATCGGCGAGACTATCGCGCGTTGCCCATCGTCACCATCGACGGCGAAACCGCGCGCGACTTCGACGATGCCGTGACCGTGAGCCGTATGGAAGACGGCCATTTCGAGCTGCAAGTCCACATCGCGGATGTCGCGCACTATGTCCACGAAGACTCGACCATCGACCTGGAAGCGCGGCTGCGTGGGACCTCGGTCTATTTCCCTGACCGCGCCGTGCCCATGCTGCCCATGGAGCTTTCCACTGACCTGTGCAGCCTGCGCCCGCAAGTTGACCGTCTGGTGCTCTCCTGCGTGATGAAGATCGATTCACAGGGTGAGATTGTTGGCTACACCCTGAACCAGGGTGTCATCCGCTCGGCCGAACGCATGACCTACACCAACGTGAATCTCATCCTCGAAGGAGATGTTGGTTTGCGCCAGCGCTATCACAAACTGGTCGATGTCTTTGAGCTGATGCGCGAGCTGGCGATGGTGCTCAATCGCAAGCGGGTGCGCCGCGGATCCATAGATTTTGATTTGCCTGAGCCGGTCATCGAATTTGACGAGCACGGATTGATGAAGGGCGTCACTCGCTCCGAGCGCAATATTGCGAACCGCATCATCGAGGAGTTTATGCTGTCGGCAAATGAGTGCGTGGCCAGCTATCTCGAGAACAAGCGGGTTGGCTCACTCTATCGCATCCACGAAAAGCCTGATCCCAAGCGCGTCTTCGATTTCGAGACTATCGCCGCCACCTTCGGCTACTCGCTCGGTGTAGGCGCGCTACCGGTGAAGCGAATGCAGATCCGTGCTGACCGGCGCGATCGCCATAGCAGCGGGCGCAACCCGCACGTCGTCGAGATACCCGAAGAGGTTCACATTACACCGCGCATGTATCAGAAGCTGACGCAGAAAATTGCGGGCAAACCGGAAGAGCGTATTTTGTCGTACCTGATGCTGCGCTCCTTGAAGCAGGCGCGCTACTCCGAGGTCAATGAGGGCCACTTCGCGTTGGCCGCTCCGGTTTACACGCAGTTTACTTCGCCCATCCGTCGCTACCCCGACCTGATCGTGCACCGCATCCTGAAAGACGTGCTGCGCGATTCGCCGGAGCGCGAGGAACAAAGTGTCGCCGTCGGCGTGGGAGAGATCGCGCACAGCGAGTCGCCTTCTCCGTGGTCGAAGCGGCAGCCGCCGGTCTCGCCAACCAAGAAGCGAGACGCGCACGAGAAGGAGCACCTCGCGCCCCTGGGCGGACCGATTCCCGAGGACACGCTGCACGACATCGCGGAGGAGTCCAGCCAGTCCGAACGCCGCGCCGACGATGCCGAACGCGAGCTGATGGAATGGAAAAAAGTGAAGTTCATGGCAGACCGCGTGGGCGAAGAGTTCGCGGGACTGATCGTCAGCGTCACCAAGTTTGGGCTGTTCGTGGAGCTGATCGACATGTTCATCGAAGGGTTGGTGCCGCTCTCGTCGCTGGCTGACGACCGCTTCCAGTATCACGAGAATACCCGGCAGATCATCGGGCAGCGCAGCCGCAAGACGTACTCGCTGGGCAATCCGGTGCGCGTGCTGGTGGATCGCATCGACCGCATGCAGAAGCGCATTCAGTTCGCATTGGTCGAGGAGCGGCCGGCGCAGGCCAAGCGCAAGCACAAGAAGGCGTAATATCGTTCGACTGACGAATGGAACCTCGGGACGTCGGTTGTTACGGCGAGGTTTCTGGCCCGGTTACGCCCATGGTCCACGAGCGGCCATCGCGAAAATGTGTTTACAATCGCAGAAAGCAGTCACAGAAACCCCAAACTGTTCTAGAAATCATGCGTAACCTTGCGATATTCGGCTTCGTTGTACTGCTGGCGGCGTCTGCCCTCGCTCAGACAACCCCAGCGCCCACCGCACCGGCGCAGACTCCAACCACTCCGGCCGCGTGGCCCACAGCCCACTTCGCTTCAACCAAAGACCCCAGTGTGCAGAAGGCATTCCAGATTCTGACTGACATGATCAAAGCCCTGGGCGGCGATACGTACCTCAACGTGCGCGATATGAAGAGCGAAGGCCGCGCTTATGCCTTCTATCACGGACAACCGAGCGGCCAGGGTCTTGAGTTTTGGCGGTTCTGGGAATGGCCCGACAAAGAACGTGTCGAACTGACCAAGCAGCGTGACGTGATCGAACTCTTTGTTGGCGATAAGGGATACGAGATCACCTACAAGGGCACGGCGACCCAGGACCCGCAGCAACTCCAGGATTATCTGCGCCGTCGCGATCACTCGCTGGAATCGGTGGTCCGCAAATGGCTGGGCGCATCGGACACCGTGGTTCTGTACGACGGGACGGCAATCGTAGAGCAGAACCTCACCGACCAGGTCACCATCTTGAATTCTACGAACGACAGTGTGACGTTGTCGGTCGATCCGCGTTCCCACCTGCCGGTGAGGACAACTTATAGCTACCGCGATCCGCTCGATCGGCAGCTCGATGAGGAAGCGGAAGTTTTCAGCAACTATCGCCTGGTCCAGGGTATCCAGACACCCATGAGCATTGTGCGGCATCGTAACGGGGAAATGACGAGTCAACGCTTTATCACGTCTGTGACCTACAACAACGGCTTCCCGCCCACCATGTTTGAAACCAAGGGCCTCACCTACAACCAGCCCAAGAATGGGGAGCGGAAGTAGAGAGCCGCGGACCCCGATGGCCAATCAAAACATCTTACGTCTGCCCTCATTCGTGTTTTAGAGATTCCACCGGGTCTAATCTCGAAGCATTCCTAGCTGGCAGGGTACCGAAGGTGATACCGATCAGGCAGGAGACTAGCATGGCGATCACCGCGGAAAGCCCGGAGACGGGAAGCCTGTACTGAGTGAAGGCCCAAAGTGAAAACGGGAGCGCCAGCCCGGCTAAGGTGCCGATGGTTCCGCCGATCAAGGAGATCATTACCGCCTCGGAAAGGAATTGCAGTTGGATTTCGCGGCGCGTGGCTCCAACCGCCTTGCGAATGCCGATTTCTCGAATACGGGCACTCACGGTGGCGAGCATAATGTTCATGATCCCTACCCCACCGGCAACCAGGGTTATGGTTGCAAACAGCAAGAGAACGATGGTAAACGCGTTGGCGGTTTTTGCCACCAAATTTAGTACTTGGGTGAGGTTACCGACGTTATAGACCGACTCGGCCCGATGCCGCGCCTTTAACACCGCGAGGATTCGTTGCGTGGCAAGAGGAACGCTGCTGGCATCCGACATGGAAAAATAAATCTGGTTGACCGCGTTTGTGTCGGTCAAGTAACGCGCCACGGAATAGGGAATAAGGACCGTGTTGTCCTGTATTTCTGACTGGCCGAACGTCTCCACCCTCTCGCGAAAGGTACCGATCACAACAAATGGCAATCCTTGGATGTCGATTTCGTGTCCCGACGCGAACTCGATTCCCCCGTATTGCTGGTTAGCGAAATCTTCGGTGACCAAGGCGACCTTGTGGTGGGACTGGGAATCTTGTTGATCGAAAAACCTGCCTGAACTCACGACGATGCGGCGCACATTTACATATTCCGGGTTTACACCCAGGATCAGCATGTCCCGTTGCTTGCCGCTGCCGACTAGTATGGGTTCATGCAAATTGAGCACCGGCGTGGCTGCTTGCACGCCTGNNCCTGCATATTCGGCCCAGATGAGATTGGCGCCAATGTTCTGGATTTCATGCAGGACGTACTGTTTTCCGGTTAGCGCAATCGTGACTACCAAAACCAGCGAGAACGTGCCGATCACCATGCCCAGGGCGGTCATGGTGGCACGCACTTTGTCGGCGCGAAACGAGTCCACGGCGATCGCGAGAATCTCGCGCAACACCAACGTGCTCTTGGGGGACACGGTCCACGAGATTGAGCGCGCTTTCGCCGGTCGGGGCATAAACCGCTAACTCCTGCCGATGAGCACCAACGTTACGCCCGCGCAAACCAGAAGAATGCCGATCCAACGTTGCAAGTTGACACGTTCTCCGAGAAAAAACCTGCCTCCCAACGCGCCCACGACGTAGCTCAGGGCGGTCACGGGCACGACAAAGCTTACGTTTGCAAAGGAGAACACCGCCAGCAGCGAGAAGAACCCAACCGCCATCATCCCCACACCCAGCCACATCCACTTGACGCGCAAAGCGCGCAGGATCACCGCGAGGAGTGCAACTGGGCGGAAGTTTTTCACCTCGCCGTTCTCCTTCATCGCGCGCGACACGAATATTTCGCCCACGGTTCCGAAGACAACAATGAAGAACATCAAGAAGATGAATTCAGACACGACTAGCCATTCTCCGTGGTACTAGGATGGGTGTGGCCGACGAGGAACACCCCGATACATATGACCGCGATGCCAGCCCAGCGCGAGGTAGGGACGAATTCGCCCAACCACGTCGAGGCCAATAGCGCCACTACAGCGTAAGAAATAGAAGAGGCGGGTTGCACATAGCTGTAGTCAGCCCACGACAGAACGATCATATAGGCTGCAAAAAACACCAGCAGGGAGCCAACCCCGAGCCATATCGTGGCGGAGGTGAAAACGCGGGTGAAGACGTGCGCCAGTTCCGCGGGAGGCCAAAGTTGCACCGGTCCCACGTGCTTCATGCCTTTGCCGAGTAGAACGTTGCCCAAAGGGCCGGCAAGAACCATGATGAAAATCAAAATAAGGGTTTTGAGATGCAGTCGTCTGGGATGTTCCATTGGCCGTGGTCAGGCGCTCCAAGCGTAAACAAGCATACCCATATGGTATATCACTCGACGCGCGACCGAGAGACAGCAAGCACATACGCATTCGGAGCGGTCAACTGCTGTGCAATGCACCCGACATGGGAGACTGCTACAGAGCAAGTCGAGCGCGAGCAGCTGGCATCTTGGAGACCGTAAGATGCTATTCTAAAGGATCGGTTTTTGGGAAAACTCCCGCAATTCGGGGGATGAACATTGCCTGGACTGCATTGTCGGACCGCCGTCACCTTTGCTCAAGGCGGCAACTGGCGATGGCCGATTATTCGCTATTGAGGAACTGATCGATTTGTGCGGCATTGTCGGTTTTACTCATAAAGATTGGTCTCCACCTCCGGATCGCATTCGGAACGCCACCTCTACCCTGATCCACCGGGGACCAGACCAGCTTGGTGTTTACCAATCCCAGATATGCTCGATGGGCGCCACGCGCCTGAAAATCATTGATCTGGAGCACGGCGATCAGCCCATCGCGGCCGAAGACGGCGACACGGTCGTCGTGTTCAATGGAGAAATCTACAATTACCTCGAAGTGCGCGCCGAGTTGGACCAGCTGGGCCATCGGTTTAACACGCACTGCGATACGGAGACGGTTCTTCACGCGTTTCTGGAATGGGACACGCAGTGTTTCCGCCGATTCCGCGGCATGTTTGCGGTGGCACTTTGGACAAATTCCACTCGACGGCTGGTGTTGGCGCGCGATCGTACGGGCATCAAGCCGCTCTACATCGCCCATCGCGGCGAGGAAATATTTTTCGGGTCGGAGCTGAAGGCCATCCTCGCTCATCCCGAGATCGAACGCCGCTTAAGCCTGGCCGGCTTGGATTGTTATTTGTCGTTGAACTATGTCCCTGCGCCCTGGACGCTGGTGGATGGAATCGAGAAGCTCCTGCCTGGATACTGGCTCGAGTGGCGCGACGGCAACGAATGTCGTGAAGCTTACTGGCGCTTACCCGACGAGACACCTAAGCAGCGCAGCTTGGCGTCGGCCCGTGAGGAACTCGATTTTCTTCTGCAGCAGTCGGTCCGCGAACACCTCATTTCCGATGTCCCCTTGGGGGTGTGGCTGAGCGGTGGCATTGATTCATCGACGATCCTGCATTATGCGTCGAAGGCCTCAAGCTCGCGACTGAAGACTTTCTCGATTTCGTTTCGCGGACGCAGTTTCGACGAGACTAGTTACATCCAGCAGGTCGTTGCGGAATACGGAACCGAGCACGAGCAGCTTGACCTGAATCCTGAACTCGATCTGCAAGGCGCCATCGAGCAATTCGCGTATTACTCGGATGAACCGAGCGCGGACGCCGGAGCCTTGCCGGTTTGGTTTCTTTCCAAGCTCTGCAAAACCAGGACAACGGTCGCGCTGAGCGGCGAGGGCGCCGACGAACTGTTTGCGGGCTATCTAACCTACAGAGCCAATACGATGGCTCGCTACTTGCGTAAGCTCCCGCCCAGCGTTGTTGAATTGGCGCTGGCTGGCTTGCGCTTATGGCCGGTTTCGAACGAGAAAATAAGCTTTGAATACATGCTCAAACGCTTGCTCGAAGGCAGCCTGATGTCGGCGGAACGCGCCCATGTCTATTGGAATGGCACCTTCTCCGGCGAGGAGAAACGCTCCTTGATGGCGTTGGAACTTCCGGGCTCACTCGATCAGATCCTCGGCGAGCTGCGAGAGATGCTGAGTGACAGGAAAGATGATCTGGGCGCTTACCTGTGGTTCGATCAAAAGTATTATTTGCCGGACGACATCCTGGTCAAATCCGACCGCATGAGCATGGCCCATGCCGTGGAGTTGCGTCCACCTTTCCTGGATCACCGTATTGTCGAATTTGCCGCGACCTTGCCGGCCTCGCTCAAGATTCGGGGCTCGCAGCAGAAGTTTCTGCTGAAGGACCTGATGCGGAATAAGCTGCCACAATCCATCCTGAAGAGAAAGAAAATTGGCTTCGACATTCCAGCGCACGAATGGGTCCGTGGGCCTCTTCGATCGCTTGTAGTGGATACCCTGCGTAACGGGCTCTCCGATCATCCAGAAATTTTCAATGCCGATGCGGTTGAAAACTATCTACGTGATCACTTGGAAAAACGGATCAATGTCGGCTATCACTTATGGGGTTTAATGATCCTGTTCTTATGGATGAAAAAATGGCGCATTCAGGCGCCGGCCTCCTCGGCGGCCCACCTGTTAGCGCCCGCGGGCGTAAGTATGTCTAGCTAGCCGCTCCGCTGATTGCAGGCATTGTGTCATTCCGATTTTCGCTCCTGCAGCAACCGCAAATCAGGAGATTTTCCGGGTTCTTTGATAGAGTTAAGAAGCTGCCTTGGATATCGAAAGTGAAATAGACACGATTGCGTGGAACACTCCAGGCGTCATTGCTGAACTCTTAAGTAAGATCTGTTGAGGAGGACGAATGAGGATTGCTGTGCTCGGGGGTGACGGTTATTGCGGTTGGGCGACCGCTCTCTATTTATCCAAGAAGGGGAACTCGGTTGCCATCTTCGACAGCTTTGCGCGCCGACAATGGGACTACGAGCTTGGCGTGCAGACGCTGACGCCGATCCGCGCTTTGCCGGAACGGCTGAAGGCGTGGAAGCGACTTACCGGCAACCCCATCGAACTGTTCGTCGGCGACATGATCGATTACGAATCTCTGGCCTTCGCCATCAAGGAATTTGAGCCAGAGGCGGTTGTCCACTTTGCCGAGCAGCGGTCGGCGCCCTACTCCATGATTGACCGCCGGCACGCCGTCTTCACTCAAGTCAACAACGTTGCCGGGACCCTGAATTTGCTGTTCGCTCTGCGCGAACTTCGGCCCGACTGCCATCTGATCAAGCTGGGAACGATGGGGGAATACGGCACTCCCAATATCGACATCGAAGAGGGCTACATAACCATTGAACACAACGGGCGCCGCGACGTGCTTCCTTACCCGAAGCAGGCTGGCTCCTTCTATCATCTTTCGAAGGTGCACGACAGCCATAACATCATGTTCACCTGCAAGACGTGGGGATTGCGGGCGACCGACCTGAATCAGGGCGTAGTTTACGGTACCGTGTCGGACGAAAGCGCTCTCGATGAAGCTCTCATCAACCGTTTCGATTACGACGAGGTCTTCGGTACGGCCCTGAACCGGTTCTGCGCGGAAGCCGCAGTCGGCCACCCGCTGACGGTCTACGGCAAGGGAGGACAGACGCGCGGATTTCTGGACATCCGCGATACCATCCGCTGCGTCGAGATCGCCTGCCTGCACCCAGCGGAGCGGGGTGAATTCCGTGTCTTCAACCAATTCACGGAGCAATTCACAGTTCTGGATCTTGCCCGGATGGTGCAAACTGCGGCTGGAAAACTTGGATTAAAGGCGGAGATCGACCATCTGCCCGATCCGCGGGTCGAAGCCGAAGCGCATTATTACAATGCGAAGAATTCCAAGCTGATCGACCTTGGTCTTCAGCCCCATTTTCTTTCCGACGCTCTTCTGGATTCGCTGATCAATATCGCGATCGCATACCGCGACCGGATCGATTCATCCTTGTTCATGCCGCAGGTGAACTGGAGAAATCCGACCAACGACCGTCGGCACGGGCTTGGCAAGGTTGCCGATGCGTCGCTTATGCCGTCGGAGGCTTAACCTCCATGAGCAGCTCGCGCTTTGAAAGGGCACGTCCTCAGAGACGCTGAAAAAAGTCGGCGATAGCCTGCTTTGAAAGGGCGCACCCCTAACCCCTAACCCCCGCGTTCCCTACCCGTTCGGCCGGATCACCTTGGTATGGCCGGTCGTCCTCAACTTGAAAACGTCGCCCGGGATCTTGTGGTTGATTTGAATATTGCTGTACTTGGCCACGCGATAGTCGCCTGAGGGTTCGGAAAACTTCTGTTGCACACTGATACCTTGCGCTGGGTCGATCCACAGCGTGATCGTCTGGAACATGCTCTTCACCCTTTGCGACTTCGGCGTCAGCTCCAACTTCGCAGCGTTCACGCCCTGCACCGCCTCCATGCCGGCATAGCTCACGTCGAACGATTTCTCCAGGTCGTGCCCGCGCCCGCCGAAGCCCAGCACCAGAAAGCTTTCGAAATCGCCCTTGTTCTTGCCTGGGTTGTACTCGGTGACCTGATCGATGGAGGGCTGATACACACTGACCAGGCTTCCGGTGAAGAGCACGTACTTCTTGTCCGGCGATGTAATGTCGGCGGCCATTTGCACGTCATTACCCTGGCGGCGGAAGTACATCGTGCCCTTCTGATAGTCGTGGTCGTCAACCACCTTCTGATACTGGTCCCAGACGAAATCGCACTGCGCGGTGCGAAAGTTGGCCGCTGCCTGGTCCATGGCGTGCAAGGCCGCTTCCAGGCTCTGTGCTTGCACCCCAGCCGCGGTGCAACAGAGCACCCACGCCACCACGGCAACGCTTGTCACTATCTTCATACTGGTTCTTGTCGCAGACTTAACCCGAGACGGAGCGTTTAAGTTGTTCAGGACGCGACTCCCCGGCGAGACTCAGCCCACTGTGATCAGCGATGTCCCCAGACTTTATACGCAACCACATTTTGTTTGTTATCGCGCACGGCTTCGTAGCGGTCGATGGTCACATAACCCGCGACCGGTTCGATGATACGGGCCAGCGAATCCCTGATATCGGCTTCGTTGTCCCCCTTGACCGCCGCGGCATCCACCTTGTAGAGGAAGCCGTCTCCCTCTTGTTGTACGACGACTTCAGTTTGATGCGGAGAGCGCTCCACCGGTTTGTCGCGAAAGTTGACCCAGTGCGGTGTCAGGAAGATGAAGGCCAGGATGAGCGTGACCATGACATCGTATCGGACACTGCCGCGTGGCGAGGTCCACCAGAAATAGCCTTTCAAGGTTTGGCCAAACTTGCTCATCGCTGCATTTAGTCTAGAGAGGCGCAGGGCGAAGCGCAAGGAAGCCGCCAGTAGCAATTAGCACTTAGCCGAACCAGTTCGCGGCGAACGCGTAGGATTGCAACACCTTCAAAGTTGCTTTGACTGACCCCTAACCCCCGACCCGTAGCCCTGCTTTACGTCTTCAGTTCCACCACCGTCGCGCCGCCGCCGCCTTCGTTCTGTGGAGGCTCGCTCACACGGGCGACGTGCGGATGGCTTTGCAGGAACTGGCGAAGCGCCTTGCGCAGGATTCCCATGCCGCTGCCATGCACCACGCGGACCCGCACCGCACCCGCCAGGAACGCGCGATCCACGAACTTCTCCACCGCACGAGTGGCCTCGTCCACGGTCTGGCCAATCACATTGATCTCGGTGGCGACGTTGTCGTCTTCGCGCGCCAGGGTAACGTTGATGCCGCGGGCGCGCGCCGATTCCACCGGGTTGATTCCGGCACGAGCGATCACGCTGGCAAAATCGTCGCGCGCCACTTTCATTTTCATGGGCCCTACCGCTACTTCGAAGCTGTCATCGTCGAAATAGCGCAGCACCTTGGCGTCACGGCCCAATGATTTCAGCCGCACCGTATCGCCGATGCCGACCTGCGTGAGGACGTGCTGCTGGGCGTGCGGATCGCCGGTGTCGGCGCCGGTCGTGTGCGCCACCACGGTGGAATCGAACTGCTCGCGGAATTCGCGGCGCATTTTGGCGATGCGGCGCTCGGCGTCTTTCGAAAGCTTGAGCGCTTGAGCGCGGTCCTGCACGGCGTTGACAGTTTCGCGGGCGCGGTACTCGAAATCGCGCAGCACGCTCTCCAGTTTCTTCTCCATCTCGCGCAGCTTCTCGCGTTGTTCCTTGCGGCCTTCGAGGGCAAGATGCTGGCGCTCACGCGCCACTTCCTGCTCCCGCGCGCCAAGCTCGGCCCGCTCGAGATCAATTTGCCGCAGCTCTGAGTGCAGACGATCGAGAAAGCGCGAGACGTCCTGCGCTTGTGAGGTCATCCGCTGACGCGCCTGGCCGACGATCTCCGGATTCAGTCCGAGCTTTTGCGCGATGTTGATGCCCGCAGAAGCGCCTGGCACTCCAATGCGCAACTCGAACGTGGGCGCGAATGTGTTCTCATCGAAGCCGACAGCGGCGTTGAGTACGCCCGGCGTGTTCGCCGCATAAACCTTGAGGGCGGTGTGATGGGTAGAGACGATGCTGATGCATGCCGCGCGCCGGAAGTGGTCGGCAATGGCCACTGCCAGCGCCGCGCCCTCTTCGGGATCGGTGGCGGAGCCCAACTCGTCGAGCAGGACCAGCGAATGCGCGGTCGCCTGGTGGGAGATGAGATCGATGTTGGTGACATGCGCCGAAAAGGTCGAGAGGTTCTGCTCGATGGACTGGTAGTCGCCAATGTCGGCGAACACCGAATCGAAGATAGGCAACTGGGCGCGCTCGGCCGGGAGCGGAATACCCGATTGCGCCATCAGCGCCAACAGCCCGATGGTCTTGAGGGCCACGGTCTTTCCGCCGGTGTTCGGACCGCTGATAATCAGTTGGCGATGCTGGCCGTCAAGCTCGACGGTGAGCGGAACTACGGCAGCGCCCCGCGCCTTCAGGGTCCGCTCCAACAGCGGATGCCGCGCGTTGCGCAGGACAAGCGCATCACACAAGTCTGTAACCGATGACCCATCGACCGGTGATTTGGTGATCCCGGACACGCCGGGTTGTGACGCTTCCGATTCGGCCGTTGTGTTGCCCTCCGCCAGAAACTTTACAGCTACGCAGTCGTAATCCTCGGCAAAGCGCGCCTTGGCGAATTGCAACTCCAGTTCGGAAAGGACGTACACCGCGTTGCTGAGGGCGTCGGCGTGTTCGCCCAGCCGCGAGGTCATCTCCAGCAGAATGCGGTGAATCTCCGTCTGCTCGTCTTCCAGCAGGCGCACCAGGTCGTTGTTCTGCTCGATGGTCTCCAGCGGCTCGATAAAGACGGTTTGACCGCTGGAAGAGGCGCCGTGCGCCACTCCTTGCACCCGGCGGCGCTGCTCCACCTTTACCGGAATGACGAAGCGTTCGCCACGAATGGTGACCAGCTCTTCCTGTACTGCGCCGTCCTCAGAAAGACGCCGCAGATAGGCGCGCAGCGACTCCTGGATGGCACGCTTCTGCTTCTCCATGTCGCGGCGAATTCGCGCCAGTTCCGGCGAGGCTTTATCGTCGAGCGTGCCGTCAGGGAGGATTTTGTTGCGGAAGTAACGCAACAGGAGCGTGAAGTCGGCCAGTGTCTGGGAAAGCTCCAGGATTGCCTGCCACTTGCCCTCGACCTCCAGCGGGGGATGCAGCGCGATCTCCCGCCACTCGGCGGCCCGGTCGGCTACTAGTAGCAGATCGCGAATCTCGATGATTTCCAAGGCAGCGCCGCGGATGCGCGACTTGTTCACCAGTGTCGTGGGATCGAGCAGACCATGAAAATCGAAATGACTGCCGGCACGCAGATATCCGCGCAGCTCGGCGACCAGTTGCTGCTGGCGTTCGATCCATTGGCGGTCACGCGAGGGCGTGAGCTGCATCACGCGTTCATGTCCAAGCGGCGAGCCGGTGTAAATAGCGAGCAGTTGACGCAGTTGATCGAATTCGAGCACCCGCTCGCTGGAGTAATGGATTGGGTTGGGAGAGGTCATCAGGGCTGTTTCCATGGTACAGCAGTCAAAGCTGCGACTAGCCGCCCTCACGGCAGCGAGCGTACTGGCTTGAGGTGAGGTTAAGCCGCAGTTAAACGTAATTGTTTACCGCGCAACAACACGAATTCCTGATATTGCCGAAAGGTGCGCGCGAGAGTTTTCCGGTGGGACTGAGGGTTGAGGCGGAGAACGATTGCTTCTACTCCGTCCAGCGCTTGAACACCAGGCATCCATTGGTGCCGCCGAAGCCGAAGGAATTGGACATGGCGTAATCCATGCTGACCTGGCGGGAAGTGTGAGGCACGAAATCGAGATCGCAGCCCTCGTCCGGGTGGTCGAGATTGACGGTCGGCGGGGCGATCTGATCGCGCAGCGCGAGGACCGTGATCGCGGCTTCCAAACCTCCTGCGCCGCCTAACAGATGCCCGGTCATCGACTTGGTGGAGCTGACCAGCATCTTGTAGGCGTGATCGCCGAAGGCGCGCTTGATGGCCGTGGCTTCCAGCTCATCGCCGATCGGAGTGGAAGTGCCATGCGCATTGACGTAGCCGATGCGCTCAGGCGAGATTCCGGCATCGCGCATAGCATTACGCATCACCCGAAATCCGCCTTCGCCGTTCTGCGCTGGCTGGGTGATGTGATTGGCGTCAGCGCTCATGCCGTAGCCGACCACCTCGGCGATAATCTTCGCCCCGCGCTTCCTGGCGGTCTCAAGCTCTTCCAGGATCAGGATGCCCGAGCCTTCGCCGATGATAAAGCCGTCGCGGTCTTTGTCCCAGGGACGGCTGGCGCGGTGCGGATCGTCGTTACGCGTGGAGAGGGCGCGCATGGCTGCGAATCCGCCCACGCCCATGGGCGTGATGGCGGCTTCGGTGCCACCGGCGATCATCACGTCGGCATCGCCATACTTGATGACCCGGGCGGCATCGCCAATGGAGTGCGCGCTGGTGGTGCAGGCGGTACAGGTGGCTTCGTTGGGGCCTTTGGCATTGTTGCGAATACTGACCTGCCCGGCAGCCAGGTTGACGATCGCCGCGGGAATAAAGAACGGTGAGATTTTGCGTGGGCCGCCGTTGAGCAGGTTGGAGTGTTCGCGTTCGATGATGTCGAAGCCGCCGATACCGGAGCCGATGTTCACTCCGGTGCGCTCGGCCATCTCTTCATTCTCGACTTTGTAATGGGCCATGCGCAGGGCTTCATCGCTGGCCGCGATGGCCAGATGAATAAAGCGCGCCATTTTGCGCGCTTCCTTTTTTTCCACGAACTGCAAAGGGTCGAAGTTCTTGACCTCGGCCGCGATCTGGCAGGCAAACTGGGAGGCGTCGAAGGCGGTAATGCGCTCCACGCCGCTCTTGCCGGCCAGCAGCGCCGACCACACCTCTGCGGTGTTGTGGCCGACCGCGCAGATGACCCCGATTCCCGTTACGACGACACGGCGACTCAATCTACTTGGATCCCTTCGCGTGCGAGTTGATGTAGTCCACGGCGTCCTTCACGGTGCGGATCTTCTCCGCGTCTTCGTCGGGGATCTCGATCTCGAAGGCCTCCTCAAAGGCCATGACCAACTCTACCGTATCGAGCGAATCGGCGCCCAGGTCGTCCACGAACGATGCATTGGGAGTCACCTCGGCCTCATCCACCCCCAATTGTTCCACGATGATTTGTTTTACGCGTTCCTCTACGGATGCCATGAGGTCAGCAATCTCCTTTCGACCCGCCTGCCCGGCGAGCGAAAAACCTTCGGTATGTCGGTGAGGCGACCAGGCCGCTGCCCGCCAAGGCGGGCGGACCGGGCTGGTGGCCGGAGTGACGACTACTTCTTCACCTTGGCGTGCTGGTCGATGTAGGTCACGGCGTCCTGCACGGTGCGGATCTTCTCCGCGTCCTCGTCAGGAATCTCGATCTCAAAGGCTTCTTCGAAAGCCATGACCAGTTCGACCGTGTCGAGCGAGTCGGCGCCCAGGTCGTCCACAAACGAAGCGCTGGGCGTCACTTCGGCTTCATCCACGCCCAACTGCTCCACGATGATCTGTTTCACCCGTTCATCAACCGAAGCCATCGATTCGTTCTCCTATCGCGCACCGTGGCATCCGCCGCGGCGGGCAAACCCGTAAGTCTAATTGCAGCCAGGATGCCGTGTAAAGAATGCCCAGGCCCTTGAGACAGCCGAAGCCCACGGGCGGCTTCGCGAGCGCTCAGATAGAGGATGCCCGATTCATCCTAAACGGTAGTCTTGGCAAGGTCAACGCGAGGGGGGAATTCTTTTCTGCGCCAAAGGGGACGGCATTCCGGTGTCTTCACCTCGCCGGCTGTGGTACAACGCTGCCATGCGGGCTGTGGTGCAAAGAGTGGGCCGGGCGAGAGTCAAGGTGGGCGACGAGATTACCGGGGAGATCGGGGAAGGTCTGCTGGTATTGCTGGGAGTTGGGCAGGGGGACAGCGAGGGCGATGCCGATTATCTTGCGGAAAAAGTGGCGGGATTACGGATCTTTGAGGATGAAGCCGGGAAGATGAATCTCAGCGTGGGGGAGATAGGCGGGGCGGTACTGGCGGTTTCGCAATTCACGCTATTTGGGGATGTCCGGCGAGGCAAACGGCCATCGTTCGATGCGGCCGCGCGTCCGGAGCGGGCGCGCGAATTGTACGAGGCTTTCGTGGAGCATGTTCGTGCGCTGGGGTTGCGCTGCGAGACAGGACGCTTTCAGGAGATGATGGAGGTTGAACTGGTGAACAGTGGGCCAGTGACGATTCTGCTGGATTCAAAGAAGGCGTTCTGAGTTTGGGGCCAGAAGCGCACGGCTCTGTGAGTGCCACTGTCTTGGACTGGTCTGCTCACTGGGGCTGCTTCTGCTGTTGTTGCTCCTGACGCTGCTGCTGTTTCGCTTTGCTGACCGGCGTTTTCTCGCTGGGGGCTGTGCAGTGTGGCGAGAGCACTACGATTGCGGTCACCTGGAAGCGGCGCGCTTCCTTGGCTTTCGCCTGCGGTTGCTGCTGCGGGCTGGCTTCCCAAGCGCCTGTCAGTTTGACCTTGCTGCCGGAATCGTTCTTCAAGTTATCCGGGCCAAGGACCTGAATCCCAGTGCGGTGCTGCATGCTGGTCAACACATACTTGCCTTCCGCGTTGGGTCCGCTGAAACAACCGATGAGCGTAGTACCTTTGGCGCCGGCCGGCTTGGTTACCTGGTCGCCGCTGATGCCACTGTTGTCTTTGCTTGCGCTGGCTGCATTCTTCTGCTGTTCGGCAGGAGTGTTGCCGGGAGGGGACGAGTTCTGTGGTTTGGTGGCAGGCTGTTGGGTCAACGCGGGGATGCTGATGGCGGCCGCCAGCGCCAGGAGATAGAGGAACGACTTCATGGGCAGACCTCAGATGCGTATCGAGGATACCTGAGGGTTCGACGCAGCGCAGCGAGGAAAGTTGCAAGGGAAAATCAGGTTTACCACAGAGACACGGAGACACGGAGAATTTCTGATTTCAAAAGGCGATGAAGAAAACCGCTCCGTAACCAACAAAGTCCGGCTAGATGTTCCGTGCAGAATAGGATTTCTTGATTCCTAAGTGACCTCCTCTGTGGCTCGGAGTCTCTGTGGTGAACTCGCGGCGCCACGGGTTGTGCGTGTTTACTTGTGGGCCCACACAGACGCGTTCAGGCAGGCAACCACGCCGTCGATGACCTTGCCCAGGCCGTCCTGAAACTTGTTGGCATCGACGATGTTTTTGCTGGAGATGGCATCTGCGGCGCCCACGGCGGACTCAACGAACGAGAGCGCGGCAGCTTTTTTGTCACTGCCCGACTTGGCGCCGAACGATCCTTCAATGATCTGACACAGCGTGGGACCTTGGCCGATGACTGCGACCGGCAGCAACAGCGTCGCAAGAATTATTGCAATGAGGACAGAAAAAAACCGCCCTGCGAGGCGGCTGATGGTCGGCATAATCCATGCCTCTCTGCTGCCGGCGGGAGCCGGCGGAAAGTTGCGAATTTGATGGTATGTCCCACAGGGTGGGAGTCCTTTGAATTAGCTCGGAACGGCTTGAAGCGGGAGAACTCCGTGCGAATGTGATTTGAAAGGGCACGGCTTCAGCCGTGCCGCTCAGCCCTTTTTTTGTCTGTCATTCCGAGGGGCTTTAGCCCCGAGGAATCTGCGGTTTCTTCTCATCGCGACCACGCCGATGCTCAACCGCTTCGACGCTTTCCTAACCGCGCTCCGGCTGCGCCGCCTGGTAGCTGCGCATGAACTGCTCCACGCTGCGCACGTAAACGTCGGCGAAGTCCACGACCTGGCGCCGCGCCTGGATCATGTCCATGGCATCGTCCAGCCCGAAGCCCAGGACGCGCAGCACCGCCAGCGCCATCATGGGGGCGCGATGCACGCCCGCGGCACAATGGATGAAGATCTTGTTGTCGGCGCCATCCAGCGCTTCCAGGACAAAGTCCACGCCGCGCTGCAACAGCTCCGGAGGCTTGAGTTGAAAGTCGTCGTCGGTGGGGTTCCACAGCACCTTGACCCCGTAAGGCTGGGCGAGTGGAGTGTCATCCCACTCGATCTGCATGTCCAGGATGTGAGTCACGCCGGCGCGCACCACCTCGATCATCTTGTCATCGAACCAAATGGCGCCGCCTAAGGCGATGCGGTCGGTCACCCACGTCATGTCCATGCTGCAGTCTGCTCCCCTGCGGAGCTGTCCGCCGCAGCGGGAACTCCACTTGCCATTCTACAAGGCGGCTATCTCCCCTATCGGTTTTGCAAGGGCACGGCTTCAGGGGCTGCTGAAATGAGGGGCATGGGATGCTTTCTCTGACAACTGACTACTGGCTACTGGCTACTGCCCCCTCACGCCGCCACGTCGGGTTCAGGCTCGTCGTCCGACAAAGGATCGAGGCCCATTGTCTTCAGGAAGGCTTCCACCCGATTGACCGGCGGCGGCCCCGGCGACGTGGAAGGCGCGCCCGCGGCGGCGGCCGGCGCAGCGGGAAGAGCGTTCGGCGCGGTCTCCTCCTCCAGCGGCAGCGTGTACAGGCCGGCAAAATCGAAAAGTGTCTTGGCCGCCAGGTAGCTGCCCGATTCCGCCAGCTTGATGATGGCGCTGTTGATCTCTTGCAGGTGACGCCAGATTTGCAACTTGGCGCGCTCCACCGCCTGTTGTCGCGATTTCAAGGT
>PLBW01000106.1:29732-30316 GCA_003135475.1 Acidobacteriaceae bacterium
TTCTTCGCGGCGCCGCTCTTCTTCACGGCCAGACGCTTACTGTTGGGTACGGTGCTCCGCGGTGCTGGCGCCGGCTTCTTACCGGATGCCGCGCTGTTCTTGAGTGGCATATTCGTTCTCCTACCGGGGAGGTTGACTGACAGCCGCGTAGCGGCCGCATTTGCGTTAGCCGTGGGCGTAAGCCCGCGGTAAGTATCCGGTACGGACCGGGGGAGTCCCGTAGCCGGGGTCCCCAACAAGCGCCGCTTTTGCGCTTGTTGGGGTGGTTGAGGGACGGCACAGGTTTTTCTGGCGGGTGGAGCGGGACATTTGCAGTCCTCCCAATTGGGTTACCGCGGAGAAACGCCCTTCAAGCCGCGGGATGATACGTGCTTTCCGCCGGTCGAATCATGTGAAGTTTCGTACCAGGGATGAAGTATCGCGCGAACGGAAGTCGTTGACATTGGCAACTCAGTGGAGGCGCGCAGGCCCGCTCCACCCAGACTGCCCCAGAAACACAAAAGCCCAACCGAAGCTGGGCTATTGGCGGGGGACCTTGGCCCCAGAATGCGGCCAGAAACGCGAAAACCCAGCGCTCGGCTGGG
>PLBW01000111.1 GCA_003135475.1 Acidobacteriaceae bacterium
ACGCCCACCGCCAGATCGATTACGTTGCCCCGCAGCACAAACTCGCGAAATCCTTTGAACATAGGCCCCTCCTGAGCATGTTTCCGAGCTCAATCTACGCGTTAAACAGGTTGACGGCGCATGAACACTGGTATTTCCGTCATCATAAAGGAAATCCGGGATGAACCCCAGGGGCCGGATTTTCGGGACAGGCAACTGAGCTTACTGTGGGATTCTGACGCGTCGAAGCAGTTCGGCGAACCGGGGGTCGGAGCGCAGTGGGTCCCAGAGTGCCTCAACCTTAACGTAGGCGAGACGATTGAAGCGCTCCTCGCAGGCTTTTTCGAGCCACCTGAAGGCCTGATCCTTGTCTTCCAGCCCGGCATAAACGAGGGCAAAGGAAAATCCAGTTACAAGGCTCCGCTTCGAAACCACCTCGAGCTTGTCCAAGATCCGAAGCGCCTCATTTCGTTCACCCAGTCGAGCATGTGCGTACCCAAGCAGGGCGAGGGCCGTGGCGCCGCCTCGGGTCAGCTCTAAATACCTTTCCAGATCGGGCACCGCCTCCCGGTAGCACCCCTTGGAGGCATACGCTTGCCCCAGCATCGCGTAAGCAACGCCATAGTGCGGATCCATCTCCAGCGTCGTATGGCTCTGTTGAATAGCCTGATCGAATTGCCTTGACAGGTAGAGTTGCACCGCCAACACATGACTGACAGCGGGTGAAGCAGGATCGAGATCCAGGGCCTGTTTCGCGACTGTCACCGCTTTCTCAAATTGTCCGAGAGAGCTGAGATAGAGAGGGTAAAACACGTGGTTCCTGGCGTAAGAGGGATTCAAATCAAGGGCTTGCTGAAAATGTCTGCCAGCTGCGGTCCAGTCCCAATCGTAGGTGAAGCTGGCATACCCGAGCGAAACGTAAGCCTCAGCCAGGCTGTCGTCTATTTCCAATGCCCTAGTGGCTGCCGCCTTCGCTTTCGGCATCACCTCTGCAGGCGGAAACACATTTAAGAATGACGCCAGGTTGTAGGTGTCAGCCAACCCCGTGTAGGCGAGCGCATAGGTGGGCTCTTCTTCGATGGCCTCCTGAAAATATTCAATGGCTTTCTGCATTCCGTCCGGGGTTCGTTTGTTCCAGTGAAAGCGGCCCTTGAGGTAGAGCTGGTAAGCTTCCAGATTCTTGGTTCCAACCCGCACCAGCGGCTTTTGTCTCTCGGCTCGGAGTGTAACCTTCAACCGGTTTGCGATGGTTCTTGCGATTTCGTCCTGAACCTCAAAGATATCTTGCAGTTCGCGATCATAGCGCTCAGACCACAAGTGGCAGCCGTCGGCGACGTTAATAAGCTGAGCCATGATGCGGAGACGATTGCCCGACTTGCGAACGCTGCCCTCAAGAACCGTGGTTACTTTCAAGCATTCCCCGACGGTTCGCAGATCGACATGCTTCCCTTTGAAAGAGAAAGCGGAAGTCCGTGCCACTACACGAACATCCTCGATCTGGGCCAGCGCGTTGATGATCTCTTCGGTAATGCCATCTGCAAAGAACTCATTTTCCAGATCGGAGCTCATGTTGGTGAATGGGAGGACAACGATGGAATGATGGGTAGCGCTAGCGGCTACGGCCGTACGCGGTTGTGCCACTGGTGCCTGCACCTCACCGGACGATTCTCCCGAATCTGCATCCCGCTTCAGTCTCTGCAGGTCGGCCCGCATCTCCGAGGCGTGCTGGTAGCGCAGGGCACAGTCCTTCTCCAACGCCTTGTTGATGATGTTTTCCAACTTGGGCGAAAGGTCGGGGTTAAGGCGCATAGGGGGGACCGGAACTCGGTTCAGGGTAGCGTCGAAGATCAGCCCTGCGGTGCCACCCCGGAAGGGCAACACCCCTGTCGCCATCTCGTAGAGCACAACTCCAAAGGAGAACAAATCCGTGCGGCTGTCCAGTTCCTTTCCCCGAACCTGCTCCGGCGACATATAGGCCACGGTTCCCAGAGCCGCACCGGTACTGGTGAGGTGCTCCGCGCTAGACGAGGTCGTGGTTTCTGCCATGGCTGCTGCTTCGGTAACGCGAGCGCCCGTGGGCGTGAGCTTTGCCAGCCCGAAATCGAGGATCTTGGCATGACCGCGTTTGGTGACGAAGATATTAGAGGGCTTGATGTCGCGGTGGATGATGCCTTCGAGGTGGGCGGAATCGAGCGCATCAGCAATCTCGATGGCCAAGGCGAGCAAGACGTCGGCCGCAACGGGCTTTCCGGCGATGCGGTGCTCTAGCGTTACGCCCTCTAAGAGCTCCATCGCGATTAAAGCCCGCCCATCGATCTCGTCGATTTCATGGATCGTGCAAATGTTCGGGTGGTTCAGGGAGGACGCAGCCTTGGCCTCCCGCTGAAAACGGCTGAGGGCTTGCGGATCGTGGGCGAGTTCGTCGGGAAGGAACTTCAGGGCGACGTGACGGCCGAGCTTAAGGTCTTCCGCCTCATACAGCACGCCCATGCCGCCACCGCCGATCCTGCTGAGGATGCGGTAATGGGAGACTCTCTGCCCAACGAGTTGGGACGGCGTGGACACTGAGACATGTTAGGTGGGATGTTGAGCAAAGGTCAATCGAACCCGGTCCGGATTCTCGGGAGGCTATCACGGACTGGTAGCAGAATGCCACTACGAGTCGTTAGCTGTTGATAAATCGCCGCATACGCGTTAGCGGCAGCACAGGCTCCCGCTGGCTGGATTACTTGTGAAACCGGCTGTCATCAGCGACTGAGAACTGTTTTCGACTTCCCCGTCATACGAGAAGGGCTGGCCGAGCTCGCGGTGCCCGAGCGTCGACGCTGCCAGATAGCGTGGCTAAACGGGCCTCAATATCCAGTTGGGACGATTCAGTGTTCATGCACTGACTCTCAGTTCGGTATTCTTCCGCAAGTGACTGCCGAGTCTGATATTCTGGCGCCCACAGCAGCCACCCGAGAGTGACAAAAGCGAGAGACTCGTCAGGTCACCTTCGTGGCCGGTTCCGTAGGGACTCTCGAACGGAGATCAGATCATGATTGGACCTCTCCTTGTCGCTGTTCCCATCGCTATCTATTTGATGGCTGCGCTCTCAGTGCGCCGCGAGGATGTCCGCCTTCCGGACGCTTTCTTTACTGCACACCGCAAAGTTGATGTGACAGTGTTTTCCACCTCGTCAATCGCATATGCATTTCAGATGAGTACGATATATCCGTTCATAGCCTGGGGTGCTTCCAATTTTTTCTTTGTACCCATAGTGAATACTTTGTTTTGGGGAGTTGGCATCCTTCTTTTCCAGCTTTCATTTCGGAGATATGAGAGCTTTGTTGGGCGGGATCAAACTCTTCACGGCTTACTCGGTGATCAGTATGGTAACTCCATTCGTAAACTAGCCTCTTACCTCACAATCACTGGCTTTCTTGGCTTTGCCGTGGCAGAACTCTATTTCGGCTCTCAGGTTCTGCTGTCTATTTCTGACGGGAAAGATATCGTATATGTTTCGATTGTCGGCGTATCTACCCTCGTCTATATCTACATTGCATATGGGGGACAGCTGAGCTCGATGCGGACCGATCAGCTTCAACTCGCGATTTCCTACCTCGGTTTCTTCGGGATAATTCTCTATTTCTTGTACGTTATTCTTTCGTCCCAACCAACGACCAACCCCCCGCTAACCGTTGCATCGACGGTCGGTGTGATTTACATTCCGTACGTGCTGTACAAGAGGAGAGGGCGCTTCCTTCGGCTTGGATTCGGCAATCGCGCGATAATTGCCGGCGGGGAATTCCTCAATGCGCTAATTGTCTTACTGCTTCTGGCAATTTGGGGATCTGTTTTGCTGTTACTCCGAAAAGGAACAGTTTCTCTTCGGCCATCACCGACTTTTTGAATGGCACCGTAGACCATCAGGCATTTCTTAATACCTTCACGAGTGCAGGATATTATTCTGCCGGCCCGCATAGAACGAATTTGACGGTGATAGGACTCAATACCGTCTTATTTTCGCTTGGTGTCCCAGCCGACGACAGTGCAGTATCTGCCGAACTTTCCTGGCTTGATTCAACCCTCGCTTCAGCTTAAGCTGGCGGCAAGAAAGTTTGGCTCTTAATGCATGTACCTCCCGGCGCCAATACAGTGTCAACTGCCACAACTCCCTCAAATTTCGATAGCAACGGGCACCTCATATCTGCCACCATGATGTGGGTGCAGGATTATCAGGCAAGATTTCTGGAAATACTCTCGAAGTATCCGGGCGTTATAACTCTGACTCTGGCTGCGCATACTCATAGGGACGAATTTCGTATCATGTCATCTGATGATGTGCTTGATATAACCCCTTCCATCGCCCCTTGCTTTGGCAATGACCCTGCCTTTAAGGTCTTTACATTTACGAGAGCTACATTTACACCCACCGATTATCGTTCCGTGAACTATGACCTCGCCACTATGCCGGGGCAGTTCAGTGACTATTACACTTTTTCGGAGGCCTACTCCATGCAAGGACCGTTGGACTCGTCTTTGGCACAGCTTTATCCAGCACTTATCACGAATAGTGCACAACAGTCCATTTATATAGGGCAATATAATTCTGGAAACAATTCCGTAGACTCTGGCACCAATACGAACTGGAATCCGATTACCAGTACAAACTGGCCGGTGTTCGCGTGCGGCATTGGAAAAATGGCGGAGCTAGATTTTATCCACTGTGTGAACTCCTACTGATGTTCACAAACGAAACAAATGTCGAGTCGTAGCAGCGCGTGGTGTAAGCGGCTGATTTCCGGCGCCGGCCAGTGGCGGGTTCGGCTGCGTAGCTCGGCGAAGGATGTGGGGCCGGTTCCTTCCGGAAGGGGCTGATGTCGCTGCCAAGCGGTTGCCGCAACCATGGAATGGTTGTGAGAAAGGACTCACAGCTATTATGAATAAAGGTACCGTTGTATGGCTGCTGTTCGTGGTTCTTGCCCTGACGCTGCTGGCCGGCTGCGACGGCTCACCAGCGCCGCCAACTCCCGCTCCGCTGAGCGCCGACAACCATACCGGCAACAGCTACCCGATCAATGCATCGAACGCGCCCCCGATTGACGCACCCCCGGCGCAGAGCTTGCCCAACCTGGGCCAACAGATTACGCCGCTGGCGCCCCAAGATTCCCGCTTCGAACCGATGAACCCCGATTTGCCCGACAATCCAGCCTGGCTGGCCGGGCAGGCGGTCACCACCGTGGTGAGTCCCGATGGCAAGACCCTGCTGGTTCTGACTAGCGGGTACAACCGCGTCTACAACACCGACAGCGCCGGCTTTAAATGGCCGGACTCGAAAGAGTACGTGTTTATCTATGACATTTCGAAGCACACGCCGGTCAAGAAGCAAGTGGTGCAGGTCCCAAATACCTACAACGGAATTGTCTTCGATCCATCCGGCAAGGCTTTTTACATGTCCGGCGGCATGGGTGACTTCCCCTTCGACAAGGCCGGTGACAATGTCCACATCGTTGCTCTGGGCGCCGACGGAACTTGGGTAGAGCAGCCCGGAACGGAACTTGCCTTGGGCCACCGCGCGGGCCTTGGCCTTGCCGTGCCTAACGACGGATTGGTCCCGATAAACAGCATGGTTTTCGTGCAGCCTTGCGCCGCCGGCGTGGCTATTTCGAATGACGGCAAGACGCTGGTAGTAGCGAATTACTACAACGACTCGATAACGATGTTCAATGGAGGCTTGGGCAGTTGGTCGAAGGGAACGGAACTGGACCTGCGCCCCGGCAAGAGCGACCCCTCACAGGCGGGTAGGCCAGGCGGCGAATATCCCTTTTGGGTAGTGGTGAAGGGTACCGGATCGAGCGCGACAGCGTATGTGTCAAGCATTCGCGACCGCGAGATCGACGTGGTGAACTTGGGCCTGTCGCCCAAGCCCAAGGTAACGGCCCGAATCCACGTGAAAGGCCAACCTGGCAAGATGACGCTAAACGCGGCCCAGTCGCTGCTGTATGTCGTCGAAGACCAGTCGGATACCATTGACGTAATCGACACCGCGAACAATGCGATACTCGAAACCATCCCGGTGATCGCTCCCGCGTCGGTCGTGCCTGCCGCGCTGACGCGATATACGGGCGCGAACCCCAACAGCGTGACGCTCTCGCCGGATGAGGCGCAACTCTACGTAACGAACGGCAATCTGAATTCCATAGCGGTGGTGGCGCTGGGCGGAAGAAATAGCGGCGATCAGGTGGTTGGTCTCATTCCGACGGGTTGGTATCCGAACTCGGTGAGCTTCAGCGGCGATGGCAAATGGGTTTACGTGGTGAATGGAAAGTCGCCGACCGGTCCGAATCCCGGCTTCTGCTATAGCGGCGGACCGCCGACCCACAAGAATTGCGTTGCTTCGAGCCAGTACAATCCCCAGTTGATCAAAGCAGGCTTCCAGAGCTTCCCCCGCCCCAGCCCGGCGCAGTTCACGACGCTGACGGCGCAGGTAGTCACGAACAACCGGTTCGCCAGCACCGAGAGCGCCAACGCCGCCGCAGTTATGGCGGCGGTGCGTCAAGGTGTCAAGCACGTTATCTTCATCATCAAGGAAAATCGCAGTTACGACCAGATTCTGGGCGACCTGGAAATCGGCAATGGCGATCCTGATTTGGCTGAGTTTGGCCAGCCGCTCACGCCCAATCTGCATAACCTGGCGCGAAACTTCGTCACCCTCGACAACTTCTTCGACAGCGCCGAAACCAGCAATGACGGCTGGCCCTGGACCACCTCGGCCCGCGCCCCCGACGTGATCGAACGCCAATTCCCGGTGGCCTATGCAGGACGCGGCCTAAGCTTGGATTCCGAAGGCTTAAATCGTAATGTCAATGTTGCGATTCCGACCCTCGCCAAACGCCGGGCCGCTGATCCCCTCACACCCGACGATCCGGATCTATTAGCGGGCCAGACCGACGTGGCCGCGCCCGATGGACCGGACAACGAAGTGAATACCGGCTATTTGTGGGACGCTGCGTTGCGAGCGAATCTCACGGTTCGCAACTATGGTTTCTTCGTGGACACCACCCTCTATCCGGTGAAACCGCCGGCCGGGACCCACGTCGTGCCCATTCCCCTTGACCGGAACCCGTTCGCAACCCACACGACAGTGGCCTTCCCCTCGAGTGCTTCCCTGACGCCGTACACCGATCCGTACTTTCGCGGTTTCGACAACCAGTTTCCGGATTATTACCGTTACACGGAGTGGGCGCGAGATTTCGATGCCGCTTACGCCAAAGGGCAACTGCCTTCGTTGAGCCTGGTGCGCTTCATGCACGATCACACCGGCAGTTTCGGTGGCGCGATTGACGGCGTGAATACTCCCGAGCTGCAGCAAGCCGATAACGACTATGCCGTCGGCTTGCTTGTCCAGAAGATCGCCAGCAGCATATACGCGAACAACACTCTGATCTTTATAGTGGAAGACGACTCGCAGGATGCCGGCGATCACGTCGATTCGCATCGCAGTGTCGCGTTCGTGGCGGGCGCCTACGTGAAGCAAGGCGCGCTGGTCTCGGCGCAGTACAACACCATCAACTTGGTGCGCACGATGGAAGAGGTTCTGGGCCTCCCCCCGATGAACCTGAACGACGCGCTCGCCAGGCCCATGGCCGACATCTTCAATACGAAGCCGAACTCGTGGAGCTTCACCGCCACTCCTTCGGCGTTTCTCTACGGTACGGAGCTGCCGCTCCCTGCCAAACCGGCCAACCTGATCGTGCCAAGGCCGACCCACAACGCGAAGTACTGGGAGCAGGCCACGAAGGGCATGGATTTCACATCCGAAGATCGTATGGATTTCGCCGACTACAACCGCATTCTCTGGAAAGGGCTGATGGGCAACAAGCCGTATCCTGCCGCGCCGACCGAAATCGACCTACGCCAGGACCGTGAGGAGCTGCTCGCGCGTTACCAGCAGTCTCTGAAGCGAAAAGCGGCGCACATACCGAAGACTGACACGAACTGAGCACGACGAGGCGAGAAAGAAAATACCGAAGAGTTCTTGGCCACAGCGGCTTACTGAAGGAGGACGATGAGCGGGATTTGCCGATCATCTGAACCAGGGCCGCTCCCACTTCGCGGCATATCTCTTTTCCCTCGAACTTTTCTCACAACGGGATTAAACTGAGGCGGAAATTCTGGCTGGTGCGCCCCGGCAACCCGATAAACTGTTGCTACGCAGATTTTGCTAACGCAAGTCCCAGTTCACCAGCGAGCGCTGTCATGAACAATCGCGTTTGTCGAATCGTCAACACGCTGCGTCTGCTTGTCATCTGCCTGTGCCTGTGCCTGGCGATGAGTGGGCTGGCGGGCGACCGCGAGCCGGTGCCGCGCTTCAACGCCAAGACCACCGCCGGCGAAAAGTTCACCAACGATTCGCTGAAGGGCCAAGTTGTGCTGCTGCAATTCTGGACAACCTGGTGTCCGTACTGCCGGCGGGAGCAGCCGCTGGTGGACAGCTTGGACCAGGAGTTCCGCGACAAGGGTCTGGTGGTGCTAGCGGTGGACGTGAACGAGTCGAAGAAAACCGTGAAAAAATACTTGCAGGAGAATCCGCGGAGCTGCCGCATCGTTCTGACCGACGACACCAACCTGGCCGCGATGTACGCCGCCAATTCCTATCCCATCTACGTGGTCATCGGCCGCGACGGGAATATCGTGGCCATCCAGCATGGGGCCCGTGGCGAGCGTCCCCTGCGCTCCCTGCTGGCTCGCGCCGGCCTCGCGGCCAGCGAGTAGCAGGCCACCCGCGCCTGGCACACTTCAAATGCCCGAAGGCGGTACACTTTGGTGCATTGCCCAAAGCCTCGACGGGCAAGATCCGCAAGAACGCGCTGCGCCAACAATCGCGCGGCGCAGTAGAAGGAGCTTCGTGATGCCTGAATCGCAAACTACCACTACGCCTGCCAAGTACCAGAGCATCCTATTCGACACCGAAGGAGAGATTGCGCTTGTGACCCTGAACCGGCCGCAGCGGCGCAATGCGCTGTCGCTGGAGTTGATGACCGAGCTGATCGAGTGCCTGAACGAAATCGGGCGCGATCGCGCGCTGCGGGTGGTGCTGTTACGGGCTGCGGGCAAAGTCTTCTCCTCCGGCCACGATTTGAGCGAGATGGTGGGGCGCGACATCAACGAGTACCGCCAGGTGTTCGACGTCTGCACCGAGCTGATGACGCGTGTGCAAGCGATTCCGCAGCCGGTGATCGCGGAGGTGCAAGGCATTGCCACCGCCGCCGGATGCCAACTGGTGGCGACCTGCGATTTGGCCGTGGCTTCCGAGCAGGCGGCGTTTGCCACTCCGGGCGTGAAGATTGGACTCTTCTGCACCACACCGATGGTCGCGCTCAGCCGGGCGGTCGGACGCAAACGGGCGCTGCAGATGCTGCTGACCGGCGAGATGATCGACGCGGTGACGGCGGCGGAATGGGGACTGATCAACATGGTGGTTCCGGCCGCCGAACTGGCGGAACAGGGCCGCAAACTGGCCGCACGCATTGCCGAAGCCAGCTCGTTGACGGTCGCACTGGGCAAGCAGGCGTTCTACACCCAGATCGATCTCGACCAGCCGAAAGCTTATGCCTATGCCAAAGAAGTGATGAGCATGAATGCGCTGGCCGCCGACGCGCAGGAGGGAATCTCGGCATTTCTGGAGAAACGGCGCGCGTGCTGGACGGGAAAGTAGGGCACTCCTCAGTGCTGCACTCTTGAAACGTAGAGCAGATTACCGTCCCCAATTTCCGCCGCAGATTGATCATCCGCTCGCCTCTTCTTTTCATCGAATATCACTATGCTCACTGACGTGCCAGCCACGACCCTTAGTAACGACGAAATTCTGCGCTACTCGCGCCACCTGATCATGCCCGAGGTCGGCATGGAGGGGCAGCAGAAGCTGAAGGCGGCGCGCGTGCTGTGCGTGGGCGCCGGCGGACTCGGCTCGCCGCTGGCGCTGTATCTGGCCGCGGCCGGCGTGGGCACGCTGGGCCTGGTTGACTTCGATGTGGTGGACCTCACCAACTTGCAGCGCCAGATCATCCATACCACCAACGACGTGGGCCGTCCCAAGCTCGACTCCGCCGCCGAGAAGCTCGTCGCGATCAACCCTTTCATCCAGATTCGCAAGTTCGAGACCAGGCTCACCAGCGCCAATGCGCTCGACATCATTCGCCAGTTCGACATCGTCGCCGATGGCACCGACAACTTTCCCACACGCTATCTGGTGAACGACGCCTGCGTGCTCACCGGCAAGCCGAACGTTTACGCCTCCATCTTTCGCTTCGAAGGTCAGGCCAGCGTGTTTGCCGCCGAGCGCGGCCCGTGCTATCGCTGTCTCTATCCGGAACCGCCGCCGCCGGGGCTGGTGCCCTCGTGCGCCGAAGGCGGTGTGCTCGGCATTCTTCCCGGATTGCTGGGCGTGATTCAGGCGACCGAGGTCATCAAGCTCATCCTTGGGTCGGGCGATCCGCTGATTGGCCGCCTGTTGCTGGTGGACGCGCTGGCTATGCGCTTTCGCGAGCTGCGCCTGCGCAAGAATCCGGAGTGCCCTGTCTGCGGCGCCAACCCTACCATCCGCGAACTGATTGACTACCAGCAGTTCTGCGGCATCCGGGGTGAGACTCAAGAAGCGCAAGAAGCTCCGCCCACTTCGGCCGTTCCCGAGATTCGTCCCGAGGAACTGAAGGCCCGACTCGACGCGGGCGACGACGTGTTCATCCTCGACGTGCGCGAGCCGCACGAGTATCAGATCTGCAATCTTGGCGGGCATCTCATCCCGCTGGGCGAGCTGCCCGCGCGCCTGAACGAGCTGGACTCCAGCCGCGACATCGTGGCCCACTGCCGCAGCGGAGTGCGCAGCGCCAAGGCGGTGACTCTGCTTCGCCAGGCCGGCTTCGCGAAAGTAAAAAACCTGGCCGGCGGCATCCTTGCCTGGTCCGACAAAGTGGACCCAAGCGTAGCGAAGTACTAGGAGTGATTATCCAGGCTTTCCGCGTTGCTCATCGAGACACCTGGCGCGAGAGCCTAGCTAAGGGCCCCGAGAGTGATGACAATGGTGTCAGCATGAGGAACCTTCTGACCTTTGCTCCAGTTTTCATATCGGATGAATCCCGTGCTTTGCCATTCATGGAGCCATTGGCGGAGGTCGCCCTCAATAACGGTAGCGTATTGCATCGCCTCTTGATAGACGTCCCGGTAGGTTGTCGACTTCTTGCTGGTAAGGAGTCGGATTACTGCGGCTCGGGCGTTTGCCTTTCGCCTCTGATTCAAGTCCCGAAACCGCCGTTCGCGGTATGTCTCTGAGGGTGACAGAAGAAAACCCTGTGCGCTGCTTTCCTGGTCGTGGCGACGTTGCGCCATTGCCCGGAGCTCGTGCATATATGGAATCGCATCTGCTTCGGTCCTTTTGAATTCTTCTAGACCTTTGAAATCTCGAGTTCCATATACCAAGTGATAGTGAATAACGTCTCTGTCTGGCATCAGAATTGGTATCGCACAGGTATAAGAGAAATTCCCCTCCTCCCTGACGCGAGCGGCATAGGCGTTCACGAGCTCGTCGTCGAGTTCGTCTCCTTGCAGTGATCGAAGGCGATCTACATCCTTGCCCAGAAGTTCGCCGAATGGTTTGCGAGGATCGTCAAGGAACCTCTTTACCCAAAAACTCATAAAATTGATAAGGACCTCGCCGGGAACTGTCTGCAGGATGGGTCGTATCCGGTTGATCCGCGCCTCGCTCCATCCCGTGGGGTCGATGAAGAAGAAAGGGAAGCTATTCTTGGATTGCTTTGCAAAATCAACGATGTCCTGGACATGTTCGTTGAAATCCCAAGGCTCTGTTACAACTTCAATGTCTTTGACTTTTTTCCCGTACGCCTCAAGCAGCGGGTATTTTTCGGGGTCGTTTTCGATTAGAAGGGCGCGTACCCTGTTGCATCTTCCACGCCTCTTACACTCACGAAATACTGACAAAGCCTTATGGAAAGAGGTGTCACTCAGGTGTGCGTCCCTCGTTTCCCAAGGGCCTGCCATACAGTCTACGTAAACAATCTCGTGGTATCTGCTGCCGATAATCGGAGCGAAGGCCTGAAGGTAGCGTTCTAGTATGCGATGCTTAACTTGGGATTGTTCACGGTCATAATAATGTTCGTCGTTCATTAGGAAATCGTGAGTAGCTCGGTCGGTGAATAGCGAGCTACGAGAACGCGACGCCTGCTGAGATCCGGAACCGAGGTTCGTTCGATTTTAGGAAATCCGTCATATGTCGCTCCATCGAGGATCCTTCCGCGTTCCTTCTTACGCACGCCGCCCCATTGCTTGAAGAAGAAGGGCACCTTCGATTTGATGCACTGGTCACGGACCGATCGGACCCATTCGCCTTCAAGCCGACGAGCGCCCGGGCCGCTTTCGCCCCCGACAATCACCCAAGATATTCGGGAGAGATTCAATGGGCCGAGATCTTCAAGGAGTGGTTCAACTGACAGAAATCTTATTGCTGCTGGTGAATCTTGTAGGTGGACAATTCTCGGCAAACCATGCTTCTTATTCTCGACGCTTACACCCCACCAAATATGATTCATCCGCGCGAACTTCCGGAGTCGACCGGTTAACAACGCGGACAACCGGCTCGATCTCTTCGTGAGAACCTGAAAGGTATGCCAAGAAGCAAGCGCCATTACTCCGCAAACGTGCTCTATATACGCATCTGGCACGCCTTCGTGAAATAGGTCGCTCATCGAGTTGACGAAGATCATGCGCGGATCGGACCATCTGAGTGGATCGGCCAGGCGCTCCGGGACTAACCGGAGATCGAATCCGCGTTCGTATGGATGGCCCGGCACCCCTCTAAATCGCTCTGCAAAAGTCTCAGCATAGCAATGCAGGCAGCCTGGGCTAATCTTGGAGCACCCCCGAACAGGGTTCCAAGTTGAGTCAGTCCATTCTATGCTCGTCTGAGAGCTCATAGCATTCTCCGCTTACACGTTATAATACGGCTTCGCCTTTGCTTCGCTCCAAAATCTTTGTTTTCAAGTTGGATACCCAGGCGGGTGGCCCACCCTAACATTCTGCGGGTGCCCACCCAAGCTGCTTGTGCTTGGGTGGGGTAGTTTCGTGATCCTCACGCAAAATCGTTTTGTATGAGGGCACGGCTTCAGACGTGCCGCACTGAATCAACAATACCTTGGGCTTCAGCCCCTGAAAACTGCTTTGCGGGGGCTAAAGCCCTGACCTTATCTGCGCTGAATTCGGCACGACTAAAAGTCGTGCCCTGATACACCCCAGAACGATTTATGAGACGAGTTGTAGCGCACCGCGGCGCGTCAGAAAAAATCCCCACCCCAAGCAAAAGCAGCTTGGATGGGGACTTTCTTGCGCGATTTTCAGCCGTTGTCAAAACGGCTGCATGTGTTTGAAAGAATTGGTCGGGGCGAGAGGATTTGAACCTCCGACCCCCTGCGCCCAAGGCAGGTGCGCTACCAGGCTGCGCTACGCCCCGACTGCGAGTGGTTCTCCTGATTCTAAACTACTTTCCACGGCCATGGAGAGTGGGATCGGTTCCTGGGCCCGACGTATCGCAGCCAAGCCGGTTCGAGCAGACACTTGACCCGGAACCCGCTGCAGCGCAGTGGCCGCTATAATGTAGCCTTCATGCTTGACCTCGTCTACGCCGCGGTTGCGTACGTGCGCAGCCCGGTCGGGATCTTCGTGGAAGAACTGCGCCGCGAGTTGCACCCCGCGCACACCCATGCCGACGCCCACCTCACGGTGCTGCCGCCGCGACCCTTGCGGGGCACCGAACCGCAAGCCTTAGGCGTGTTTAGGGAGGTCTGCCAAACCGTGGCAGCCTTCGAAATCACCATGGGGGACGTGGAGAGCTTTGTCCCGATTACGCCCACCGTCTTCCTGCGCGTGGCGCGTGGCGCCTATCGGATGCGTGAACTGCACAACCTGCTCAACCAGGGCGCGCTGGCCTACGACGAGCCTTGGCCCTACATGCCGCATCTCACCATCGCAAAAACCGATACCGTGGAGGAAGCCCTGAAGGTGGAAGCCATCGCTCGTCAGCGTTGGCAGGCCAACTCTGGCACGCGCACCGTCCGCATCGACTCACTCACGTTCGTCAAGGGCATTGGAGAACGCTGGCTTGACTTAGAGAAAGTACCGTTGAGCGGCGTACCTGTGCGGTAATCTCGAGGTCGGGGGCGGAGCGAAAAGGTTTCTGGGCGGACCGACCCACGACCGCCGCACCGGACATACTTCCCTGCTGGCAGCCTGGCGCGACCCTTTACCTTGTGTCAACCCTATTGCTGAGGCGGCGGAGCCCCTGCTTGCGGCTGATTCTGGGCCGGCCCGCTGCGGTCGCGGCCCTGGCGGCTCATCATCTGCTCGTACTTTTGCTGCTGATCGGCACTCAAGATCGGCTTGATCTGTTCCGAGGTGCCCTGCCGAATCTGCATCATCTTGCTCATGCGGTCCTGCTGTGGCAGGGAGGAGTCCTCATGCAAGCTCTGCATCTGCTTGGCTTCGTTCTCCAGGATGGGCTTGATCAGTTGCTGCTGGGCATCGCTGAGGTTTAACTGCCTGGTCATGCGCTGCAGCCGCTGCTCCGCTGTCATCGGCTGCCCCGGGCCATGACCATACGGGCCACCGCCCTGTTGCGGACCCATCTGCGCGTAAACCAGAGTACTGCCGGCCAGCACCGCGAGGATCGCGGCCACGCGTATCAGTTCCATTTTTTTCATTGTCATTGTCCAACGCTCCTGGACACTCGCTGCATGATTAACGCCGCCACGTAGGCCGTGGCCGCGGTGAGCGGCGCGTTCGACGCCAACATCGTCATCCAGAGACTTCCGAGTTTTCGTAACATCCGCGCCACGGCCACTGCCTTGCAAATCGAGTGTCAATTTGACTGCGAGTATTTGAACTACGAGTGCTGAAACCCGATTCGCGCGCATAAGTTCCCATCCTCACGCTTCGCAAAACTAATGGAACTCGCCAGCGCGGCCGGCGGAATTTGTTAAATGGCCGGTTTTATCGCAGATGTTTCGCGTGGGGGTTTTGGGGTGGGTGGTGGGATTCGAACCCACGACAGCCGGAGCCACAGTCCGGAGTTCTACCACTGAACTACACCCACCGTGTGGAAAAATTATAACATTCAGCAACCGCACATTTTACGGGGAATCAGGTGCGTTTACGCTGACTTCGCGGCGCTGAGGCCGGTCGAGAGCTTACGCGCTTCAGTTCTCTGCACAGCCGCCCATCATGCAGCAGTTGTTTTGTCCACAACTCGCCGGTGCCGCCGCTGCGCTGCTCTTGGTGCTGACGGAAAACGTCGAGAGCTGGGGTTCGAGTTTGCGGGTGTGGCAGCTAGGGCACTCGGCCTTCTGCTCACCGAAAAGGATGGCCTCGAACTTATGTCCACACTGTTCGCAGCGGTATTCGAAAATCGGCATTGCAACTCCAATCAATTTCAGGGGAATGTCTTTTTGCGCAAATACAAACTCGCGCGCCCGATCAGTCAGGAATGATACAACCATTATAGATGCAGCAGCGTAATCCCACCTCGCTGGAACCAGGCCCGGAGCAGCATTCGTTTACGAACGGTGCAGCCTTGCCTCCGCCTGCGACAAGCGCCGGACGCGATTTCTTTGGCGAGCCGTTCCAGCCGCGGCGCGCCCTGCGTGGTGGCCACGTTCAGACCATCGCGGGCAATTTTCTTCCCCGCCGCAACCAACTGCCTCCGCCAGAAGATCGATTGTTCCACGTGGAACCTCAGGTGCAAGTCCTTTGTCACTGCCATTGGCAGCCGGACCGCAGCGGCGCCATGACGCTGATCATCGTGCACGGACTCGAAGGCTCCAGCGAATCGGGGTATGTGATTGGCACCGGCAGCAAGGCCTGGTGCGCGGGCATGAACGTGGTCCGCATGAATATGCGGAATTGCGGCAACACCGAGTCGCTGGGACCGACGCTTTACAACTCCAGCATGTCTGACGATGTGGGAGCAGTGGCGGAAGCGCTGATTGCGGAGGAGCGCCTGTCGAAGCTGGCGCTCGCGGGCTTCTCCATGGGCGGCAACCTGGTGCTGAAGCTTCTCGGCGAGTGGGGCAGGAATGCGCCCGCGCAGGTGGTTGCGGGTATTGGCGTGTCCCCCTCGATGGATCTGGCGGCTTCCGCCGACGCGCTGCATAATCGCGCCAATCGTATCTATGAACTGAAATTTCTCTGGGGCTTGCGCCGGCGTATGCGACGCAAGGCGGCCTTGTATCCCGGGGTTTACGATCTGCGCTATTTGCGTGGGCTGCGCAGCTTGCGTGACTTCGACGACCAGATCACGGCGCGTTACTGCGGCTTTCTCGACGCTCAGGACTACTACACGCGCGCGGCGGCGGCGAACGTGATTGACCGCATTACGGTTCCCACGCTGATCGTGCACGCCGCCGACGATCCCTTCATCCGCATCCTGCCCGCAACCCAGGAGAAGCTGCTGCGCAACCCGCATATCGCCTACTTCGAAACCGAGCACGGCGGACACTGCGCCTTTCTTGCGCAAGCCAATGGCTACGATGGCCGCTGGGCTGAGCGCCAGGCCATTGCTTTTCTCCAGCGCGTGCAGCGCGGGGAAGCGGTTCTGCCTGCCAATCCGCGCCCTGATTTGCGATAATGAGTTGGTGAGTCGCCGCTCGTACCCAACGACGCGGCCGTCTGTGGGCCCGTAGCTCAATCGGATAGAGCATCAGCCTTCTAAGCTGAGGGTTGCTGGTTCGATTCCAGCCGGGCCTACCAGCACTTTCAACTTTTACGGTGTTGGCTGGACTGTGACCTGCAGTGCGCGGCAGTCGCGCAGTCGCGAGCCGCATTGGCGATACTGCAAATCTTTGGTCAGGCACACTTCCACGGCCACCAATTCCGNNCGAAACGCCTTCTCGATGGCGGCAAAATAATCCTGCGCCCCCAGCCCGCTGCACGTTCCATGCGTGGCCCATTCATGCTGAATGAGTCCGCGGGCCGGCATGATCGCCAGCATGCGCTGGACCGTCGGCTGCGCCACCGGCTGCGCGGGCGCGCAATTCTGCGGGTACGAACCGTTGTCGTTCTCCGGCCACAAACCATGCACGATGAAACCAAAGTGCCGCGCGGGATCGCACTCGCTCGACGATGCATTGCCGGCGTGGGTGGCGCAGAACTCCGGCGCCCAGGAGAGCGTGAGCAGATAGTAGTCGAAGCTGCCCGGCGTGTTGTCGGCGGGCGGAGTGTGACATGCAGTGGAGGTTAGCAGGCAGCCCAGCAGCAGAAGCACGGTGGCGAGTGTCGGCCTGCGAAACATGGTGCTGACATGGTAGCCCAGCCGGGTTGCTAGTACTCGATGCCGCGCTGCGCCTCGATGCCTTTGCTGTAGGCGTGCTTCACTTCTCTCATCTCGGTCACGGTGTCGGCGATCGCGATGATGTCGGGGTGGGCATTCCTGCCGGTGAGAATGACATGTACCATCTCGGGCTTTTTCTTCAGCGTCGCGACCACCTTCGCCGGGTCGAGCATCTTGTAAGTAATGGCGTAGTTGATCTCGTCGAGGACCACCAGGTCCCACTGGCCGGAAAGTATTTCCTTCTCCGCCTCGGCCCAGGCCTCCTCCACCAGGCGGACGTCTTCGGGATCGGTTTCGGCGCCGCCGACCTTCACAAAGCCGCGCCCCATCTGCTTCATGATGAAGTTGTCGCCAAAGGCCTTCACCGCGTCCAGTTCGCCGTAGTGCCACGAGCCCTTGAGAAATTGCAGCATGAGCACGCGCATGCCGTTGCCAACGGCGCGCAAAGCCGTGCCCATGGCCGCCGTAGTCTTGCCCTTGCCCGGGCCGGTGTTCACGATGATCAGCCCTCGACGCACATCTGCCATACGGAACCTCTCCAGAATTTGCGAGACGCGCTTCAGTCGAGCGGCTGTCCCCTGAACATCCTAAACCACACGCGTCAGTGCCCTTGCTCGGCGCGGGGTTCTCCCCGCATCACCCTTTCGTCTTTCTGAGCTTTTCGTTATGCAATTCGTGATGGAAAGTTACACCGAGGATGAACATTACAGCCAAGACACAGTACACGACAATCACGATATAGGTCATTGCGTCACCTCCGAGACCTGTCAATCGAGGCAGGTGACTATCTTCACGATAGGACTGGCGATGCAGGTTGTCAGTGATCTCCGGCAGAGGGGCAAGTGACGAACGAACAGAGGAGGCAATGCGATGATTATCGCGACTGCGGCGATAGCGACGCGACTGGAGCCTGCGCTAACGCATTCGCCGCTTCCATGCCGGAGCGAATGCAGTCGGGCACACCGATGCCATGATAGGCGTTGCCGGCCAGCGCCAGCCCGGGAATTTCCTCCACATGCTTCTCGATGCGCTGCACCCGCGCGATGTGTCCCGGCTCGTACTGCGCCATGGCGCCGCGCCAGCGGTACACGCGGGAGAAAATTGGCCGCGCGTCCAGCTTCAAAATATCCCTGAGTTCGCGGTGCACCGTCTCCAGGATCTCGTCATCGCTGAGACCGAGCACGGCTTCGTCGCGCGCGCCCCCCAGGAAGCAGCGCAGGATGCCTTTGTCCTGGGGCGCGCGGTGGGGAAACTTATTGTGGACGAAGGTGCAGGCCAGCATGCGTGTGCCTTCGCTGCGCGGCACCAGGAAACCGAAGCCCGGCGGCAGACCCGCCAGTTGCTGCAGGTAGTAACCGAGGGTAACGGTGATGGACGAGCTGTAAGTGATGTCGAGCAGGTTCCGCGCCAGGCCGCGGTCCACGCCGTCCAGCAGAGTCCCGGCAACATTGGCGGGAGTGGCGATGAGCACGGCGTCGAAGCGTTCCTCGCCATTCATCTCGACCGCCACGCGCCATGAGGAAGACGATTCCTCGGGATAAACCCGGAGGATATGCGTGCGCAGGCGGATGGATTCGGGGTCCAGGCGGACGGCGATGGCGTCCACCATCTGCTGCATGCCATCCTGCAAGGAGGTAAACAGCGGCGGCGGAGGATGTTTGCGCGTGGCCATCATTTTCTTGTGTGCCGCCAACATGGCCCGGCTGAGGCTGCCGTACTTCTCTTCCATCTCGACGAAACGCGGCAGCACCGCGCGCGCGCTGAGTTTTGCGGCATCTCCGCCATAGACGCCCGAGAGCAGCGGATCGGCGAGGCGGTCCACCACCTCCGCCCCGAAGTGACGTTCCACCAGTTGCGCAACCGTTTCGTCGGTCTGCATGGGCCGCGGCGGATGCAAAAGCTCGCGCGCCATGCGCAGCTTGGTGCTCCACGAGAACAAGGGCGAGAGCGCGGTCGCCACCAGTTGGGTGGGCACCATGAACATAAGCCCGTCGGGCACCACCACCAGCCGGCCGTTCACGAGGATGTAGGTTTTGCGCTCGGCGTCGTTGGAGCCGATCAGTTGATCGGCAATGCCAAGCTCCTTGCACAGCGCCAGCGCCCAAGGTTTTTCGGTGAGGAAAGAGTCCGGCCCGGCTTCCACCAGGCAGCCCTCCACGCGGTCGGAATACATGGACCCGCCAAGCCGCTGGCCGCTCTCAAAGACGGTGTATTCCAAATCGGCGCCGGCGGCGCGCGCCTTCTGCAGATAAAACGCGGCGCTCAGTCCGGAAATGCCTCCGCCGATAATGGCAATGCGCTTCATAGGGTTTTATTCATCGCATCTTCAGCTGGTCGCCGCCCGCGCGACCCGCAGCAGCAGCACTAACCCGGCTGCGCGCCAGATCGGCGACCGCCCGCACGAACAGCGGCGAATCGTTCAACGATTCTGCCCGATACAACTTCATGCCGCGTTCGCCAGCGTATTGCCGGAACAGGATATCAACGTCGAACAGGACTTCCACATGATCGCAGACGAAGCCGATGGGCTGCACGAATACACCTGTCTGGCCCGCCTCCCGCAGACTCACGATGGTCTCTTCCACAGTGGGGCCGAGCCATTCGCCACCCGACATTCCCTGGCTTTGAAAAGCGAAACGCCGCGCGCCAATCTCGGGGACCTGCGCGGCGACCAGCGCCGCGGTCTCGCGGGTCTGCATCTCGTAGGGATCGCCCTCGGCAACGGTACGCGTGGGAACGCTGTGCGCCGTGAACAACACCGGCAACTGCGATCCGTGTTCAACGCAAGCTTTCGTCCAGCCAGCCCGCAGCCTCTCGGCAAAAGCGGCAATCAGCAACAGGTGATCGTGCCACTCCTCGACAAAATCGATGGCGAACGCCGGCTGGTTCCCGAACAACACCTGTTTGTAAAGTCCCACGCTGGTGCGTGAATTGTGGGGAGCAAGACAGATCGCAACCACGCTTGTGATGCCATCGCCAGCCATCTGCTGCAAGGTGTCGGCGATAAACGGGCGCCAGTTGCGCATGCCCACGTAAACCGGAAGTCCCAACTCGCGCGCCACACCGTCGGCCTGCTGGCGCGTAATTCTGGTCAGGGGCGAGCTGCCAATCAACGCGTAGCGATGCTGCACCTCGCGCACCACCGCCTCCGGCATGGGCCGGCCGCGCGAGATGTTCAGCAGGAACTCGGGAATGTCCTCCACCCGCTCCGGACTTCCGTGAGCGATGAGCAGCACTGCCGGGTGGCTCATTCGGTCCTCGCGGGGCTGGCCGCCGTCAAACTGAACTCGTGCACAAATTGCGCCAGGTCCTTCACGTTGGCGACCGGGGTGTGCGGCAAAATGCCGTGGCCGAGATTGAAGATGTACCCGGGTCGTCCGTCAGCCAGGCGCAGAATGTGTTCGGCGCGCCGCTTCAACTCCGGCCACGACGCAAACAGCAGCACGGGATCGAGGTTGCCCTGCACGGCACGGGTATGTCCCACGGTGCGCCAGCCTTCGTCGAGGGGAATCCGCCAATCCAGGCCGATGATCTCCGCTCCGGTTTCCGCCATGGAGGGCAGCAAGGTGGCGCTGTCGGTGCCGAAGTAGATGATCGGCACGTGTGTTTCTTTCTGCAACCGCCGGATAAGCTGCGTGGTTGGCAGCATGGCGTAGCGGCGATAATCATCCACGCTCAGGCAGCCGACCCAACTGTCGAAGATCTGCAACACGTCGGCGCCCGCGCGCACCTGCGCGGCGGCGTACTCCACCAGCACGTCCGTCAGTTTGGTGACCAGTTCGTCCCAAACCTCGGGCGTGTTGTACATCAGCTTCTTGACTTCCAGATAATGCCGTGACCCGCCGCCCTCGACCATGTAGCTGGCTAGGGTAAACGGCGCGCCGCAGAATCCGATGACCGGCAGCTTATCTCCGAAGTGCTTGACTACCAGCGCAACCGCATCGGCTACATATCCCAGGTCGGCAGCGCGATCAGTGCGCAGAAGCTTCACGTCTTCGGCAGTGCGGAGCGGCTGCTCGATCACCGGCCCCTCGCCCGCGGAGAAATGGAACGGCAAGCCCATGACCTCGAGCGGCAGCAGCAGATCGGCGAAGATGATGGCGGCATCAACCTTCAGGAACTCGGCGGCGGTGATGGTGACTTCGGCCGCCAGTTCCGGCTTTTTGCAGATTTCGACCAGCGAATGGTGCTTGCGGATGTCGCGGTATTGCTGCATGTAACGGCCCGCCTGGCGCATGAACCAAACGGGAGTGGTTTCCACCGGAAGCCGCCGACAGGCGCGCAGGAACAGGGATTCGGGGGCAGACATAAACCACTATCGTAGCATTGCGGGACCCTCAGCCGACGAAGCCGTCGGGTGCTTAATCGTAACCTTGATTGGGAGAGCGTCTAGTTAGTAGCCGCGAATCGCTACGCCGCCGGTGGCGCGTTCGGCACGTCGAGCAATCCCAGTTCCTGCTCGAAGGGGAGAAATACCGAAAAGGCAGTCCCACTTTTGCCAGCTCGCATGCGGCTAGTGAGATGAATCGTCCCTTCATGCTTGTCGATGATGCCGCGGCTCACCCAAAGACCCAAGCCTGTGCCCTTTTCCCCTTTGGTGGTAAAGAAGGGAGCGAAAAGATTTTTGCGGACCCCGGCCGGGATGCCTGCGCCGGTGTCGAGTACGGTTATGCGTACTCCGCGGCGCGCCGGGTCAGAGAGGAGGCTGGATTCGCGCAAATGCAGAACTAGCTTGCCCCCGTTGGGCATCGCGTCCAGGGCATTGCCTATAAAGTTTGAGAACACCTGGCGCAGTTCGCCGGGAAATCCTCGCACCGGCGGCGCCGCTTCAAGACACTGCTCGACGTCGACGTGGGCCTTGCGGATTTGGGGCGCATATAGAACCAGCGCACTTTTCAACACATCGGCGAGGTTCACCTCCACCGGGGCTTGCGCTTCGCGGTGGAAGGTCAGGAGTTGTGCCGTGATCTGCGCGATGTGGGCCAGTTCCTCGCTGGCCAGCTCCAGGTACTGACTCGCAACCATGCTGGATGGCGGTTCGTGGCGTAGCAGGTAGATGAGGTTGGAAACGGTGTCGAGCGGATTGCGGATCTCGTGCGCAATGGTGGCCGCCAGGCGTCCCGCCACCGCCAGGCGCTCGCTCGAGCGTAAGGTTTGCTCCGTCTGGCGGCGCTGCGTGATGTCGCGAAAGACGAGCACAATTCCGACCAGCTGGTTGCGATCGTTGAGGATCGGCGATCCCGTCAGCTCGATCGGATATTCCTGTCCGGAACGGCTTAGGAGGGCAACGTGGCTGGAAACGTTCACCACCGGTTGAGTGCGGCGAACCAGCGCGACCGGATCTTCAAGTTCGGTACGGGTTTTTTCGTCGCTGATGCGCAAGACTTCACGCAGTGGCCGTCCGCTGGCTGCTTGGTGGTCCCAGCCGGTGAGCTTTTCGGCGACGGGGTTCAGGAACGACACATTTCCAGCCGCGTCGGTGGCCACGACTGCCTCCCCCAGACTCTTGAGCGTGATCTGCAACGACTCACGGCTCTCTTGTAAGAGCCGCGTTTTCTCCGCTTCCGCCTTCAGATGCTTATCGTAGGTGGAAGAAAGCGCAAACACCTCGCGTCGGGTCAGCGTGAACAGCAGAAGAAGCGTGATCAGCGAAAGCGCCGCGGCGGTAGCGATGACAACATTACCCAGCAGCGTGGCACGGCGGTGGCGAACTTCATGTAAGTGTTGCTCCGCGTCCAGGATCTCGCGCTGCTTGGCGCGGACCTGGTCCATCAATTGTTTGCCAGCGGTGAATTCCTGGGGCGAAAGAGATCGAGCGCCCGCTTGCTGCAACAACTGCTCCGAATATTGGACCCAGCGGAGGTCGAGATCGCGAAGTTCTTGCAGGCGACGCTGTTGACTGGGATTGTCGCTGGTGAGGTGGTCCAGGACCGTCAACTGTTCTGGCACGCCTTCCTTGGCCGAGTTATAAGCGTCGAGAAAAGACTGGTCGCCGGTCAGAAAGAAGCCACGAAGTTCGGACTCCATGTCGGTCATGGACCGCATCAACTGCCTGGCATTGGCGATGACTTGGTCGGCGTGGTCGACCCAACCAAAAGAGGTAGTAAGCCCAACGATCTCAACCACCAGAGTCGCGGTGAGCAGCAACAGCAATGCCACGGGTATCAGAACCGTGCGGCGCAGCAGCTTCTGGAAACTGCGTTGGTCCATATCGACTCGTCAAGGTGCGGCCATTCGCGGCGCGAAAGTCCTGATGATACAGCATCTCTGTGGGTCGTCAGAAGAGGGATGTGGCCCAGCCGACAGGGGGAACGTTCCGCTCACATCAGGCAACGCGATCCGCCGGTTTCGCGAGGGATCGCTGGTCCCTAGCGCAGCAGCGTCGTCGGATCGGGGTCGGCCGCGACTCCGTCCGGCAGCACAGCGGGGGACTCTTCGGTCGTGTCACCTTCTCCGGGGGCCAGGAAGAGATTCTGTTCGATGCCATGTTGCTTGGTGTACAGCTCGTAGTAGCGGCCGCCGAACTGGTAAAGCGATTGGTGGTTGCCGTGCTCGACGATCCGTCCTTCCTCGACCACCAGGATTTGGTCCGCGCGGCGAATGGTGGAGAGCCGGTGGGCGATGACAAACGTGGTGCGGCCTTGCATCAGATAGGAGAGTCCTTCCTGGATCAGGGCTTCCGACTCGGAGTCGAGACTCGAGGTGGCCTCGTCGAGAATCAGAATGCGCGGGTCCGCCAGGATGGCGCGCGCGATCGAGACCCGCTGGCGCTGGCCGCCAGACAGCCTCACGCCGCGTTCGCCGATGATGGTGTCGTACTTCAGCTCATACTTTTCCGCGAACTCATCCACGCGGGCGATGGTGCAAGCCCGGAGGATTTCCTGTTCCGTCGCATGGGGCTTGGAAAAGGCCACATTCTCGCGAATGCTCCCGTCGAACAGAAACGAATCCTGCAAGACCATGCCCAGTTGGGTGCGATAAGACTCCAGCCGGACGGTGGAGAGATCGACCGAATCCACCAGAACCTTGCCTTGGTTGGGGGTATGGAAGGCGGCAATCAACCCGATGATGGTGGACTTGCCCGATCCCGACGATCCGACCAGCGCCGTCACCGTACCCGGCCGGGCGCGAAACGAGATGTCGTGCAGGACGGTTTTCTTCTGCTCGTAGGCGAAGGTGACGTCCTGGAAGGCGACGTCGCCGCGTACCTCGGGAAGCGTGACCGTCCGGTTGGGGTCTTCGTTCTCGGGAACTTCGTCGAGCACTTCGCGAGTGCGTTCCAAACCAGCGAGCGCTTCCGTGATCTGGGTGCCGATGCCGACCACTTGAAACAATGGCGCGGCAAGGTATCCGAGGAACATGGTGTAGGTGAAGAATCCGCCCAGCGTCAGCTTGCCTGCCAGAATCTGGCGTGTACCCATGAACATGACGATCGCCCCAATGACGCCCATGAGCGTGGAGGACGACAGGCTCATGACCGAGGTTGCGGTTAGGGTGCGAAAGACATTTTGCAGCAGGCGCTCGACCCCCGAGCTGAACACCTCGTGCTCGCGTTGCTCGGCGTGATAGCCCTTGACCACCCGCACTCCTCCCAGCGATTCCGTCAGACGGCCGGTGACTTCGGCGTTGATCTTGGCGCGCTCCCGGAAGATGGGGCGGATGGTCCGGAAGGCCTTGCGCAGACCGAATCCAAAAATACCCAGAAAGCCGAAGGCGATGGCGGTCATGACCGGGCTGATGCGGATCAGCACGGCGAAGGCGATGACCGCGGTCAGCAGGCCGCCGGCGAAGTCCACCAGTCCGGTGCCGATGAGGTTGCGCACGCCCTCGACGTCGCTCATGATGCGCGAAACCAGTATGCCGGTCTTGTTGGCGTCGTAATAAGAAATGGACAGTCGCCCGACGTGCTCTTGCACGCGACGGCGCAACTCGGCGATCAGCTTCTGCGCCGCCTTAGACAGCGTCTGGGTGAGCGCAAAGGACGTCAGGCCCTGGATGAGCGTCGCCAGCAGGACCACGCCCACCAGCGGATAGAGCAATTTAAAATGCCGCTTGCCGATGATGTCGTCCACCAGGTACTTGGTAGAAGCCGGAAGCACGAGCCCGGAGACGCGGTTGACGATCATCAATCCCAGGCCCAGCGCGAGCAGGGCGCGGCGCGGCCGAATCAGTTGCCAAACTTCGGGCAGCGCCTTGAAGATCTCAGTCTTCTTTGCCGGCTTCGCCGATGTGGACTGCATGAAATGCATGATAAGGGTTAAGAGAGTTGGATTCGCGAGAGGGGTGATTGGGTTCGGAACTGCCGGAGACGAATGTATCAGGCGGCGGAGAGAGTGTGCCTCTGTGATTGTTTGTCCGGATTCGCCCAGATCGGATTTCTCGCCGAAAGCACAATGCATCGCATCTGGAGCAACATTGTGCGCTGACAGACATCGTATTGAAGGAAAATCCGATTGCAGTGGCTGGCTGAGGGAGCTGGATCGAAAAACTTTTTCGCGCAGAAGATTTCTTGCCATCGCGACTTCGACTTCGGGCACTGAGCGATTTGACGCAAACGAAAAGGCCACCCGGCAACGGGGCGGCCTTCTCTTCAAGGGAGAATAGTTCCAACGGAGGCTAAACCGTCAAAACTTTCTGCACAAATACTAGGGTCACGGAAAACCCCGTGTCAAGTAATTTCTAGGACTTAAATTGCTGTATTTTCAACGACTTACAAAGTATTAAGGTATTTGCAGGAAATTGACCGAAAACTGCCGAGTTCGCGTAATATGAAGATAAGTGTATTATCTTCCGTAATTTACAGGAGATAGTCTCTTATCGCAGATGCAGTTGGATGATGTCCACATCCTCGGGGCGGTCGAAGACGCGATCGGGGAAAAGACGCTTCATCAAGATGCGAATGCCTCCAAAAAAAATCCCGAAGATGAGAGAGATCAACAGAATGCTCCCGGTCAGGGCAAACACTCCGAGGATGAGATTGCCGATGTTGTCGCGCTTGCTCATCGAGGTGGCTTCGTTCCACGTGACCTCGGCTTCGTAGTTTACGGAGTTGAGCAGCGCATGGGCCTCGCTGCTCCCGACGGCGCCGGTGACGACATCGACCAGGGGTCCGCTGCGCCTTACGAGCAGAGAGTTCGGAGACGACTGTTCAGCGCTTTGCAAAGCTCGCAGGCGTTCGCCGGCGATCTGCGGCGTCGGATATTGAATCAACATGAGCGTGAGAGGCCCGCTCGCGGACGAATAATCCTGAATCAGAATTTCGGGATCATGACTGAAGTCAACCAGCTCGGGAGTGAGCGGCCCCTTCTGTGCCGCCAACGCCTGCGGGCCGAGGATATATTTTGCCGAGTTTTCCACAGCATGGCCCTTCGGCAAGTACCCGGGAAGACTTGGCAAGTTTTCGGCTGAAGCCTTGGCGGCGGGCAGCATCCCCGCGAGCTCGCGCAATTCAGCCGCGGACATCTCGGTCAGGCGATCGAACTTGGCATCGACCAGAATGTTGTCGCGGAAGAACAGAACGCGCTGGTTCGCCGACGCGGCTTTGGTGCCGATCCGTTCCGTTCCCATCGACGGCTGGCGATAGAAGGTAAACGCGCCATAAGCCCCGGTAGCGTCGTTGAATCTCGCCGCCTTCACGGTCAGCTTGCGTCCATCGGCGCGAGTGTAGGTTGCCGTCTCGGCGTCGGCGAAGCCGTACTCCTTCAGGACCGCGGGATATGCGGCATCGGCATTCGCCGGATCGGTGGTTGACTGCACCGCGCCCGACTTGGTCCAGCCGGCAAAGGACTGCGGCAGGAAGTCGTTGCCGCCGGATGCGGATGCCACACTCCCCAGCACGACCGACAAAACTGCGGCAACGAGAAAGCGTTTTAGGAGACAGGACAGCATGGAAGGTCAAGAACCTACAGAATTAGACTACTGCGACAGGGGCAAAGTTTCCAGGAAGCGGTCGGTGTTCGGGCGAAAGGCAATCAGATCGGCTTCGGCTGCTGGCTGTCTGCTGTCGGCCGTCAGCTAATCACCCATCAGCTTTCAGCTAAGAACCGGCCACTTGGCTCGAGCCGCGAAGCGGCGGAATTTGTGTTAGCCGTGGGCGTGAGCCCGCGGTGTCGGGACGGAAAGATGATGAGCCGCGGAGCGGCGACACAATTAAAAACTGCGGCCTCGCACTTTGCACGGGGGGCCTCAAGATGGTTTGGGCTTCCCGAATTCCGGTGCTGCCGCTGCGCGGCTCGGGTTTTCTATTGAATTGTCCCGCGGGCTCACGCCCACGGCTAACTCAAATGTCGCCCTGCCGGGCTAAGAGCAGATTCCTCGCTTCGCTCGTAATGACAACTCCAGAGACGCTGAGAGCTGGCCGCGGAAGGTCCCTATTCACCGCTGGGCTTGCTCAGCTTGGAGGCCACTTTCACGCCGCTGAGTCCACCCGCATATTTCGCGACGCCCTTGTACAGCGACTCGGCGATTTTCTCCCGATAGTCCGGAGTTTCCAGCTTGGCGGCGTCGGTGGGATTGGAAACAAAAGAGATTTCCGCCAGGATGCTGGGCATGTTAGCGCCGATCAGCACCACGAACGGTGCTTTCTTGACCCCGCGGTCACGCAGAGTGGAGTGCTTGCTGGCCAGTCCGCTGTAGAGCGAGTGTTGTACGTCGCTCGCCAGTTCATGCGATTCCTCGATCTTTTCCTTTAATGTGATTTTCTTGACCAGGTCCTGAAGCTCGAAGATTGACTTTTGGGAGACGGCGTTCTCACGAGCGGCGACTTCCAGCGCACTGGGATCGGAGGTGAAGTTCAGGTAGTACGTCTCGACGCCGCGGGCCGACGGGTCGGGACTGGAGTTCGCGTGTACCGAGATGAACAGGTCAGCCTGATGCTCGTTAGCCACGGCGGTCCGCGTTTCCAGCGGAATGAAGGTGTCATCGTCGCGGGTGTAGATCACGTCGGCGCCGAGACGGGTTTCCAATAAGCGGCCCAGGCGCAAGGCCACGTCGAGAACCAGGTCCTTCTCCATGATTCCGTTGGGCCCGATGGTTCCGGTATCGTGACCGCCGTGTCCGGCATCCACCACGATGCGTCCAATTTTCAGTCCAAGAGCGCGGGTCAAGCTGCGGTCTCCCGCGGACGTGGGTTCGGCCTCGTGGGTGGAGGGCACATCCGGGGCAGCGACTTTGCTTGTCTTCTTGCGACCCTTGGCACGAGGAGCGATGGCCACGGCGGTTGGAGCTGTGGTGGGCTCGGTCGTGGCCTTTAGTTCCGGACCCTTGCTATCTCCCGGACCGGAGAACAGCGGGTCGTTCGGATTGACCGCGCGGGCCACGGCGGTCTGGGTTGTTTTCGGGGCGCGCGGCTTTGCAAATGATGGCATCGCCGGAGGCAGATCATCGGTGCTGACCTCATCGTTTTCGTCCACGACGACTTTGCGATGGGGAGGGTTGGACGACTCCGTAGTGGCAGCAGAGGTTGGACGGGTTGCCTGCGCGGCAGCATTCCTGTTGTTGTCGCCAGCCGTCTTGGGGGCGGCATTCTGCGTCGCGTTGCTGTCGCGGGAAGACTTCGCCGTGTTCTCAACCTTGCGGCCGGATAGTCCAGCTTGCTCCTCATTGCTAACTGTGGGCTTACCCAACTGGGCTACCTGCGTTTTGGAATGAGGCTGACGCCCGTGGATATCAATGATGAGGCGGTAGGGGTTGGGCAGCAGGAACGCCGAGTAGTCGGAGACGTCGGCAACTTCGAGAACGACGCGCGTGTACCCCGGCTGGTACTGCGCCACCCGGATCTTCTTCAGAAAGCCGTCTTCCACGTCGAAGCTCTTGCCCACCAGGACCGACGCCAGCTTGGTGTCGGGCAGATCGAAGAAGATACGGTCCGGGTCGGGAACGCGCCCAACTTCATACTTCACTTCGCGGTCCAAATCGATCGCCACCCGTGTGTAATCGGGAGTAGACCAATGACGGATGCCGGTCACCATGGGCAACCCCGACTTCTTCCCAGCCGTGGCTTGCGAGACGGTCTCCGTGGCCGATGTTTCCGCAGGTTCCGTGCGCGCTTCCTCCACAGGCTTCTTGCTCGATTTAGGTTGGTCCAACTCGGCCAGCGCCTGTTTCGCCTCCCGTGCCAGGAACTGGCGCGGATACCGCCGCAGGAATTCCTCAAAGGTCTTACGCGCGGCGTCGTTATCGCCGAGGTCCTCCGCATAGATCTGCCCAATCGTGAACAGCGCCTGGAAGCGGTACTTGCTGCCCGGATATTCACGCCGCAAGAACTCATATTCGCGGATGGCCGAACGCAGGTCTTTCTCGCCGGGCTCGAACTGGCGGCCCATGGCGGCCAGGATCTCGGCCACCGCGATCACGCTGGCGTCGGCTTTGCTGGAAGCGGGCGCCACGTAATAGACCTTGCGATACGCGTCAGCGACGCGCTGGTAATCGCGACGGGTGCGTTCCTCCTGCGGGCGGCCGTTTAGCGCCTCGCGCATCTGTTCAGCCTTGGCAAACTGGCTGGCGGCTTCCTGCTTACGACTGGCCGCACTCCACGCGAAGGCGTTCCGCTCCGCGCTGGCCAGGAGTAACAGCAAGACCATGGCACTCAAGGCTTTGAAACTGTGGCCCTTGCGGCGAAGGCGGGATGAGGAAAGGCGGCCCGCGGATGGTAGCGCGCCTGCTGCGGAGAAGAGCGTCGCCATATGGACATGCTTCCGGATACCCGCGTACCACAGCCGCGATCTCAGCGCGGCTACGGTCAGGTGCGATCCGGCGGAGCCTTTGTCGTCCAGAGCACCTCAATTATAGGTGTGGCAGGACCTGGCACAAGCATCGAAAGCGGACGGAATCAGGGGAGTGACCCCACCCAGGAACTCCTGCCAAGGTGATCAGGCGCGCGGGGATGCGGGCTTTTGAAAGAGACCTTTGATCTGCGGTTGCATTAGGTACCAGATAATGAGGACGCTGATGGCAATTCGGAACAGGCGAAGGCCGCCGGAAAACAGGCTAAGATGGAGTCCCATGAAGAACAATCCGGGAAGAGAAATCAGCAGCGAGATGGCGGCCAGCCCGATGGATAAAATGCGTCCCCACTCGCGCAGGCTCCAGATACCGTAACCAGCGACGGCGACGATAAGCGCGAAAAACACGAAGAACCCGGCCCCGACCATCCCAATCAAAAGGCCGATACCCAAGCCACCCATGGCGCTTTCGTGACCCGCGCCGAACATGGCGCCGAGAACGCTGCCGCCGACGACCAGCGAAACGGCAAGCAACACCAGGAACAACGCGCTAATCAAGTGATACAGCGCAATCAGCACAATTCCCGTCGGGCGCATGGCTAGTCCTCCCTTGGTTTCGATTTCAGGCAGACAGTAGTGGAGGGTGAGAAGTAAGTCAAGCAGAAGTACGGCTGGGCAGTCACGGCAACAGAACTCGATCGTGCGCGGGCTGATGGGAAGGCCGATTGCCGCCGAACCATCGGCCGTCTTCAGCGGTTATACTCTTGCTACGCTCATGCCCACCAAGCTGGAAGAGATCGTCGCTGCCACTCGCGAACGAGTTGCCGCTGCCAAGGCGTCGGCCAATCTCCGGGTGCTTAGCCAGGCGGCGCAGCGGCATCGGCCGCGCGGGTTCCGCCAAGGTTTGCGAAGGGTGGCCGAGTCAGGCATTGCGGTGATCGCCGAATTGAAGAAGGCGTCGCCGTCAAAAGGGCTGATTCGCGGGGACTTTCCGGTGGCCGAACTGGCCCAGGAACTGGAAAACGCTGGAGCCGCAGCCCTGTCCGTGCTGACCAATGAGCGATTCTTTCAGGGCTCGCTACAGAATCTGGAGATGGCATCGCAAGCGACCCGGCTGCCCTGCCTGCGGAAAGACTTCATGATCGATGAGTTCCAGTTGCTGGAAGCGCGGGCCCATCGCGCCGATGCGGTGCTGCTCATCGTCGCCGCTCTCGCGCCGACAGAGCTGGCCAACCTGCACCGCCGGGCCGGTGAGCTGCAACTCGATGTGCTCTGCGAGGTGCATGATGGCGTGGAATTGCAGCGTGCTCTTGACGCCGGCTGCGAGACAATCGGCGTAAACAACCGGGACTTGCACACTTTTCGAGTTGACCTGAACACTTCGCTGCAACTGGCCAAGTTGATGCCTCCCGGCGTGGTTAAGGTCGCCGAAAGCGGTATCGAAACTGGCGATGACATTGCCCGCCTGCGAGACGCCGGATTCAATGCGTTTCTGATTGGCGAATCGCTCATGCGCGCGCCGCATCCCGGCGACGCATTGCGGGCGCTGCTGGCGCAGTCGGTCGCAGCCCGATGATTTGGGTAAAAATTTGCGCAACCACGAATTTGCCCGATGCGCAGGCCAGCCTGGCCGCCGGAGCCGATGCTTTGGGGTTCATTTTTGCGCCCAGTTCGCGGCGAATCGGGACCGAGCAGGCGGCAAGGATCATCTCCAGCCTGACCGACGACATTGATAAGATCGGCGTTTTCGTGAACCAGACACCCGCGCAGGTCGCCGAGGTTGCCAAGCAAGCCGGATTGACCGGGGTCCAGCTTCACGGCGATGAACCGGCCGACCAGATGCTGGAATATCGGCAGGCGGTCGGACAACGCAAGATCATCAAGACGCTGCAAGCGCGAGAATTACTGAATTCGCCGGACACTTTGAATGGTTATCTGCAATCACGCCAGGTCATTGACGCAATCCTGCTGGATGCGGGATCGCCTGGCCAACGAGGCGGGACCGGGCAGACCTTCGATTGGATCGCCGCAGCGCCGATTGTGGCCCGCGTTCGCGCACAGATGCCCGTGATCATCGCGGGAGGACTGAATCCCGAAAACGTCGCCGAGGCCATCCGCTTGTTTACACCCTGGGGAGTGGACGTGGTTTCCGGCGTCGAGCGCGAAATAGGAAGGAAGGACGAAGCCAGGCTGCGCAGCTTTGTCGGGGCAGTGCGTCAAACACAGGCGACATTCCGGTAGAAGGGACCATGGAAGAAATAACCAGCAATGGGCAGAGTTCCGAGGCGAGTCCAGGGATCGAAAAGCCGGGCAGGCGGCCGCGTGTGCGTGCCGTCCCTGGGCGATTTGGTTCCTATGGCGGGCGCTACGTTCCTGAGACCTTGATGGCGGCGTTGCAGGAACTTGAGACTGCCTATGCCGTGGCACGCAAAGATAAGGCGTTTCGCGACGAATTCCACCGCCTGCTGGCCGATTTCGCGGGGCGTCCGACACCGCTGTTCCTGGCCGAGCGGCTCACCCAGGAGCTTGGCGG
>PLBW01000098.1 GCA_003135475.1 Acidobacteriaceae bacterium
ACGGAGGACACGGAGGACACGGAAAAAAACAATAGAAACTCCGTGATCTCCGTGCCTCCGTAGTAAAAAAAAGAATTCTTTTCTTCTCTGTGCCCTCTGTGTCTCCGTGGTGAATTCTCTAGATTTTTATGTCCAAGAAAAACACTGCCGGTTTTGCTACTCGCGCCATCCATGTCGGTAACGATCCCGACCCGTCCACCGGGGCCGTCGCTCCCGCCATATTTGCCACCTCCACGTACGCTCAGGAAGAGTTAGGCAAGACCAAAGGCTACGATTACTCGCGGGCCGGCAATCCCACGCGCACGCGATTGGAGCAGAACCTCGCCTCGCTGGAGGGCGGCATCGCCGCGCCAGTGTTTGCCAGCGGAATGGCTGCGGTGGGCGCGCTGTGCCAGTTGATGAAATCGGGCGACCACGTCGTGGCCTCCAACAATCTCTACGGTGGCGTGCCCCGGCTGTTCAACCAGGTCATGGTGAACTTTGGCCTCGAATTTACCTACGTGGATACGACTGACGCGCGTAATGTGGAGCGCGCCATTCGCAAGAACACGCGCTACGTGTATATCGAGACGCCCACCAATCCGCTGATGGGCCTTACCGACATCGCGGCGGTCAGCGAAATCGCGCACAAGCGCGGCTGCGAGGTGGTGGTGGACAACACCTTCATGTCGCCGTACTTTCAACAGCCGATCAAGCTGGGCGCGGACATGGTGCTGCACTCGACCACGAAGTTCCTCAACGGGCACAGCGACGGGCTGGGTGGCGTTCTCGTATGCACCACAAAAGAACAGGCGGAGAAGCTGGCGTTCATCCAGAAGGCCGCGGGCGCCATCATGTCGCCGTTCGAGTGTTGGCTGGTGCTGCGCGGGGTGAAGACGCTGGCCGTCCGCATGAAACAGCACGACGAAAGCGGTTGCGTGATGGCCGATTATCTCAGCCGCCATCGCAAGGTGAAGCAAGTCTTCTATCCCGGACTGAAGAGTCATCCGCAGTACGAGCTGGCGTGCCGGCAGATGTCGGGCTTCGGCTCCATGATCACGTTTGAGACCGGCTCGCTCGGCAATGCCAAGCGGCTGCTAAAGCGGGTGCGCGTCTGCACCATGGGCGAGTCGCTGGGCGGAGTCGAGACGCTGATCTCGCACCCGGCAAGCATGACGCACGCAGCGATCGGGAAGAAGGGCAGAAAGGCGATCGGGCTCACTGATGGGATGGTAAGGATTTCGGTGGGAATTGAGGACGTGGAAGATTTGATTGCCGACCTGGAGCAGGCGCTGGAATAGCTGTCAGCCATCAGCTTTCAGCTATCAGTTAAAGACGAAGTAAGCGGGCGCCCAAACCGCTGCTCCGGGGTGTTTTGCTGACGGCTGACGGCTGACGGCTGAGTGCTGAAGGCTTCTTACTGTCCCGGTGCTTGCGCCTGGCCGACGACCTGATATTGCTCCTTGCGGCCCCGCGCGTTAATCACGGTCGCCTTGTTTCCCTTCACTTCAAGCTGAACGGTGTCGCCAGGCTGCATCTTCGGCTTGGTTTCCTTCTTGCGGGCGACCTCGTACGTAGTTGCGTCGGTCTGGACGTAGTACACGACCCACTGCCCAACTTTATTTTTCTTCTGCTGATAGGTGGCGTTCTCCCACTTCACGACCTTGCCGGTTTGGTAAGTGTCGGCAGCCATAACCAGGCACGACAGCAACAACGTGATTACTAGCGCGAAAGCAATTTTTCTCACGAGATCTCCTCAAAGTGACAAGGGATGGTACAGCAATCAAATGAGCCCTTCGCCTCCGATGGCTAAAATCGGATCACCTTCCGCTCACGGTAAGAATATACAAATTTTAGATGCCGAAATACCGAACTGAGCTGCTGACCGGTGGCAGCGGATAGAACGGTTTAGCCCAGCACGCAGCCGAAGGCGGAGTGCTGGGTAAAGTGGAGCCGATCTGGGGCGGCCCCTGGAGAAGCTAGTCACGCTTCGTCTTGGTGAGTTCAAGTGACCAACCCGGAGGATTGACTGGGATTTGGATGTGCGCTCCGACGGGAAGCGCTTTGAACGCCGCAACATAACTGGCGAAATGCAGGTCGGGCAACTCGGGCAGACGCCAGTAGGCGATGTCGACTACCAGTATCACGCAAATCAGGGCCACGCTCGCGGCCCGGGCGACACGGTTTGCCACCGTTGATGCCAGCCATACTACCGCCACGGCGACGGCCAATTCCGGAATCAACCAATAACGGTGCGTGGATCCCTGCCTTTGCAGAGCCACCCATTGGGGTTCAGTGAGGCTTGCCAGGGGCTTTGCCAGCGCGGTAGCTAATATCAACGCTGCGAACAGAAGGAAACACCGTACTTCCATATTGCCGTGTAGGAAGACATATGCCAGCATCGCCAGGCCTGCCGCGGTTATCGCGTAGCTCAGGAACGACAACACAGCGGGATGCCGCGCAAACTGTGCGCTGTTGTTGACCCCTCGAAACACAGGAACGAAGACCTGGAAGGCCAATATCCGGCAGAACGCTGGAAAGCTGGCGCCGAGGCCGGCCGGCGGTTTCGGCCTTGCGCTCAATAGCACCGTGGCGGGGACAACGAGGGCACCAAGGCAAAGGATGCCGGCACGCCTCACCGTCCACATGTCGCGGCGGCTCCAAGCGACGACCACCGCGACCGGGAGCAAGAATATTGCAAACGGGCCAGTGAAGGCGCCGATCGAAAGCGCAGTCACGTCGAAGGCGGCCGCCCGCACCGACCTTGGCGGGGGCGCAAGCAGGATCAGCCAGCACAGCACAGCCAAGTGCCATTGCGCGTTGGTCAGATTGCCATGGACCTTCGCCACGTTGGGAACGCCTATGTAGAGAAATGCGAGTAGGATGCGCGCGGGCAGAGGCCCGATGTTTTGCATCCTGGCACTGAAGAGATAGACCGCAGGCAAACACTGGATCAGCAAAGCCACCAGGTTGAACAGCAGGGGCGCCAGGGAAAGCGGTAGCAGAAGCGCCAGGCCAGCGATCAACCTGGGCAGCGTGAGAAGATACCCACCGTAGGGAATGATGAGTGTGTGAAGAAATCCCAGCGCGTGCGCCTGCTGGTAGAAGAGTTGTCCATCCTCAGCCCAAAATTGCGGCCTGAAGACCACGCTGGGACATCGCGACACCAACGCCGCAAAACAGAACAGCCCCAAGGTTATGGTGAGTCCTGGGGTGGCCATGTCCGCGACCGTCCGAGGCGATGTTGTCAGGATGCTTTTTTCCGCGTTCGGCAGCACAGGATGAGCGCCCCACAGCCTTATGAGAAGCAAGACGATTCTAGTCTGGCAGCGGAGAAAGGCAAGTAACGATCTGGCCGCTCAGCCACAGAGCCTATCCGCTCGCATGCGGTGCAGCAAGCAACAGCAGCCGGCGCGGACCTACTCGAAGAACTTGGTTACGCCCTCTTCCAATACGCAAATCTTCTTTTCGATGCCGCGCCGCTTGGCGTCGGCCTTCAGACGCTCCACCGGCTCGTCCACTGGCTCGTAGGAGAGGCGAAACGTGCCGTAGTGCATGGGCACCATCCACCGAGCGCCCAGATCCAGGAATCCCTGGACGGCGTCTTCCGGACTGGTGTGCACTCGGCGAAACGAATCGGGATGATAGGCCCCGATGGGAAGCAGCGCAACGCCAAGCTTCAGGCGCTCGCCGATCTCGCGGAAGCCATCGAAGTACGCGGTGTCTCCGGCGTGATAAATGGAATGCTCGCCCGAACGCACCACGTATCCGCCATAACCGCGATGCACGTCGCGCACGATGCGAGCACCCCAGTGGCGCGACGGAACGTGCGTCACCTCTACATTGCCGAGCTGAAAGCTCTGCCACCAGTCCAGCTCAATGATGCGTCCATAGCCCAGGTCGCTGACCAGGTCCCGAACATGCCGGGGCACGATGATCGCCGGCCGTTTGCCGGTCTTACGTCGCGTGAGCCACGCAATCGCGCGCAACGAGGGCCGGTGCAGGTGGTCGAAGTGGGCGTGCGAAACCAGCACCGCGTCGATCGCCGGCAACTCCCGCAGCTTCAACCCCGGACGGCGCAGCCGCTTGAGAACGAAAATCCAGCGCGCGAAGTTGGGATCGACCAGAATATTCTTTCCCCCGATCTGGAGGAAGAAGCTGGAATGTCCGATGAAGGTTACGCCCAACTCGCCACGGCGGGCGAGCACAGGCTTACGGGCGACGCCGGTGCGAGGCGTCAGAGCGGAGCGGCGCACCAACGTTCCAAACTGCCTCGCTTTACGACGAATTGTGATTCCTAACATGGGATTCGTGATTATTAGACGCTACCAGGGCCGCTGGCGATGCGCGACGCGGCTTCAGAGTCCGACCTTTGCTTGACCTTAGCCAGCTACTCAGCTTAAATCAAATGTTGGCTCCCTTTGCCGGCAAGCGCCACTTTACCGCAGCCTGGGGAACCGCGGAAACAAGGAGCAAGAATGAAAATCGCCTTTCTCGGATTGGGCATTATGGGACGGCCGATGGCCTCCAAACTGGTCGCGGCGGGACACGAGGTCTCGGTATGGAACCGCAGCGCCCGGCAACACGTCGATGGCGCAACCACAGCGGTCTCTCCTGCCGACGCCGCCAAAGACGCTGAGGTTGTCTGGGTGTGCGTTGCCGACACCGCGGCCGTCGAGCGCGTTGTCTTCGCCGAAGACGGCGCCGAGCAGTCGCTGCGCGAAGGCATGATCGTGGTGGACTCCAGCACCATCTCGCCCTCGGCGACCCTGCGCTTCGCCGAACGGGTGAACACGCGCGGTGTCCATTGGGTGGATGCTCCCATTACGGGCTCGAAGATCGGGGCAGAGAACGGACAGCTTATCTTCATGGTTGGCGGTTCGAACGAAGCCGTCGAGGCGCTTCAGCCCCTGTTCAAGGCGATGGGCAAGCTGGTCATCCACATCGGGGAGACCGGCAAGGGGCAGGCGGCAAAGATCAGCATGAACTTGATGATCGCTCTCATCTACGAGGGATTCGCCGAGGCATTCGTGCTCGCTTCCAAGCTGGGTGTCGATCCGCACAAACTCATTGAACTGATTCAGGCGTCCATGGTGCGATCGGGCGTGGTGGATTACAAGGCCCCGTTCGTGTTGCGACGCGATTATTCGCCGAATTTCCCGCTACGCCTGATGCACAAAGACATTCACCTCATGCTCGACACAGCCAAGGAGATCCGCGTCAAGTTGCCGGCGCTGGAAACCGTGGACGAGATTTACGAGTTGTCCAGCGAAGAGGGCTGGGACGATCTTGATTTCGCCGCGACGCTCGGTCTGCTGGAGAAGTGGGCGGGTTTGGGCGGCCAGCCGAAATAGAACGACGACTGGAAGATGCCACCGCCAGCGTCAGCTCGGCTTGGGCGCGTCCACCACATACCAGCGGTTGGGATTGCCCGGTTCGATGTGATTTTTTTCGAAGGATATCTTAATCCGCCGCCGCAGCTCGCGGCTGACGGCATACTGCGATCCCGGCCGGGTCTTCACCAGCAGCAGGTAATCCACTTCGTTGCCACTTATCCTCTCGATGCCAGGGACTTCAGGTTTGGCGACGATCATTGCGGCGTAGTGCGGATCGTTGGCCACGTCATCGGCAACTTCCTGCAGTAGTTTGATCACCTGATCGCTATCGGCGCCATAGGCCACGGAGATATGCATCGGCAACTGCGTCCAGTCGCGCGTGAGGTTGGTCACAATGCTGATCTGCCCATTGGGCACGGTGTACACGCTTCCGTTGTCGTCGCGTAACACGGTGCGGCGCAAGGTCATGTCCTCAACCGCGCCCTGCACGCCGGAAATCTTAATGGTGTCGCCGATGTCGTACTGGTTCTCGACCAGGATGAAGAAGCCGTTGATGAAGTCGTGGACCAGCGTCTGCGCTCCAAATCCTATGGCCAAGCCGGCGATGCCGGCGCTGGCGAGCAGCGGCCCCATGTTGATGCCCAGCAGCGGCAGGATTTGCAGCGCTGCCAGGAACATGATGACGAATACCCCGACGCTGTAGATGACGCTCGACAGCGTCCGAAGCTGTTGTGCCCGGAGCGCGGACGGCAGTCCTTCACGGTTGCTAAGCTCGGCCAGATGCCGCGATGCGATCTTGAGCAGCCGGGTGAGAATGAACGCAATGATCAGAACGCCGATGACGCGCGGCACCTGGTGGCGCACGAAGTCAAAGGCATCGTCGCCCCAGCCGCTAAGCATCTGGAAGATCCCGTGGGGAAGCATCAACATGGCTTGCAAAGGTTGTAGCACTGGGGGCAGCCTTTTCCTCGATTCGTAATCGAGTTTAGAGTAGCGGATGACAGCACAAGTGGCAAAGGTGCTCCTCCCATCGGAGCCTGCCCGCGGCATATAATCTCGATTCTTATGACATACTCATCCGCCTTGTTGCGCAGGTCGATAAAGCCTGCCGTCCTTGCAGCAGTGCTCTTCTTCATTTGTGGAAACCCGGGCTGGGCACAAACCACCGGCGAGTCCGCTCCTCAGCTTCCGGGTGTGTCTCGGCATCGGGGCGTGTCTCAGCCCTCCGATGAGGACGCGGCGACGGCCCAACAAACGCGCGACATGGCAAAAAAGCAAAACCTGAAACGCCAGCAAGATCTCAAGAAGGACACCGACAAGCTGCTGGAACTGGCAACACAACTAAAGCAATACGTGGACAAAACCAACGAGAACACGCTGTCGGTAGAAGTCATCAAGAAAGCCGAAGAAATCGAAAAACTGGCTCACAGCGTCAAAGAGAAGATGAAGGGGGAATAAAGGCGTGCTTCCAGGATTGATGTAGCAGGCATGTACGCCTACAGCCGGCCTAAAGAGCGTCTGTGAGGACAAAACTTAGTAGTTGCCACTGGAACCTGTTAACGGCAAATCCAGCGCCGTAAGCGCGGCATAGTTTAGCCCAGCACGGAGCCGCAGGCGGAGTGCTGGGTAAAGCGGAAGATAGATCCGAGTCCCTTCAGGGACGGCACAAAGTCCGACACCCTACCGAGGCTCACTCAACCGACATGGGGGAGCTATCAGTGCGTGGCTGCCGGGTGCTGCTGTAGCAGGCCAACCTCCGCCGCCACCTTCTCCAACCGGGCACGATTTTCTTTCTTCATGGGCACCAGCGGCAGGCGATAGACCTCTTCAACGCGGTCCATCATCGCCAACACCGCTTTGGCCGGACCGGGATTCGATTCGATGAAGTTCGCCTGCATCAGCGGCAGATATTTGCGGAAGAGCAGGCGGGCGGTGTCCCACTTATTGGCGAGAGCAGCCTGGGTCATGCGCGCCATCTCCGCCGGGATTTCATTCGATGCCACCGAAATAATGCCGACCCCGCCGAGTCCAATCACGGCCAGGGTGACAGCGTCATCGCCGGAGAAAACCAGGAAATCTTCCGGCACGGTGGCGCAGACCTCGGCAATCTGCGCGATATTTCCGCTCGCCTCTTTCACCCCGGCGATGTTGGGGATCTCGGCCAGGCGGAGGAGTGTGCCGGTCTCGATGTTGGTTCCGGTCCGCCCGGCAATGTTGTACAGCACCAGCGGCTTTGCCGAGGCTTCGGCAATGGCCTTGAAATGCTGGTACACGCCTTCCTGCGTGGGTTTGTTGTAGTAGGGCGTCGCGGTAAGAACATAATCGACTCCCGGACGCGCCGAGATTTCCTTCGCCTTGGCCACGGCTTCGCGCGTGTTGTTCGAGGTGGCGCCCGCCATGATGGGCACGCGTCCCGCCGCCGTCTCAATCGTCAAGTCAATGACGCGCAGCCATTCGTCGTGCGACAGCGTCGGCGTTTCGCCGGTGGTGCCGCACGGAACCAGAAAGTCGATCCCGGATTCCACCTGCCAGCGAACCAGTTCACGCAGCGCTGCTTCATCGAGGCTGCCATCCAGTTTGAAGGGAGTGACAAGAGCGGTACCGCATCCACGCAGTTTCATGTCAGAAGGATAATTGTTCCTTGCCCTCCGGGCTAGCTGCACAGCTATTTCGGTTGGTCGTCCGCCTGTTTACTGGCCTCGACTGCTGCCGCTTCCGCCTGAGCCTCCAACTCGCGCAAGCGTTTTTGCAGGATAGGCTGAACTGTTTGCATGCTCTCCGCCATCATCGTCGGCAGCTCTTTTATCACCTTCTGCCCGGTGGGCGAGCTGTAATACTCGACGATGTTCCGGATATCCGAGTGGGTCAGATGCCGCTGATAAACGGGAATTATCACGTCGAGGAGTTCGTCAATGGAGAAAACTTTGGTTGCTTTCTGAATGGATTCGCCGGCAAGTTCGGCAGCCTTTCGGATCTCTAAAGGACTCGCGTTGGGATGCTTACGTTGGTAGGATTCAGCGGCCGTAGTCGCCGCTTGTTGCGCCATGCTATCCCACATGGCTTGTATGTTGCGACGCGCTCCGGTGATTTCCAGGAACTGCTGTACATCCTCCTTGGTGGCTCCGTCAATCTGCTGCTGAGCAAATGCGGGCGAGAAACCGAAAAGACACAAGACTAGCGCAGCGATTGCATGTTTCATGGTCGCCTCCGAGCATTCAGACCATTTGATTGTACGGTGGGTAGTTGAGTTCTGGATATAACTGTCTGCTGAGAAACAGGAGCGCAGTTCAGATTTGGGAAAAAATATCCTTGAAGTCGTAGAACCCAGTCCTGCCAGCGATCCACTCGGCTGCCAGCACCGCTCCCTCGGCAAAAGTGCGACGGGACTTGGCTTCGTGCGTGAGCACAATACGATCGCCGGACGAGACCAACTCCAGCGTATGCGTGCCGGTAACATCGCCTTCACGCTCGGAGGTAATCTCGACGCGTTCTCCCCCCGACTGCTCCAGCAACCGTTGTAACGCCGCAGCAGTGCCAGAAGGCGCGTCCTTCTTGTGAATGTGATGCCGCTCGGTAATGTGTCCACGGTAGTTGTGCGCCAACGCGGGCGCCGCCGCTTGCGCAATCTGAAAAAACAGGTTCACGCCGTAGGAAAAGTTTGCCCCGAAGACAAATCCTGTGCCGGCTTGCTCGACCGCTTGCCGGACGCGATCGAGTTCGCCGTACCAGCCCGTGGTTCCGACCACCATCGCCGTGCGCGCGCGCACGCAGGCGTCGATATTCGCCAACACCGCATCAGGCGCGGTGAAATCGATTGCCACATCAACGTTGCGCAGGTGTTCGGGTGTGAGCCACGCAGCATTCTGGTTGACGTCGGCATCGATGCTTTGCACCTGATGTCCGCGTTCGCGCGCGACTTCCGCGACCAGCGTCCCGGTCTTGCCACATCCCAACACCAGCAGTCTAAGAGTCAACGAGTTCAATCGAACACCTCAGGATCGACCTCAGCAAAGAACTTGGCATGCAAGCGCCGCACCGCTTCCGGAACATCGGTTTCGTCGATCACGAAGGTCAGGTTGATCTCCGATGCTCCTTGCGAAATCATGCGCACGTTAATGTCGCCGATGGCATCGAAGACTTGCGCCGCAACTCCGGGCGTATCGCGCAGATTCTCGCCCACCAGGCAAACAATCGCTTTGCGCCCCGCGTACTTTACGAAGGCAAGTTTCTCCAGGTCGGCGGCGATCTGGGGAATGGCTTCGTTGGAATCGACGGTGAGAGAAATGCTGACTTCCGATGTCGATACCACGTCAACCGCACAACGGTGGCGCGCGAAGACTTCGAACACCTTGGCCAGAAAGCCGTGGGCCATGAGCATGCGTGCGGCAACGATTTCGACAATGGTGATGCGGTTCTTGGCGGCGATGGCCTTGAAAAGCGAACGCGAGCGCGGGGTCCTCGACAGGATGCGCGTGCCCTCATTTGACGGGTTGCGCGAGTTCAGCACCAGCACCGGGATGTTCTTCTCGACTGCGGGAAGCACGGTCGCCGGATGCAACACCTTGGCGCCGAAGTAGGCCAGTTCGGCAGCTTCTTCGAAGCTGATGAGCTTGATGCGGCGCGCCTCGGGACATAGCCGCGGGTCGGTGGTCTTCATTCCGTCCACGTCGGTCCAGATCTCGATGCGCTCGGCGTCCAACCCCGCGCCGGCCAGGGCGGCGGAAAAATCGGAACCGCCGCGGCCAATTGTGGTTGGAATGCCTTCCCGCGTTGAGCCAATGAAGCCGCCCATGATCGGCACTCGATGCTGTTCAAGCAGCGGCTTGACGCGATTCTGCAGGCGATCGTTGATCTCCTCAACTTGAGGAACAGCCCGGCCGTGCTGCGAGTCGGTGATGATCACCTGACGCGCATCCACCAGCGTTGCCGGGATGCCGCGTGCCAGAAAAGCAGCGGTTGCGATCATGCTCGACAGGCGCTCGCCGAAGGAAACCACATAATCGGAGGTGCGCGGCGTGAGTTCACCGACGGCGGCAATGCCTCGCAGCAACTCGTCGAGCGCATCGAACTCTGCTCCTAAATCACCATGCAATTCGGTATGCAAGCCAGTGCCCAGTAATTCGCCTGCCGCCAAATAATGGCGCTCGCGGAGATGGCGGCAGAGGTCGAGCGTCTGCTCGCGTTCGCCTCGTCCTGCGGCCGCCGCCATGGCGAGCAACTGGTCTGTCACCCTGGCCATAGCGCTCACGATCACGAAGGGCCGCTCCGGCAAGCGCGTTTTCACAATGGCTGCGACACGATCGATGGCGGCGGCATCTTCCATGGACGTCCCGCCAAACTTCATGACGATCACGGCCTCACCACCGGCGAAGGAAGTGGAAGCTCTGGCATCACGACAGGAAGCCCTGCGCCTTGAGGAGTTCGGCGTTGAGAATGGCGGCGCCGGCGGCGCCACGAATGGTGTTGTGCGAGAGCACCGTAAACTTGTAATCGAGCACACCGCAGGGACGAAGCCGTCCTACACTCACCGTCATCCCATTCCCGCGGTCCACGTCGAAGCGCGGCTGCGGCCGGTCCGGTGCGGCATCGTAAAAGATCGGTTGCGCAGGGGCCAGCGGCAATTTCAGTTCCTGAGGAGTTGAGCGAAACTCGTTGAATGCCGCGATCAGTTCTTCAGCCCCGGCCTTCCGCTTCAACTTCACCGATACGGATTCGGTGTGGCCATCTTCCACCGCGACTCGATTGCAGTGTGCCGTCATGCGAAACGTCGCCGGCTCCACTCGGTCGCCGGCCAGTTCACCGAGAAGTTTGCGGGTCTCCTCCTCCATCTTTTCTTCTTCCTTGGCAATGTAGGGAATCACATTGCCGAGAATGTCGAGGGAAGCCACTCCGGGATAGCCTGCGCCGCTGACGGCTTGCATGGTGGTAACGAACAGGGCCTCGATGCCAAATTTCTGATGCAGCGGAGCCAGCGCCACCACAAGTCCAATCGCCGAACAGTTCGGGTTGGTAACAATGTAGCCGCCCGACTGCTTGCGCCAACATTGCTTCTCGATCAGGGCAATGTGACCGGCGTTCACCTCGGGCACGACCAAAGGAACGTTTTCGTGCATCCGAAAAGCGCTGGAATTGCTGACCACAGCGCAACCGGCCGCGGCAAACTGCGGCTCAAGCTCGCGCGCGATGCCCGCATCCAGCGCGGCGAAGATGACCCGTGGCGCACCTTCCGGAGCGGCATTCGACACCTGCATCCGGCGTGCGCGCTCGGGGATGGGAGTCTTCAAACGCCAGCGCACGGCTTCCCCATAGGCTTGTCCAGCGGAACGATCAGAAGCTGCCAGCCAGGCAACTTCGAACCACGGATGGGCTTCGAGCAACTGTATGAAACGCTGGCCGACAACGCCGGTAGCGCCCAGAATTCCGACGGCAATTTTCTGCTGAGGCATGGTGGTGAAAGACAAAGTTATACCACGTTCGACGGCCGATAGAGGACGCGCAGCGAATGCGACATTATCACCCTAACGGTGGGACAGATGCAGACTCAAGACGATTTCCTGCGCCAGGTCTTCGACGGTCTTGCCGGTTGCATCAACGGTGAGATCGGCGGAGCGGTAGAACGGAAGGCGCTGAGCGTAAAGCAGGCGGAAGGCCTCAGGCGTAGCCGCGAGTGGACGAGAGCTTTGTGGCAAGTGCTGGTCAGCGGCCCGGCACCGCCATAGCAGTTCCTCGATCTCTGTTTCCAGGAAAACGACGCGCGCGCCGCGGCTTCGCACCAGTGCTAGGTTCGCTGACTGAACGAACGTGCCGCCGCCCAGCGCAATCACAGTTGGACCTGATGCCTGTTGCAGCACCGAGCGCAAGGTGTCAGTTTCGAGTTCGCGAAAACCGGACTCGCCGCGCAGTTGAAATATTTCGCGGACCAGCAGCTTCTGTCTCACCTCAATTTCACAATCGAGGTCGAAGAAGGACCAGCGAAGAAGATTTGCCAACGAACGGCCAACCGTGGTCTTGCCAGCGCCCATGAAACCCGTGAGCGCAACCAACTCAGGGCAACGAGTAAGCTGGCCGTCTTGATCGTCGGTGCACACGATAGTGGTGGGTCAATACGTGCTGTTATAACCCGGAGAGTATGATTGCAAGCTGTTCGTGGTTCCTGAATTCTAGCACCCGCGGCGAACCGGCCTCGGCGGCGGCCGCGGGCTGTGATACTGAGGTTGTACGGGCCCTGCGACCATCAGGGGATGATCCACATTTCAACTTCCTCTACTGTGGGTAGCCATGCAACTCGTACAGATTGGCGTGACCAAGCAGAAGACGATCCTGGACCTGATTCAAGAGATGGCAGCGAATCAGTTTTCCGAGATCGAACAATTGAAGGCCGCTGCGCGCTCCAGGGCGAAAAGCCGGCGGACTCGTTGCACCGTCCGGCGCTGCGGTCCTTCCAAGCCCCAGCGGTAGCCGCTCACCGTGCGCTTACCTGCTGTAGCTTTGTGACTATTCTCGTCTGACTCCGACTGCATCTTGCAGACGCACACGCTCCCAATCCATCACAATAGCGACCGCGAACCATGTGCCTTTGGTCTAAATCAGACGCAGGGAAGCCCCACTATCTCCGTGACCACGCCGCTGCTACATACTTCCGATAAATGCTGTAGCATCGCTAGAGAGGTACTACCAATGTCGTTTCGGAATGGAGACAAATCCCGCGAGCATCGCCTGCGCAAGGCGCGTCAAAAGATGCGTGTGAAAACCCGTGGTCTGCAAGTGAAGGATGACGCCAAGGCGCAATCTGCCGCTACCAGGGCTGCGAGAAAGTAATCGCAAACTTGCTTTCTCGATTATGAGTTCGCCACCGCGACGCCATCGCCGGCCAGGCGGAGAAAGCGGTCGACCGTAAGTGATTGAAGAATAAGTGATTGAAGAAATGGTAGGCACGAGGGGACTCGAACCCCTGACCTCTACCGTGTCAATTCCTTGTCCGATGTGAAGCCTGACGATACCGAGCGAGACGCAGCGATACGCAGTCGCAGTGTTGGTGCGGCTCTGCCCGCTCTTCGATCCCTCGCAAGTACGCCTGAGGAATACCCTCCGACACAGCCTGACACCGACAGGGATGGCAGGGTTACGACACAAACCACGACACAAATTTACAACGAGCAGAATTACCGCAAAGGCAGAGGCCGAAAGAAAAAGGCCTGAAGATTAAGCGCGCCGTGCCAGTGCACTAACACCGACACGACGCTAACCAGGGCACCTAACTAGGAGGCACCCAATGGCTGTACATCAACGTAACACCGCATCATCACTCACTCAAGAACCACCCCTCACAATTGCTCGCGTCGCTCTCTATGCGCGTGTTTCAACCCTCAATGGGCAAGATCCCGAGATGCAGCTCTCCGAACTCCGGGAGTACGCCACCCGCCGCGGCTGGACCATCACCAGCGAGTATGTCGATCAGGGCGTGTCCGGTTCAAAAGAATCGCGGCCTCAACTGAACCAGTTGATGGCCGACGCTCACCGACGCCTGTTCGATGCTGTGTTGGTGTGGAAGATCGATCGCTTCGGCCGCTCGTTGAAGCATCTGGTCAACGCGCTCGCCGACCTTTGCGCCTATGGCGTGGCGTTTGTCAGCTTCCGGGACAACCTTGATCTGAGCACACCCTCGGGGCGGCTGATGTTCCAGATCATCGGCGCCATGGCCGAGTTCGAGCGCTCGCTCATCCAGGAGCGGGTCAAGGCCGGGCTACGCAACGCGCGCCCGAAAGGCAAGAAGTTCGGAAGGCCCCGCGTTCAGGTTGACGCTGGACAGGTGGCTGAGCTGCGCCGCGACGGGCTTTCGTGGTCCCAGGTATGCCGAACCCTCAATGTGAGCAAGGGAAGCGCCCAGCGATCGGTTGCCACAATTGCCTGAGAGGGATTGGGGGAAGGGTAGCCGACTACACCTTGGAGTGATGCCGAATGGGTTGCTTCAAATGGCTTGGCGAATGCGCTACTCTGTTCACAATGTAACGAGTTTCAGTCATCGTGTATGGCCATAGTGCCGCTTGAGTCAGCAGCCATGGGAAAGATTAGGGGCACAAACCAACTCGTGCTGGCTGGGACACTTGTACTAGCCATGGCAGCTCCCGGGCGAAACGCCATGGGGCAAGTGTCGCCGTCCGTGACCCTTGAACAGTCGTCTCAAGAGCCGTCGTCACAATCGCCGCCTGCTTTCGTTGTGCCGAAAGGGCTGCCGGCAGGAAATTCTGCCCCGTCGCCTTCCTTGCCGACGTCCGAGGTTCCACTGGCGCCCCCACCACTGTTTGACTTCAAGGATTCCAACACCAAGTTCAACTTAGAGAGCCTAATGAGGATCCTCCGGGACAGCCGGCACGAAGGCTGGGTGCTAGCGGCTTATCCCGACCCTAAAACAAGTCGCCCGCTCATTGGTGCGGGATTCTGTCTCGATGTTTTGGCACGCGAGCACATTCAGCACGACCCCGTATGGTCAAAAATCTCAAACGCTTTGAAAAAGCTTGGTTTCCGGTCTCATAATTTCGTCGCACAGCTGCTTTCTGAAACCTCAAGAGCATGTACAATCCGGGTTCGACGATCAACTTTAGGGAGGCTCTGGAATGATTTGGGCT